>NZ_JAPMAL010000047.1:0-155368 GCF_026343935.1 Paraburkholderia sp. CNPSo 3076 | reverse complement strand
AGTCCTACTGGACACCACGCAGGCCTCCCGAGGTAAGCTCAACCGCCTTCACCGCACACCTGCCAGATCTACCTCCCCGGTCCTTGATGGTTGTGGACTTCGCGATCATTTGCTCGCTCGTCCGACCTGGTGGGCCTCATATCTGGTTTCTGTTCGTCAGGTCGCGGCTTTGCTACACGCTTCCTTCAGACCCCGCCTCGCGACGACGCCCTTGCGTTTCACTAGCCCTTCGCCCCATCTGGCTGGGCAGGGGACTCGCACCCCCAAGCTGTTGCGCATGCTCGGCGCACAAAAAAAAAGCCCGCATGAAGCGGGCTAACAAAGGCAACCTCAGGTACCTCGCCACACAGAACACCGCCTCACGCTGCGAGGCGGTGCGTCCAGCAAGCCAATGAAATCACGCAGCCAGTTGCTGCGCGAAGCGACGCTCGAACGCCAGGCCATCCGCATTGAAGAGATGGCAATGATCGGGCGTCGAGCCGACCTTGAATGCCTCGCCGCGCTCGTGCCGCTCCAGCGGCGGAATGCGCGCGATCAGGCCGTCGGGCGCAACCGGACATTCGGCGTAGAGGTAAGCAGCGTCGCCGAGCGACTCGACCGCCATCGCCTTTGCGCTCACGCCTTCCGCGCCCGTCATGACGTGCAGATGCTCGGGGCGGATGCCCACCGTCACCTTGTCGCCCTCACGCGCGTTGCCCGGGTCGACGGCCACCTTTTGGGTATCACCCGTTTCGTAGCGCACGACGATGCCGTCGCTGCCGATCTGCTGCACCGTGCCGTCGAGGAAATTCATCTTCGGCGAGCCGATGAAGCCCGCCACGAAGCGATTCGCCGGCGCGTGATACAGACGGTTCGGACTGCCGACCTGTTCGACATTGCCCGCCGAGAGCACGACGATCTTGTCGGCGAGCGTCATCGCTTCGACCTGATCGTGCGTCACGTAGATCATCGTCGTCCTGAGTTCGTCGTGCAGGCGCGCAAATTCGAGGCGCATCTTCACGCGCAGCGCGGCGTCGAGGTTCGAGAGCGGTTCGTCGAACAGGAACACCTTCGGCTTGCGCGTGATCGCCCGCCCGATCGCCACGCGCTGGCGCTGGCCGCCCGAGAGCTGCTTGGGCTTGCGGTCGAGCAGATGGTCGATGTGCAGGATCTTCGCGGCGTTCTTCACGGCCGCGTCGATTTCGGGCTTCTTCGCGCCCGCGAGCTTGAGGCCGAACGCCATGTTGTCGTACAGCGTCATGTGCGGATACAGCGCGTACGACTGGAACACCATCGCGATGCCGCGCTTGGCCGGCGGCACGTCGTTCATGCGCGTGCCGTCGATCATCAGATCGCCGCCGCTGATGTCCTCCAGCCCCGCGATCATGCGCATGAGCGTGGTCTTGCCGCAACCGCTCGGGCCCACGAACACGACGAATTCGCCGTCGCCGATATCGAGGTTCACGTCGCGCAGCACTTCGTTGTCGTCGTAGCGCTTCAGTACGTCTCTGAGGATCACGCTTGCCATGATGTGTCTCCGTTTCTGTGCAAACCGGTTCAGTTCGAACGCGTTTGCGCCTGGTTCATCCAGTGGGCCACCCGCGCGGGCAGCGTCGTCATGTCGTCGAAAATTTCGCTCGCACCCGCTTCGCGCAACTCGTGCGCGTGCGCGTCGCCGCCCACGTGCGCGCCGCCCACGAAGCCGAGCACCGTCATGCCGGCCGCGCGCGCCGCGCTCACGCCCGTCACGCTGTCCTCGACCACGAGGCACGCGGCGGGCGCGACGTCCATGCCCTGCGCCGCCGCGAGATAGACGTCGGGCGCGGGCTTCGGCCGGGCGACGATATCCGCGCAATACACGCGCGCGCCAAAGAAGCGATCGAGTCCGTTGCGCGCCAGCACCTCACGCACCACCGCCGTGTAGCTGTTGCTCGCGCAGGCCCTGGTGAGCGTTACGGCTTCCAGCGCCGCCACGACGCCCGGGAACAGCGGTGCCTCACGCGCTTCGGCCTCGGCCACGGTGCGGATCGCATCGACGTCGGCGGCGGTGAGGCTGCGCCCAAGCGCGTCGCCCGCGCCGCCCAGCACACGCTCGATACGCTGGCCGAGCAGCGGCATGACGACGGGCGCCGCGTTCACGCCGGGCCAGCGCGCTTCGAGCTCGCGCACCAGCACGCGGGCCGCCACGGCTTCGCTGTCGATCAGCACGCCGTCGCAATCGCAGATCAGGGCTTGAATGGACATCGCATTGGCCATTACTTGACTGCCCCGAAGGTGAGGCCGCGCACCAGTTGCTTCTGCGAAAGCCAGCCGACGATCAGCACCGGCGCGACCGCGAGCAGCGATGCCGCAGAGAGCTTCGCCCAGAACAGCCCCTCAGGACTCGAATACGACGCGATGAACACCGTAAGCGGCGCGGCGTTCGAGCTGGAGAGGTTGATGCTCCAGAACGCTTCGTTCCACGAAAGGATGATGAGCAGGAGCGCGGTGGAAGCCAGCCCCGGCACCGCCATCGGCATGAGCAGATAGACGATTTCCTGCCAGGTGGCCGCGCCGTCCATGCGCCCGGCTTCGAGAATGTCTTTGGGAATCTCGTTGAAGTACGTGTACGCCATCCACACTGCGATCGGCAAATTGATGAGCGTGTAGACAATCACCAGTCCGCTCACGGTGTCGAGCAGCCCCGAGTTCTTCCACAGCAGGTAGATCGGCACGAGCACCCCCACCGAGGGCATCATCTTGGTGGAAAGCATCCACAGCAGAATTCCCTGCGTGCGCTTGTTCGGGAAGAACGCCATCGCGTAGGCCGCGGGCACGGCAAAGATCAGGCAGACGATCGTCACGCCGGCCGAGATCAGCACCGAATTCCACGCGAACGCGAAGTAGTTGCTGCGCGCGAACACCTCTCTGAAGCTGTCGAGCGTCGGCTGAAAGAAGATCGTCGGAATATAGGCCTGCTGCTCGGTCTTGAACGCCGTGATCATCATCCAGAAGATCGGGAAGAACAGCGCGATCGCGATCAGCCAGGCAAGCAACCCCGGCAGCACGCGCCCGATGAACTGCAGCGGCGACGAATGTTTGACCGCGTCGGGCGATTGCGCGGGCGTAGCGGTAATCTGGCTCATTTTTCGTACTCCCCTTTGAGGTTGCGCGCGAGCATGCGCACGAGGAAGAACGACACGATGTTCGCCAGCACGACGGCGAGAATGCCGCCAGCCGAAGCGATGCCCACGTCGAACTGCTGCAGGCCCATCGAGTAGATCAGGTAAGTGAGGTTGGTGGTCGCGTTGCCGGGACCGCCGCCCGTGGTCGTGTAGATCTCGGCGAAGATCGAGAGCAGGAAGATGGTTTCCATCATCACGACAACGGCAATCGCGCGCCGCAGGTGCGGCAGCGTAATGTAGAAGAACAACGCAATGGGGCCCGCGCCGTCAATCTTCGCAGCTTCCTTCTGCTCCTGGTCGAGCGACTGGATCGCCGTGAAGAGAATGAGGAACGCGAATGGCAGCCACTGCCACGCCACGATCATGATGACCGCCGTGAGCGGATAGACGGCGAACCAGTCGATCGGCGTCATGCCCATCGAGCGCATGGCGATGGCCACGAGGCCGTACACCGGATGCAGGATCATGTTCTTCCAGATCAGCGCGCTCACCGTGGGCATCACGAAGAACGGCGCGATGGCGAACAGGCGCGCCACGCCCTGACCGATGAACTTGCGGTCGAACAGCACCGCCATCAGCACGCCGCCGACCACGGTGATCACGAGCACCGCCACGATCAGCTCGATGGTGTGCACGATCGACGGCACGAACGAGGGATCGGTGGCGAGGAACTTGTAGTTGTCGAAGCCCGCGAAACCCTTGAGATCGGGATTCAGCAGGTTGTATCGCGTGAACGAATACCAGATCGTCATCGCGAGCGGGATCGTCATCCACAGCAGCAGCACCGCGACGGACGGCGACACGAGCCAGCGTGAGGCCGAGCGGCGCGATTCGACCTGCTGCGGTTTCTGTGGCGTGCGCGCTCGATTGAATATAGGCATGGGGAGATGGAGATGACGCATGAGGACCACCCTTCTCGGTTGCGCGCCTGTGCGAGGCACGGCGCGGCATCGGCTGTCGCGAGGGTGCGCGCCGCGCCGGGTGGCCCGGCGCGCGCTCGCGCTACTACGCTGGCTGCCTGAACGGCGCAGCCTGACTTCTCGCAGTTACTTCTGATACCCGGCTTGCGCCACGGCGCGGTTGGCAGCGGCATTACCGGCGGTAAGCGCCTGATCGACGCTCATCTGTCCCGCCACGGCGCCCGCTACGCTCTGGCCCACGACCGTACCGAACGACTGGAACTCAGGAATCCCGACGAACTGGATACCCGTGTACGGCACCGGCTTCGCAGTCGGATGATTCGGATCGGCGGTCTGGATCGCCTTCAGCACGAAGTCGGAGAACGGCGCGGCCTTCTTGTACTCGGGATTCTGATAGGTCGAAATTCGCGTACCCGACGGCACCGAAGCCCAGCCCTCGTCCTGCGCGACCATCTGGACGTACTCTTTCGACGTGGCCCATTCGATGAACTTCTTGGCGGCGTCCTGCGACTTCGACGACTTGGGCACAGCGAGCGCCCACGACCACAGCCAGTGCGCGCCATTGGGCGTGACTTCGGTCGGCGCGGCCGCGAAGCCGATCTTGTCGGCCACCTGCGACTGCTGCTTGTTGTAGAGGATGCCGGCCGCCACCGTCGCGTCGATCCACATCGCGCACTTGCCCGAGGACATCAGCGTGAGGTTTTCGTTGAACCCGTTCGAGCTCGCTCCCGGAGGGCCGTCCTTCTTCAGCATGTCGACGTAAAAGTTCACCGCCTTCTTCCACTCGGGCGAGGTGAGCTGCGCCTGCCACTTCTCGTCGAACCAGCGGCCGCCGAAGGTGTTGGCGACCGTCGTCACGTACGCCATGTTCTCGCCCCAGCCGGCTTTGCCGCGCAGGCAGATGCCATAGGTGCCGGCGGACTTGTCGGTGAGCTTGTCGGCGAAGTCCCTGATCTGGTCATAGGTCGGCTGCTCGGGCATCTTGAGGCCCTTCTTGTCGAACAGGTCCTTGCGGTAATACGTCATCGAGCTTTCGACGTAAAACGGCAGCGCGTAAAGCGTGCCGTTGTACGAGAGGCCGTCGCGCGCGGTCTTCACCACGTCGTCGAGGTCGTAGCTCGCGGGAAGGT
The DNA here is from genome assembly GCF_026343935.1 of Paraburkholderia sp. CNPSo 3076. Lineage (NCBI taxonomy): Bacteria > Pseudomonadati > Pseudomonadota > Betaproteobacteria > Burkholderiales > Burkholderiaceae > Paraburkholderia > Paraburkholderia sp. CNPSo 3076. The sequence goes on along the minus strand of NZ_JAPMAL010000047.1, from coordinate 150,175 downwards.
TCGTCATCGGCATGATCCAACCGCGCTTGCCCCATTGCGGCGCCTCGTAGGTGCCGATCATCATCACGTCGAACTGGCCGCTGTTGGTCGTGATGTCAGTGGTCGCGCGCTGGCGCAGCACGTTTTCTTCGAGAATCACCCAGTTCAGCTTGATGCCCGGATTGGCCTTTTCGAAGGCCGGCGAGAGCTTCTTCAGCTCGATCATGTCCGGGTTGTTCAACATGGCGATTGTGACGGTCTGCGCGTGCGCGGCGCTCGCCGCGGCGACGAGTGCACCCGCACTCACCGCTCGACTTATGCACTTTGCGGCGGTCTTCATTGCTGGCTTCATGACGTTGTCTCCTTGTTCGTTGCGTTATGTCTTGCTGCAGCCGTGCTGCTGTCGTGATGCGTTGTGCAAGGGTTGCGGGAAAGGTCAACTCATCCAGTTTCCGCCGTCGACGTTGAGGGTCTGCGCGGTAATGTAATCGGCGTCGGCGGAGGCGAGAAAGAGCGCGGCGCCCGTAAGATCCTCGGGCAGGCCCATGCGCCCGAGCGGCACGGCCTCGCCGACGAGGCGCTTCTTCTCGCCGGGCGGACGATGCTCGTAGCGTGCGAAGAGCGCGTCGACCTGCTCCCACATCGGCGTGTCCACCACGCCAGGCGCGATGCCGTTCACGTTGATGCGATGGGGCGCCAGCGCAAGCGCCGCCGACTGCGTGTAGCTCAGCACGGCGGCCTTGGTTGCGCAGTAGTGGGAGACGAGCGCTTCGCCGCGGCGGCCCGCCTGCGAGGACATGTTGATGATCTTGCCGCCCTGGCCCTGCTCGACCATGCGGCGCGCCACGGCCTGCATGAGGAAGAACATGCCCTTCACGTTCACCGCGAAGAGGCGGTCGTACACGTCCCAGGATTCGTCGAGGAGCGGGCGCATGTCGAAGAGCGCCGCGTTGTTGAAGAGGATGTCGATGCGGCCGAAACGTTCGACCGCGCTCTCCACGATGCGATCGATGTCTTCACGGCGGGTGACGTCGGCGCAGAGCGCGAGCACGCGCTCGGGGTACGCGGCGGCAAGCGTTGGGGCGACGGCCCCGGCGGGCTTCACGTCGACGAGCACGCAGCGCGCGCCTTCGTCCAGATAGCGCTGCGCGACCGCCTCGCCAATGCCGCTCGCCGCGCCAGTCAGCACGGCTACCTTGTCCTGCAAACGTCCGGCCGCTGGGGTCGCGGTGTGTGCCACAGGTTGTCTCCAATTTCGTTCGTGCGGGGCGCGCCCGGCAGACAGTCCAGAGGAGCAGCTGAGCGATCGCCCGACATGTGAGCATTTGCTCTGTCGTTGATCGAATGATCGGATACGAGTCGGAGACTGTCAAGGCGAACAAACGCGATTGGCCGAGATTTCGATGGTGCGACGCGCAAACCTAGACTGGCTGCCGCCTGCAGATCCGGCCCCCTGACCGGATGTTGGGCCGACTCGCCAATCAAATTGATACGTTATATCATCTCGCCTTCGCGACGCCGACGCGCCCTCGCCCGCTTTCAGGCTCCCTATAGACAAGGATAGAACCATGATCACGTTCAGCCGCGCCAACTGCCCGCCCCGGCCTGCCACAACAGGCGCGCGCCGTCGCGTCACGCTCGCGCGCTTCGCGGCCGGGCTGGCGCTCGCGCTGGGCACCACTTTCGGCAGCGCGAGCGCGGCCCTGGCGGCGCAGGCTGGCAGCGCCACGATTCCCGTTGTAGCGGCGGAGAACTTCTACGGCGACGTCGTCAAGCAGATTGGCGGCAACTACGTGGACGTGACGAGCATCCTGAGCAACCCCGACCAGGACCCGCACCTCTTCGAGGCCAGCCCGAAGACCGCCCGCGCGCTCCAGCATGCGCGCGTGGTGGTGTACAACGGCGCCGACTACGACCCGTGGATGACCAGGCTGCTCGGCGCCACCGGCGCCGGCAACAGCGGCACCAGCCGCACGACGATCGTCGCGGCGGACCTCGTCGGCAAGAAAGCGGGCGACAATCCGCACCTCTGGTACGACCCGAAGACCATGCCCGCCGTGGCGCGCGCCGTGAGCGCCGCGCTCGGCGCGGCGGACCCCGCGCACAAGAGCGTGTACGATGCCAACCTGGCAACGTTCCTCGCCTCGCTGCAACCGGTCGACGCCAAGGTCGCGGCGCTGCGCGCGCGCTACCAGGGACAGCCCGTCACGGCCACGGAGCCGGTGTTCGGCTATATGTCGGATGCGATCGGCCTCGACATGCGCAACCTGCGCTTTCAGCTCGCGGCGATGAACGACACCGAGGCGAGCGCCTCGGACATCGCCGCGTTCGAGCGCGACCTGCGCGAGCGCCGCGTGCGCGTGCTGATCTATAACAGCCAGGCGACCGAGGCGCTCACGCGGCGCATGCTGGCGCTGGCGAAGCAGTCGAAGGTGCCGTCCGTGAGCGTGACCGAGACGCAGCCGGCCGGTGTGAACTTCCAGCAATGGATGCTCGCGCAGCTCGACGCGCTCGACAAGGCGCTGGCAGTGGGAACAGCAGGGCAACACTAACCGTTTTCAGCAAGGACAGACGTCATGACCGGGGCCGGCCCTTCGCCCACCGATATCGCTTCACAGCAAACTGGACAGCGCAACGGCACGCACCGCGCACCCGCGCCTGTGCTCACGCTAGCGGGCGTGACGCTGACGCTCGGCGAACGAACGATCCTGCGCGACGCGAACTTCGCGGTGAACCAGGGCGAATTCATCGGCGTGCTCGGGCCGAACGGCGCGGGCAAGACCACGCTCATGCGTGCCATTCTCGGCCTCGTGCCGGCCTCGCACGGCGCGATCCGCGTGCTGGGCGAGCCGGTCGCGCGCGGCAACGCGAAAATCGGCTACATGCCGCAAACGCGCACGGCGCTCGCGAGCCGCCGCGTGCGCGGCCGCGACTTCGTGGCGATGGCCGCCGACGGCCACCGCTGGGGCCTGCCGCGCGCCGACGCCGCCACGCGCGCCGACGTTGCGCGCGTGCTCGACCTCGTGGGGGCGACCGCGCTGGCCGATCGCCCGCTTTCGGAGCTTTCGGGCGGCGAGCGCCAGCGCCTGCTGCTCGCGCAATGCCTGCTCGGCGACCCGAAGCTGCTGCTGCTCGACGAGCCGCTCATCAGCCTCGACCCCAACCACCAGCGCGGCGTGGTCGAACTCGTGCGCCGCGTGCAGCGCGAGCTGGGCATCGCGGTGCTGTTCTCTGCGCACGAGCTGAACCCGCTCCTCAACGCGCTCGACCGCGTGCTCTATCTCGGCAACGGCGTGGCCGCGCTCGGCAGCGTGGATGAAGTCATCACCGCGCCGGTGCTCTCGCGCCTCTACGGCTCGCCTATCGAAGTGATGCGCATGAAGGGCCGCATCTTCGTGATGTCGGGCGACGTGGAAGTCGAAAAGCACGACCACGAGCATGAGCACGACCATGGCCATGACCACGGCGGCCACGCCCACGGCAACAACGACAATACACACGGCCACACGCACGATGCTTGAATACGATTTCATGGTGAACGCCTTCGCGGCGTCGGGCATCGTCGCGGTGCTCGCGGGCGTGGTGGGCTATTTCCTCGTGATGCGCGGTCAGACCTTCGCGGGCCACGCGCTCTCGCACGTGGGTTTTACGGGCGCGACGGGCGCCGTGCTGCTAGGCGTTTCGCCGATGTGGGGCATGGTGGGCTTCACGCTCGCCGCCGGCGTTTCAATGGGCGCGCTCGGCGAAAAGCTCGCGGGCCGCGATGTGGCGATCGGCGTGATTCTTTCGCTCGCGCTCGGCTTCGGCCTGCTGTTTCTGCATTTCTTCACGTCGTATGCCACGCAGGTCACAGCGCTGCTGTTCGGCAACGTCCTGGGCGTGAACCGCGAGACGCTCGGCGTGCTTGCCGCCCTCGCCGTGGCGAGCCTGGCGGCGCTGGCCGCCATCATGCGGCCGCTGCTGTTCGCCTCGCTGCAACCCGAACTCGCCGAAGCGAAGGGCGTGTCGCTGCGCGCGGTCTCGATGCTGTTCCTCGCCATCGCCGCGCTCGCGGTGGCCGCGTGCACGCAGATCGTCGGCGTGCTGCTCGTCTTTACGCTGATGGTCGGTCCGGCCGCCGCCGCGCAGAATCTCACCACGCGACTGTCCACCGGCCTCGTGCTCGCCGCGCTGCTCGCGCTCGTGCAGGCGTGGCTCGGCGTGACGCTCGCGTTCTACACCGACTGGCCCACCAGCTTCTGGATCACCGCGCTCGCCGCGCTCGTCTATGGCGCAAGCCTGATCGGACGTCGCTAGAACGCCGCGCGAACCATGAAAAAGGCGTTGCCCCTCGCGGTGGCAACGCCTTTTTGCTGTTACGGCTCGCTCAGTAGAGAACGACCGAGCGAATCGACTCGCCCTTTTTCATGAGGTCGAAGCCTTCGTTGATCTGGTCGAGCTCGAGCGTGTGGGTGATCAGATCGTCGATGTTGATCTTGCCTTCCATGTACCAGTCGACGATCTTCGGCACGTCGGTGCGCCCGCGCGCGCCGCCGAACGCCGAGCCTTTCCATTGGCGGCCCGTGACGAGCTGAAACGGGCGCGTGCCGATCTCCTCGCCCGCCCCCGCCACGCCGATGATGAACGACTGGCCCCAGCCCTTGTGCGTGCATTCGAGCGCCTGACGCATCACCTTCGTGTTGCCGATGCATTCGAACGAATAGTCGGCGCCGCCGTCGGTCAGTTGTACGATGTAATCGACGATGTTTTCGACATCGTTCGGATTGACGAAATGCGTCATGCCGAACTGCTTCGCGAGTTCGACGCGCTTCGGGTTGATATCCACGCCGATGATCTTGTCGGCTCCGACCATCTTCGCGCCTTGAATCACGTTCAGGCCAATGCCGCCCAGGCCGAACACCGCCACGTTCGCGCCCGCTTCCATCTTCGCCGAGTACACCACCGCGCCCACGCCCGTCGTCACGCCGCAGCCGATATAGCAGACCTTGTCGAACGGCGCGTCTTCACGGATTTTCGCCACGGCAATTTCCGGCACGACGATGTAGTTCGAGAACGTCGACGTCCCCATGTAGTGATAGAGCGGCTTGCCGCTCAGCGAGAAGCGCGAGGTGGCGTCGGGCATGAGGCCCTTGCCCTGCGTCGCCCGAATGGCCTGACACAGGTTCGTTTTGCGCGACAGACAGAATTTGCACTGGCGGCATTCGGGCGTGTAAAGCGGAATGACGTGGTCGCCTTTCTTCACGGTGCCCACGCCCGGACCGACATCGACCACGATGCCCGCACCTTCATGGCCGAGGATCGCCGGAAAGATCCCTTCCGGGTCCGCGCCCGAGAGCGTGTAGTAATCGGTATGGCAAATGCCCGTCGCCTTCACTTCGATCAGCACCTCGCCGGCGCGCGGACCTTCCAGATCCACTTCCTCGATCGTCAGCGGGGTCCCGGCTTTCCATGCGACGGCGGCTTTCGTCTTCATCTTCGCGGCTCCTGTGTATCGGTGATGTCGATACGCCTCATCACGATGCCGGTGCAAACCAGGTTCGAACGCGGCCATAGAGATCGATGAAGCGTGCATAGCGCTGCGCGAGCGCGGCGTCCTCGCGCGGCGACGCCACCTGCGTCGCAGCCGGCGCAAGCGCCGCGAGGTCGCTCATGCGCCAGTGCCCGCAGGCGAGGCCGCCCAGCATCGCGGCGCCGCGCGCCGCTGCGTTCGGGCAGTCGATCGCGTAGAGGTCCGCGTCGAGCGTGTCGGCGAGCAACTGCCGCCAGCGCGCGTCCACGGAGCCGCCGCCCGCGAGCTTGAGCGTCGCCACACTGCGCGCATCTCGCGTGCCTCCATCGGCGGCTTCACGGGTGCTGCGCACGGCGTCGAGGCCCGCGCGCAACGCGAACGCGACGCCCTCGAACGCCGCGCGCATGAGCGTGCCGCGCGAGTCGCCAAGCGAAGCGCCGAGCCAGCCGCCGCGCGCCGCCGGGTCGAGCCACGGCGAGCGCTCCCCGCTCAGGTAAGGCAGGAACGCGAGCGTCGCCGACGGCGGCACGGCGAACCCATCCGCATAAGCCGAAGCCCAGTCGTAGGCCAGCCAGCCGCGCGCCGCTTCCAGCGCCACGCCCACGTTCTGCATGGCGGCCATGGTGTACCAGCCGCCCGTCGCCGAGCGGTAGCGATGCAGCCCGCGCCGCGCGGGCGGCTCGCTGCGCGCGGTCACGACGATCTGGCCGCCTGTGCCCGTCGTGAGGAGCGCATCGCCTTCGTCGGCCAGGCCGCTGCCGAACGCCGCGCAAGGCGTGTCGCCCGCGCCCGTCGCGAGCACGATGCCGGCGGGCAGCCCGAGCGCCCGTGCGGCTTGCGCGCTTAGCGCGCCGCTCGCTTCATAAGATGCAGCAAGCGGCGCGAACCAGTGCGCAGGCAATCCCAGGCGCTCGATCAGCGCGAAGTCCCACGCGCCATCGGGGGCGGCGAGCGCCGTCGCGCACGCGTCCGATGGATCGGCTTTGAACTCGCCACCCAGCGCCACGCGCAGCCAGTCTTTCGGCTGCAGCGCCCAGCGCGTGGCTTGCGCGACTTGCGGCTCGTGGTGCAGGACCCAGCGCAGCAGCGGCCCCGCCATGCCGGGCGCGACGGGGTTGGGCTGCACATGCCCGGCGTCGTCGGGCCACGCATCGAGCAGCGCATGCGCGCGCGTGTCGGGCCAGAGCATCGCGGGGCGCAACGCTCGGCCCGCTTCGTCGGTGAGCACGACGCCATGCATCTGTCCGGAAAAGCCGATTGCCCGCACCGCGGCGCGCTCGCTCTCGGGCAGCCGCGCGCAGGCCACGACGAGCGCGTCCCACCAGCGATCCGCGGCGATCTCGGCCCAGCCGGGCTGCGGTGTTTCGAGCGCGTAGGCCACGCTCGCGGCGGCGCGCTCGACGCCGTCGTCATCGATGATGCCGAGCTTGAGTGAACCGGTGCCGAGGTCGATACCGAGAAAACGCGTCTGCGATGGGCTCATGGGAAACGGTGTGCGAGGTGGGTGAGGACGGGAAAAACGATCATACCGGCGTGATGCGCGGCGAGATCCTCGGCGCCGGACGCGCGTTAAGCGGGGCCTTCAAACTTGCCGCGAACCCGCGCGCAACACAGCCGATTTCGACGCGAAAAACGTCCATTCGCGGGTTAACCCGGTGGGCGAGCGCGCGATGCAAAATGGCTCACATGCCGCATTCGAAATAGAGATCATAACGGCGCGGCCATATGTGACATGACCCGTTGGGCATCGCCAGCCTGGGCTCGCCGCCCCCGCACACGCTCTGGCATGGTTCGGTACCGCCACGCCCGCGCCGCGGCGCCCATCGCGCAAAGGCGCTCAACCGCCGCAAACAGGGGCTTCCCGCCTTGCGCCGCCACATGCGCGGTCCGAACCGGCGTCACGCGTTGCCGCCATGAAGCCCCCGCGCGCGGCCCACGCGTGCCGACCCCACCCTTATGTCGCCTGGCTATCGCTCCGCGCGCATATCGTCGCCGGAAAGCACGGAATAGTCTCCAGCGGTCTTGTTGCATATTTTCTTACCGCATACCTTGGAGGCCATATCCCTAAACAAAGAGACGGAGACAGACGACATGCAAGCCAAGGGCATTGAGGACCAGGCCGCCCAGCGGTCAGGCCAGAAGCAGGTCCACCCCTGCGACGAGCGCCTGCCGTTTAGCCAGTTGCTGACACTCGGCATCCAGCACGTGCTCGTGATGTACGCAGGCGCAGTCGCTGTGCCGCTCATCGTCGGCGGCGCGATCGGGCTGCCGAAAGACCAGGTCGCCTTCCTCATCAGCGCCGACCTGTTCGCCTGCGGCATCGCCACGCTGATCCAGACGCTCGGCCTGTGGATCTTCGGCATCCGCCTGCCCGTGATCATGGGCTGCACGTTCGCCTCGGTGGGCCCGATGATCGCCATCGGCACCAATCCCTCGCTCGGCCTTCTCGATATCTTCGGCTCGACCATCGCGGCGGGCGCGATCGGCATCGTGATCGCGCCGATGATCGGCAAGCTGCTGCGCTTCTTCCCGCCTGTCGTGGTAGGCACCGTGATCGCGGTGATCGGCCTCTCGCTCATGGAAGTGGGCATCAACTGGGCCGCGGGCGGCGTGGGCAACCCCGACTACGGCAACCCCATCTACCTCGGCCTCTCGCTGCTCGTGCTGATGCTGATCCTGCTCATCAACAAGTTCGGGCGCGGCTTCATCGCCAATATCTCGGTGCTGCTCGGCATCGTCGCGGGCTTTGCCATCGCCCTTGCGCTCGGTCGCGTGAACCTCGAAGGCATGGCCAGCGCGCCGTGGGTCGGCATCGTCACGCCGTTCCACTTCGGCATGCCGAAGTTCCACATCCTGCCGATCGCGACGATGGTGATCGTGATGTTCGTGACCTTCATCGAATCGACGGGCATGTTCCTCGCCGTAGGCGACATGGTCGAGCGCCCCGTCGATCAGGCCACACTCGTGCGCGGCCTGCGCGTGGACGGTCTCGGCACGCTGATCGGCGGCATCTTCAACTCGTTCCCGCATACGTCGTTCTCGCAGAACGTGGGCCTCATCGGCGTGACGGGCGTGAAGAGCCGCTACGTGTGCGCGATGGGCGGCGTGATTCTCGTACTGCTCGGCCTGTTTCCGAAGATGGCGCAGATGGTCGCCTCCGTGCCCGCCTTCGTGCTGGGCGGCGCAGGCATCGTGATGTTCGGCATGGTGGCGGCGAACGGCATCAAGGTGCTATCGCGCGTGGACTTCGTGAAGAACCAGCACAACCTCTTCATCGTGGCCGTGAGCGTGGGTTTCGGCCTCGTGCCGGTGGTGTCGCCGCACTTCTTCGCCAAGCTGCCGCCCGCGCTTTCGCCTCTGCTCCATAGCGGCATCCTGCTCGCTTCGGTTTCGGCGGTGGTACTGAATCTGATCTTCAACGGTGCGAAGAGCGAGAAAGCCGCCGAGCGCGCGATCCGCCGCGCCGGGCACGATCTCGAAGGTCGTCCCGACACGGAGCAGGCGCCGGATGTGGGCCACGAAATGCCGCGCTCGGCCGCGCACTGAGTTGATCTTACTGCGCTGATCTTACTGCGCTGATCGAACCGGGTTTGAACGTATTGAGTTGACGCGAGAGGTGCCCCGCTCGCAGGTGTCCATCTATACACAGGCGGCCGGGGTCTTTTGCTGGTTCGGCGCCATGGGAAACCATGGCGCTTTTTTTACCCGCTTTGCGCACGCCCACACGCGAAAAAAAACGCCACGGTCTTCCGTGGCGTTCTTGGCTTTCGATTCCGAAGTCGTAGCGCGTTACCCCGCCGTCGCAGCCGAAGCCGCCACCGGCGCGCTGGCCGCGCCGTAATCGGCCGGCGCATCGGGCTCGCGCGGCGTCTCGCCCGAGTGCGCGATCCAGCCGCCGCCCAACGCGCGATACAGATCGACGAGGTTGGTCAGGCGCGCGAGACGCGCCGTGACGAGCGACTGCTGCGCCGTGTAGAGGCTGGTCTGCGCGGCCAGCACCGGCAGATAGCTGTCCACGCCGTTCTTGTAACGCAGTTCCGAAAGCGTGAGCGAGCGCTGGTTCGCAAAGGTGCTGCGCTCGAGCGCGGCGATCTGCTCGTCGTAGGTGCCGCGCGCCGCCAAACCGTCGGCCACTTCGCGGAACGCCGACTGGATCGACTTCTCGTAGTTGGCGATCTCGATGCGCTTCTCGACATTCGCGAGTTTCAGGTTCGCGATGTTCGACCCGCCTTCGAAGATCGGCAGCGTGATCTGCGGCGCGAAACTCCATGCCGCCGTGCCGGCCTTGAAGAGCCCGCCGAGCGACAGGCTTTCGGTGCCGAACGCCGCCGTGAGCGAGATCTTCGGGAAGAACGCCGCACGTGCCGCGCCGATGTTGGCGTTTGCCGCGAGCAGCGTCTCTTCAGCCTGCATGATGTCCGGACGACGCGTGAGCAGATCCGAAGGCAGGCCTGCCGGAATGTCGTTGAGCAGAGGCTGGCCGTCGAGCGGCAGGCCTTGCGGCAGATCCGCCGGCAGCGGCTCGCCGATCAGCAGCACGAGTGCGTTTTCGGCCTGGGCGCGCGCCCGGAGTTGCGCCTGCATGTTGGCCTGCGCGTTCTCGACCACCGTCTGCGCCTGACGCAAATCGAGCTCGGTGCCGGTGCCCGTATCGAACTGCGCCTTCGCGATGTTGTACGAGTCCTGCGCCGTCTTGAGCGTTTCCTGCGTGACCTTGAGCAGGTCGTCGTCGGAAAGCATGGTCAGGTACTGGTCAGCGACTTCCGAAACCAGCGTGATCTCCGCTGCCTTGCGCGCATACGCCGTCGAGAGGTACTGCGCCAACGCCTGGTCCTTCAGGCTGCGGATGCGTCCCCAGAAGTCCAGTTCCCACGAAGCCTGCACACCCACGTTGTAGACGCTGTACGGGTTGTTCACCGTGGTCTGAAAGTTCCTCGGCACGCGCGTACGCGTTTCCGTTCCCACACCGTTGATCGCGGGGAACAGATCGGCGCGTACGATCTGATACTGCGCGCGCGCCGCCTCGACGTTGAGCACCGAGACGCGCAGATCGCGGTTGTTCTTCAGCGCGATGTCCACGAGTTGCTGCAGGCGCGGATCGACGAAGAACTCGCGCCAGCCGATGTCGGTCGCCGCGGCGCCATTGGCGCTCGGGGCAGCCTGGCCGTTCTGGCCATTCGCGCCCGCAGCAACCGGCTGCGTGGCGTACACGCCGCCTTGCGGGAAACTCTGCGACACCGGCGCTTCGGGCCGGTGGTACCACGGCTCCATCGTGCAACCCGCGAGGAGCGCGGTAGCCAATGCAATTACGGATAGTTTATGCATCTCAATGTCCTTCCTTGCCCGGGCCGTCGCCGTTGCTGCCGTCGTTGCCACCCGTGCCGCCCTGACCGCGAGCGCCACCGCCATTCGCGCCGTTGTCCTGGTCATGGTCGTGCGCGTGGTGCTCTTCGTAGTGCTGGAGCGCGACGTCCGCGTCTTCCTTCTCGCCGGCGAACTTCGCGCGAATCACCACGAAGAACATCGGGATCATGAAGATCGCGAGGAACGTGGCCGTGATCATCCCGCCGATCACGCCCGTGCCGATGGCGTGCTGCGAAGCCGAACCCGCGCCGTTACTGATCGCGAGCGGCAGCACGCCGAGAATGAACGCCATCGACGTCATGAGAATCGGCCGCAGACGCAGTCGCGAAGCTTCGAGCGCCGCCTCGATCGGTCCCATCTTCCCTTCGGCCTGCAGGTCGCGCGCGAACTCCACGATCAGAATCGCGTTCTTCGCCGACAGACCCACAGTGGTCAACAGACCCACCTGGAAGAACACGTCGTTCTCGAGCCCACGCAAGGTAACCGCCAGCAGCGCGCCGAGCACGCCGAGCGGCACCACCATGATGACCGCGAACGGAATCGACCAGCTTTCATACAGCGCCGCGAGACACAGGAACACGACGAGGATCGAGATGCCGTACAGAATCGGCGCCTGCGAGCCCGACTGGCGCTCTTGATACGACAGGCCCGTCCATTCGTAGCCGATACCCGCGGGCAGCTTCGCCGCGATCTGCTCCATGGCCGTCATGGCCTGGCCGGTCGACTTGCCCTGCCCCGCCTGACCCTGGATTTCCACCGCCGAGATGCCGTTGTAGCGCTCGAGCTTCGGCGAACCGAAGGTCCAGCGGCCCTTCGCGACCGAGCTGAACGGCGCCATCCCGCCCGCGCTGTTGCGCACGTACCAGAGGCCCATGTCTTCCGGCGTCATGCGGAACGGGGCATCGGACATCACGTACACCTTCTTGATACGGCCATCCGTATCGAGGAAGTTGTTCACGTATGCCGACGCCCAGGCGATCGAGAAGGTCTGGTCGACCGCAGCCGCCGTCACACCGAGTGCCTCGGCCTTTTCACGGTCGATATCCACCGTGAACTGCGGCGTGTCGTTCAGGCCGTTCGGGCGCACGACGGCGAGCGTCGGATCCTTCGCCGCCATGCCGAGCAGCATGTTGCGCGCTTCCATCAGTTTCTCGTGGCCGAGACCGCCGCGGTCCTGCAGTTCGAAGTCGAAGCCCGACGCGGTGCCGAGTTCAGGAATCGAAGGCGGATTCACCGGGAACACCATCGCGTCCTTGTAGCCCGCGTAGTGCATGAACATGCGCCGCACCAGCGCCTGGACCTTCTGGTCCGCGTGCTGACGCTGCTTGTAGTCCTTCATCCGCACGAACACGAGACCCGAGTTCTGGCCACGGCCCGCGAAGCTGAAGCCGTTCACCGTGAACACCGACTCGACGATGCTGCCTTCGTCCTTGAGCAACCAGTTCTGGATGTTGGCGAGCGTGCGTGCCGTCGTTTCCTGGGTCGAGCCCACGGGCGTCTGCACGATCACGAACATCGTGCCCTGGTCTTCATCGGGCAGGAACGACTTCGGCAGGCGCACGAACAGCAGGCCGACCGCGACGATCACCGCGAGGTAGATGATGAGCCAGCGGCCCGAGCGCTTGATCACGTGGTACACGCCGCTGTGATACTTGTCGCGGCTCGTCTCGAACGTGCGGTTGAACCAGCCGAAAAAGCCCTTCTTCTCTTCGTGATGGCCCTTCGGAATTGGCTTGAGGATGGTCGCGCACAACGCCGGCGTGAGAATCAGCGCGACGAGCACGGACAGCACCATCGCCGCCACGATCGTGAGCGAGAACTGCCGGTAGATGGCGCCAACCGAGCCGCCCGAGAACGCCACCGGCACGAACACCGCGGAGAGCACGAGCGCCACGCCCACCAGTGCGCCGGTGATCTGGCCCATGGCCTTGCGCGTGGCTTCCTTCGGCCCCAGGCCCTCCTCCACCATCACCCGCTCGACGTTCTCCACGACCACGATCGCGTCGTCCACCAGCAGGCCGATGGCGAGCACGAGGCCGAACATCGACAGCGTGTTGATCGAGAAGCCCACCATTGCCATGATCGCAAACGTACCCAGCAGCACCACCGGCACCGCGATCGTCGGAATCAACGTCGCGCGCAGGTTCTGCAGGAACAGGTACATCACGAGGAACACCAGCACGATGCCTTCCAGCAGCGTCTTGATCACTTCCTCGATCGACAGGCGCACGAACGGCGTCGTGTCATACGGGTACTTCACGACGAGACCGTGCGGGAAGTACTTCGAGAGGTCGTCGATCTTCTGGCGCACGAGCTTCGCGGTCTGCAGCGCGTTGGCGCCCGTCGCGAGCTGAATGCCCAGACCGGCCGTCGGCGAACCGTTGTACTTCGTGTCGAAGTTGTAGTTTTCGCCGCCCAGACCAATACGCGCTACGTCCCTCAGGCGCACCTGCGAGCCGTCCTGGTTCACCTTCAGCAGGATGTTGCCGAACTGCTCAGGCGTCTGCAGCAGCGTCGATTCGGTGATGGTCGCCTGGAACGACTGCCCCGCCACCGCCGGCGTGCCGCCCAGCTGGCCGCCCGCGATCTGCACGTTCTGCGCGGTGATCGCCGCTGTGACGTCGGTTGGCGTTAGCTGGAAGTTCGTGAGCTTGTTTGGATCGAGCCACACGCGCATCGCGTATTGCGAGCCGAACAGCGTGACCGTACCCACGCCGTCGATACGGCTGATCGGGTCCTTCACGTTCGACGCCACGTAGTTCGCGAGGTCGTACTTGGTCATGCTGCCGTCTTCGGACACGAACGCAAGCACCAGCAGGAAGCTGCTGCTCGATTTCGTCACGCTGATACCGAGCTGCTGCACCACCTGCGGCAGAATCGGCGTGGCGAGCTGCAGCTTGTTCTGCACCTGCACCTGCGCGATGTCCGGGTTGGTGCCCGCGGCGAACGTCAGCGTAATCGTGGCCGTGCCCGAGTCATCGGAAGTCGACGAGATGTACAGCAGGTGGTCGAGACCGCTCATCTGCTGCTCGATCACCTGCGTGACCGTGTTTTCCACCGTCTTGGCCGACGCGCCCGGATAGTTCGCGCTGATCTGGATGGAAGGCGGTGCGATGGTCGGATACTGCGCGACCGGCAGCGTGAACACCGAGGCCACGCCCGCCAGCATCAGGATGATGGCGATCACCCATGCAAAGATTGGGCGATCAATAAAGAACTTTGCCATGAAACAGGCTCCCGGTTATTGCGCTGCAGAGGCGGCAGGCGCAGCCGAGGCACCCTTCGGACCCGATGCGGCGCTGGCAGCGTTCGCATTGCCCGAAGCGGTCGCCATGTCGGCCGAAGGCGCGCCCGGCGGCGGCGGCGGCGGCAGTTGCGCCGCGACAGGCTTGACCTGCGCACCCGGCTTGACCTTGTCGGTGCCTTGCACGATCACGCGGTCGCCGGCCTGCAGGCCGCTCTCCACGACCCAGTCCTGGCCCTGCGCGCCCGACGTGACGATCGGCGTCGGCACGACCTTGTCGTCCTTGCCGACGACGTACACCGAAGCTTGGCCCTTCTGGTCGTGCAGCACGCCCACCTGCGGCACGAGGAACGCGTTGTTGTTGATGCCTTCTTCGATGCGCGCGCGCACGAACATGCCCGGCAGCAACACACGGTCGGCGTTCGGGAAGAGCGCGCGAACCGTCACCGAGCCGGTGGTCTGGTCGACCGTGACGTCGCTGAACTGGAGCTTGCCCTTCTGCGCGTACACGCGGCCGTCTTCGAGCACGAGCGAAACCTTCGCGGCATTCGGGCCGTTAGTCGACAGGCGGCCCTCCTGAATCGCGCGGCGCAGCTTCAGGCCATCGAGGCTCGACTGGGTGACGTCGACATACATCGGGTCAAGCTGCTGAACCGTCGACATGAGCGTCGCGGCGCTCGCCTGCACATAGGCGCCCGGCGTGACCTGCGAGATGCCGACCTGGCCCGTGACCGGCGAAACGACGTCGGTGTAGCCGAGGTTGATCTGCGCCGTATCGACGGCGGCCTTGCCGGAGGCGACATCCGCTGCCGCCTGGCCTTGCGCGGAAACGGCGTTGTCGTAGTCCTGCTTGCTCACGGCGTTGGCCTGCACCAGAACCTTGTAGCGCGAAACCAGCGCGTTCTGCGTGACCAGGTTGGCCTGCGCCTTGGCGAGCGTGGCCTTGGCGGTGTTGAGCGCGGCGATATACGGCGCGGGGTCGATCTTGTAGAGCCGCTGACCGGCCTTCACGATCGCGCCTTCGGTGAATTCGCGGCGCAGCACGATGCCGTCCACCCGTGCGCGCACTTGCGCGACGAGGAAGGCACTGGTACGGCCGGGAAGCTCGGAGACGACCGGCACGGCGGACGGCTGGACGGTGACGATACCCACTTCGGGGGTTTGCGGCGGCGGCGCCGACTGCTTTTGCCCGCAGGCTGCGAGCACGATGGCAGCCGTCGCGACACTGATTAGGCGGAATGGAACCCGTTCGACGCGCATGGAGCGACCTCTGTCTATAACTGACAATAAAAGCGTGCGGCGTCCTGCAACGAGGAGGACGACCACGCACGCCAGCATCTGGCAAATACCTGACGGATAAACCCGGTACTTTCTTCTAGAAAGGCGCGTTCCGGTCTACATATCCGTCCGGGCGATACTGCCGCGCGCCGCCGCGAGAGGCGTCGCGCATTGGGGTTTCTACGACCACTTGGCCAAGGACGGATATTAACCGGACATCACCACTTGAGGCACCTAGGTGGTGGGGTGCTATTATAGATACATCCGCGAACGAATGTAAAAGGACGTTACGTAACCGTTGAGTGGTACTTCAGGAGCGATCCGCGCATCACCGCCATATTACAAATCAATACATTACGGTTCGCACCCCAAATACATTGATTCCCCCTAACCCGCAGCAACGCACTCATCTTAGAAAATGGTCCGCCGAACGAAAGAGGAAGCGCTGGAGACGCGCAACCGGATCCTCGACGCCGCCGAACACGTCTTTTACGAAAAGGGCGTGTCGCGCACTTCGCTGGCCGACATCGCCCAGACCGCGGGCGTGACGCGCGGCGCGATTTATTGGCATTTTGAAAACAAGGGCGACCTGTTCACGGCCATGTTCGACCGCGTGGTGCTGCCGCTCGACGAGCTGAAGGTGGCATCGACGGATCCCGGCGAGCCCGACCCGCTCGGGCGCATGCGCGATTTGTGCATTCTGTGTCTGCGCAATACGGCAACCGACGCGCGCCGCCGCCGCGTGTTCGAGATCCTGTTCCTGAAGTGCGAGTTCGTCGAGGAGATGGGACCCGTGATGGCGCGCCATCAGACCGATATGCGCGAGGGCCTGGCGAGCATCGAGCAGGGTTTGCGCAATGCGATGTCGAAGGGCCAGCTGCCCGCCGACCTCGACCCCAAGCGCGCTTCGCGCGTGCTCCATTCGTTCATTGGCGGCGCCCTGCGCGATACGGCGATCCTGCCGGACGTGTTCGACGTGGCGAGCAACGCCGAGCTGCACGTCGACGCGATGCTCGACGCGCTGCGCTTCAGCCCGTCGCTGCGTATTGGCGCGAGCGAGCCGGACGCCTGAGCCCTGCGCGCGCATCCCGGATCGATCGAGGCGGCCCACGGACGAGGCCGCCTTTTTCTTGACCGCTCAGGCCGGCACGCGGTTCGCGCGGGCCCGTTGATTCGACGCGTAGATGTTGTCACGCGCGAGCGGCACGCCTTTTTCGACGGCGGCAAGCCAGGCATCCGTGCTCACGACCGCAGCGAAGCGCGTGTGCATCACTGCGCTGAACACGCGGTGGATCTGCTCGGCGCTAGCCGTTCCCGCCTCGTTTGCGTACGGCACCGAACCCGTCGCATCGGCCAGAAACTCGACGGCAAGACCCGCGTGGGTCGCCTCGAACACCGTCGAGGCGTCGCAGTTGTGCGTCATGTAGCCGGCCACCGTGAGCGTGTCGATGCCGCGCTCGGCCAGCCACGCTTTGAGATCGGTGCCCGCGAAGGCGCTCGGCAGCGCTTTTTCGACATAGTGATCGCGCTCGCGCGAGGCCACGACCGGATGCAGCTCGGCGCCCACGCTGCCGCGCGCGAAGAGCGGCGAGTCCGCAGGGGCGAAGTTCTGCACGACCACGACCGGCACGCCGGCCGCGCGCGCGGCGTCGATCGCGCGGCCGATATTGGCGAGCGACGTCTCGATGGGGGGATATTCGATCGGCAGATCGCCGCTGACATATTCGTTCTGCACGTCGACAACGACGAGCGCCCGGCGCGGATTCGCGGACATGGCCATGCCTCCTGGGGGTGAAAGGAACCGACCGGTCCGAAGACGCGAAGTCGATGGCGGGATTGTGGTGCCGCGCGCGCCGCCGCGACAGTGGCCCGGATGACAACTTTCGCTAAAATCGGGCCATTCCTCTTCGGGACTCGTCATGGCCACTGCTCCCCGTCAGGCTCCTTCAACGGCCCCGTTGCGCGTCGCCGTCATCGCCTTCGACCGCATCAGCCCGTTCCATCTCTCGGTGCCTTGCGTCGTGTTCGGCGAAGACCGCAGCGAAGGCGGCGTGCCGCCGTTCGAACTCGCCGTCTGCGCGGCGGAGCCCGGCACGCTCACGACCACGGCAGGCTTCACGATCGGCGCGCCGCAGGGCCTCGAGGGGCTGCGCGGCGCGGACGTGATCGTCGTGCCGAGCTGGCGCGACACCCACCAGGCGCCGCCCGCCGCGCTTTGCGACGCGCTGCGCGAAGCGCACGAGAGCGGCGCGATCCTCGTCGGGTTATGCCTCGGCGCCTATGTGCTCGCACATGCGGGCCTGCTCGATGGCCGCCCGGGCACCACGCACTGGGCCGCCGCCGACGATTTCGCGCTGCGCTTTCCGGCCGTGCGCTTCGATCCCGGCGTGCTCTACATCGACGACGGCGACCTGCTCACCTCGGCGGGCACGGCGGCGGGACTCGATTGCTGCCTGCATCTCATGCGGCGCCTGTGCGGCTCGAGCGCCGCGAACTACGTGGCGCGGCGGCTCGTCGTGCCGCCGCATCGCCAGGGCAACCAGGCCCAGTACGTGCAGCAGCCGCTCGCGGCGGCTGGCCGCGGCGACCGTCTGCCGGGTCTGCTCGACTGGATTCGCGCCCACCTCGACGCGCCCCACACGCTCGACTCGCTCGCGCAGCGTGCGCTGATGAGCCGGCGCACCTTCACGCGCCAGTTCCGTTTGACGACGGGCTCGACGGTGAGCGCGTGGCTGCTCGGCGAGCGCCTCGCCCGCGCGCAGCAGTTGCTCGAAAGCACCGATCAGCCGATCGACGCAATCGCCCAGCGCGCGGGTTTCGGCTCGGCCGCGTCGTTGCGTCAGCATTTCGTGGAGGCGTTCAGGATCTCGCCGTCGGCGTGGCGGCGGGAGTTCCGGGGGGCGTGAGGGGTTCGACGGGCGGCGCACCTTGCGCGCGCCGCCCGCCGCCGCATTCAGGTCGCGGTAAACCAGCGCGCCGCATACAGCAGCAGCGCGACGAAAAAGATCATCGCGGCCCACGCCCAATACGGCATGGCGTGCGGCGGCGGCTCGTGATTCAGCGTGCTTGCCGCGCGGCCCGAGAGCGTGCCGCCCGCATGGTGCTGCGGCAGGATATGCGCGCGCCGGGCGAGACCGGCGAGGTTGATCGGCCGCAGGAACACGTGCTGCCGGCGCGGCTGCTCGCCCGCCACGCGGTTCGGCGCCTGGCCGTGCTTGACCGCAACCACGGCGCAGAACTCCGTGAAGAAGTCGTCGGCGAGTTCGTGCAGCGCGTTCTCGATCTGGCGCGGCGGCAGCTCGGAAAGCGGTCCCGTGAGCGTGGCCCACACCGAGTAGTCGATCCGCGTGCTCACATCCTTGCCCGTACCCGGCTCCCGCGTCGTAGCGCGCTCTTCGGGGCGCAGCGCGACGTCGATCTGGCCGCGCAGCGAGCCGATGCCGTCCGCGCGGGCGCGAAAGCTCAGCACGCGCCGGGGCGTGAGCGGCACCTGCGCCGTGTCATTGGCAATGTGGGCACGCACTTCATAGCGTGCGCGCAGCGGCCCGAGCGGCACCGTGAGCGTGATCGCGTATTCGCCGGGGCCGAGCCGCCTGAACGACTCGCAATGCTCCATGCTCGCGCGTACGAGCGCCACGTCCTGCAACGCCGCCCAGACGGCGGCCGGTTCGAGCGGAATTCTCAACGCATCGTTCAGTTCCATGGCGGCTCCCCTATGCAAGCTACCGGGCCATATCAGGAGGTCTGGTCGATCCGGTCTACGCGAGTCGCGTAGAAAGCCAGATACCCCTTGATGCCGCGTGCGTCATCGAGCGGCGCTTCGTAGCTCCAGGCCGCGTCGTCGACGCGCCCGTCTTCGGTACGCATATGGAAATACGTCGCCTCGCCCTTGAACGGGCAATGCGAGGTCTGGCCGGAGCGTTCGAGTCGCGCCATGTTCACGTCGGCGCGCGGAAAGTAGAAGACGTCGGGGTAGCCGGTTTCGCAAAGGGTGACGGCGTGCAGCGTATCGGCAATGGTGATGCCGCCGTGAATCACGCGCACGCGGTGACGGTTCGCGACGAGTTCGATGCGATGGTCCGCAGCCGGTTCGACCGCCATGTTCGGCTCCCCTGTTGGTAGGCGGCGCCTGCGGCGCCCTGCCCTCGCCGGCCGGCAGCCCGCACCGGTTCGCGTGGCACGCCGCCATGAAGGCGCGTGCCGTGCAATGCCACGGGATGGCCGCTCGCCTGTCGCCTGTCGCCGTGCCGATCACGCAATCGACGGCGACCGACGGCAACACGCGAACCCGCTCGCGACACGCCTGAGCGATCGCGGCCTCCCTTCGGCTTCATTATCGGCCAAACTCGTCCTGGCTGCGTGAATCTTATGCGCGGCGCGCGTGCGGCAGCGCCCAAACCCGGCCTGGCCCGGCTGGGCGCCTTACCAGATGAACGCCGCCCGCGCGCTGCCGTTCGAGCCCACCGTCACGGCGCTGGTCTTGTCGACGCCCGCATGGCTCACGTGCACGCTGTAGCGGCCCGGACGGACCTTCACGAGCATATACGGCCCGCGCGAAGTCGTATCGAGCACGCTTGCGCCGTGCGAGTCGGTGATCTGCACGCGTACGTCCGCGACGTACTCACCGCTGCGCTGGGTAAAGCGCAACGCCAGTGGCCACTGGCGCTCCGCACTGAGCAGCGCCCTGGATTCGTCCAGGCCCACCCCGCCGGAGACGTACGACACGTCGCCCTGCTGCTGGACTTGCGGCATGCCGCCGCCATTGGTGTTGCCGGCGCTCGTGTTGTCGGTGGTCGAGCCGCCGACCGTGCCTGAGGCATCGGCCTGCTGCGCCGCCGCGCCGCCCGCGTAGCCGAGAGCAAGTGTGGCCGCGAGGATCGCCGCGTAAGCGGTCGTATGGACGGGGCGCGAGTTGTGGAAACGCTTCATCGATCGCTCCTTTCAGGTGGTCCGATGTAATGCTTCCGCAAGGGGCATGCCCGATCCGCGCGCAAAAGGTTTTGTGCGCCCCAAAAAACCGCTGCCGCCGAGGCCAGGGGCCAGCGGCGGCAGCGCAGGTACAACGTAATGAAACCTGCTCTCGCCGCGAATCCGGCGCACGGAGCCGGATTCGCGACAGCAGGGATCAGCCGAGATCGACGGGCACGAAAATCTGTGCGTCGTCTCGCTGGATCAGGAGTGCAATGCTGTTGCCAGCCTTCGAAACCATTTGCTTGAGCTGATCGGCGCTCGTCACCGGGCGGCCGTTCACGGCGAGAATCACGTCGCCGGGCTGGACACCCGCATTCTCGGCCGCGCCACCCGACTGCTCGACGAGCAGACCGTGGTCGAGCGAGCCGTTGCTCTTCTCTTCCGGCGTGAGCTGGCGCACCGCGACGCCGAGGCGCCCCTGCATCTGCGCTTGCGGTGCGTCGTTCGAAGCCACCTTCGCGTCGCCCAGCGCGCCGATGGTTGCGGTGAGGTTCTTCGTGCTCTTGTCACGCCACACCTGAACATCGGCCTTCGTGCCCGGCTTCATGCCCGCGATGAGCGAAGGCAGACCGGACGAATCGTCCACGGCCTGGCCGTTCACGGACAGGATCACGTCGCCGGGCTTCAGGCCCGCCTTCGCGGCCGGACCGCTCGCGTCCACCGAACTCACCAGCGCGCCGCGCGGCTTGTCCATGCCGAACGAGTTGGCGAGCGTCTGGTTCATCGACTGCACCGCGACGCCGAGACGCCCGCGGCTCACATGACCGGTCTTGACGAGTTCGTCCTTGACCTTGATCGCCTCATTGATCGGGATTGCGAACGAAAGGCCCTGGAAGCCGCCCGTCTGCGAATAGATCATCGAGTTGATGCCGATAACTTCGCCCTGCAGATTAAACAGCGGGCCGCCCGAATTGCCGGGGTTGACCGGCACGTCGGTCTGGATGAACGGCGTGTAGTTCTCGTCCGGCAGCGAGCGCGACTTCGCGCTGATGATGCCCGAGGTCACCGTGTTGTCGAAGCCGTACGGCGAGCCGATCGCCACCACCCACTGGCCGACCTTGCTCTGGCGCGGGTCGCCGATCTTCACGGTCGGCAGATCCTTCGCGTCGATCTTGAGCACGGCGACGTCCGACTGCTTGTCCGCGCCCACGACCTTCGCCTTGTATTCGCGCTTGTCGGTGAGTTTCACCGTCACGACGTTGGCGCCGTCCACGACGTGCGCGTTCGTGAGAATGTACCCGTCCGGACTGACGATGAAGCCCGAGCCGAGGCTCGCGCTCGGCTGGTCCGCCTGCGGACCATTGTCGCCGCCGCCCATGCCGGGCGCGCCGCCGTAGAAGTGCTTGAAGAACTGGTAGAACGGATCGCTCGGATCGATCGGCAGTTGCTGCGAACCGCTGCCGCCGCTGCGCAACGCCGTCTGCTTCACGACGTGCTTGGCGCTGATGTTGACCACCGCGGGCCCGTAGGTTTCCACGAGACCCGAGAAGTCGGGAATGCCAGTCTTGGCTGCGGCTTCGGCCGGCATCAACGCCGCGGCCTGGGCCTGCGAGATAACCTGCGGAGCAGGCAGATCACGGTGCCCTGCTACGTAGCCCGCCGACAATGCGACGACCACGGCGGCTGCCACGGCACTGCGGGAAAGAACTTTTGTATTCATTGCGGACTCCTTGCGCGGGGTACTCATCACGACGTACCGAAGAGTAAGCCGTGTCGCTTAAAGGAGTCTTAAGTACGCGGAAATCGCAATAATCGCGCAAACGCCCGCGCAGCGGGCATTTGCGGGCGATTCGGACTCAGAACCGCACGTCCACGAGCAGGCCGCCCGCGGGCGAATCGCCGAGTGTGATGGTCGCGCCGTGCTGATCCGCGATTCGTCGCACGATAGCGAGCCCGAGGCCCGTGCCGGCGATATCGGTGCGCGCGCGATTCACGCCCGCGCCCACGCGATAAAAGCGATCGAACACGCGTGCGCGCTCGCCTTGCGGGATGCCAGGCCCGCTGTCCGCAATACGCACGCGCGGATGCCCGTCGACGACGGCGAGACTTACGTCCACGCGGCCGCCCGCGGGCGTGTATTTGGTCGCGTTGTCGAGCAGGTTGTTGAGCATCACGCGCAACGCATCGGCGTCGCCATGCACGCTCGCCACCGCGCTTTCCTCGATGCCGAGATCGACGCCGCGCTGCTGCGCGAGCGGCGCATAGTTGAGCACGCAATCATCGAGCAGCGCATGCAGATCGACGTTCTGCGCACGCGCATGACCGTCGGGTTCGGAACGCGCGAGGGCGAGCAGTTGCTCGGCGAGACGCGTGGCGCGCGTCACGCCCGCCTGCAGATCGACGAGCGCTTCGCGGCGTGTTTCGTCATCCTTTGCGCGCGCAACGAGTTGCGCCTGGATCTGCACGGCCGCCAGCGGCGTGCGCAACTCATGCGCGGCATCGGCGACGAAGGCCTTCTGCGTGTCGATGGCCTGCGCGAGGCGTTCGAGCAGCGCGTTCAGCGCATGCACGAGCGGCGTGACTTCGCGCGGCAGACGCTCTTCGGGCAGCGGGTCGAGCGCTTCGGGATGACGCGTATCGAGTGCGCGCGCGACGCGCGAGAGCGGCCTGAGCCCGCGCCCCACCATGATCCAGACCGCGATGCCGAGAAACGGCAGCACCACGATGAGCGGCCAGAGCGTGCGCAACGCCACGTTCGCGGCGAGCCGGTTGCGCACGGAAACGGGCTGCGCGAGTTGCACGACATTGTCGCCGACGATCGCGCCATACACGCGCCAGTCGCCGCGATCGGTGCGCTCCGTCGAAAAGCCGAGTTCCGCGCGCGGCGCGAGCGGCGCACGTGGATGCGAGTAGTACATGAGCACGCCGTTGCGATTCCAGATCTGCAGCACGATGCCTTCGTCGCCCGTATCGCGCGAACTGAGGATCTCGTTGAATGGCTCGGAGGGCAACGCCTCGGCGATTTCCTGCAACTGGTAGTCGAACAGCTCGTTGGCTTCGGCGAGCGCCTGGCGATAGATCAGCCAGCCCGCGAGCCCGACGCCCGCGACGACGATCGCGAGCAGCCAGAACAGCAGTTGTCGTCGGATGGAACTCATCGGCTAAAGGGGTCTCCCTGTCGATCCGCAGTTAGCGCTTCAGCGCTGACTCCGGTCCCATGCAAGGCCGCGCTTGATTACCCGCTTCATGCGTCTTTGGCGATCATGTAGCCGAGGCCGCGCACGTTGCGGATCAGGTCGGCCCCGAGCTTCTTGCGCAGCGCGTGAATATAGACCTCGACGGTATTGCTGCCGATCTCCTCACCCCAGCCGTACATCTTCTCTTCGAGCTGGGTTTTCGAGAGCACGGCGCCCGGCCGCGCGAGCAGCGCTTCGAGCAGCGCGAATTCGCGCGCCGAGAGCGCGACGGGCGAACCGTCCTGGGTGACCTGGTGCGAGGCCGGATCGAGCGTGATCGAACCGTGGCGGATGGTCGAATCGCTGCGGCCCGCCTGGCGGCGGATCAGCGCGCGCATGCGTGCGCCGAGTTCGTCGAGATCGAAGGGCTTGATGAGGTAGTCGTCCGCGCCGGCGTCGAGACCCTTCACGCGGTCGGCCACGGCGTCGCGCGCGGTGAGGATCAGCACGGGCAGCGCCGCGCCGCGCGCGCGCAGGGTGCGCAGCACGTCGAGACCGTCGCGCCGCGGCAATCCGAGATCGAGCAGCATGAGATCGTAAGAATCCGCGCTCGCGGCCGAGAGGGCGGCGTCGCCGTCTTCGACCCAGTCGACCGCGAAGCCTTCGCCGCGAAGCGCCTTGCGCACGCCTTCGGCGATCATGCGGTCATCTTCGACTAGCAGTATGCGCATCGTAATGTTGGCCAGGCGGCGACGCTGCGCCGCGCTGCGTGAGTGGAGGACGATGCGAGCATTCTAGCGCCTGAACAGGGGCGCCGCGCCGCTGCGGCGCGCAGCCGGTCGCGCTGCAACAGTACGCATTGCGGGCGGTGTTTGAATCACGCCACGCAATGTGCAACGTTTTCTCGCCGGCAGTGCGCGCACGCGGCGCGAGGTCTTTACAATGTGCGCTTTTGCGGCGCTCCACTCGTGATTCGGCCGCGATGCGCGCGTGCAGGCTTGTACAGTACGTTCAAGCGAGCGCATCGCGCGCGCACCACGAATCACACGCCGCCCCAATTTTCGCGTCCGCGCGCAGCACCGGCGAGCCCTGGCTTGCCGTGCGCCGCGCCCGGCCCAAGCACCGCCCCTGCACTCGCCCGAACGCTTTTCATGCTGCCCGCTTCGCTGTCCCGCCTACGCTCCTTGTTCAGACCGCCTGCCTCGCGCACCGACCGCACGCATCGCGCCGCCGCCACCCCGCGCCTGCCTCGACCGCTCACCCTCGCCCTGGCCTGCGCCACGCTCGCCGCGGGCTTCGCCGCCGCGCCGGCCGCCTACGCGCAGCCCGAAGGCGCACGCCTGCCCACGGTCAACGTGACCACCGTGCTGCCGCCCACCGTGATGGCGGGCCTCGAGCGCGCACACGTGCCGCTCTCGTCGGTCAGCGTGGTGATCGAAAAGGTCGGCGACCGCCAGCCCAGCGTCGCCGTGAATGCCGGCCAGCCGATGATGCCCGCCTCGACGATGAAACTCGTCACGACGTGGAGCGGCCTCGCGATGCTCGGTCCCGACTATCGCTGGAAAACGAGCGCCTATACCGACGGCGAAGTCGATGCGAGCGGCACGCTGCACGGCAACCTCTATATCAAGGGCACGGGCGACCCGAAGCTAGTACCCGAAGAGCTGATCGACCTCGTGCAAAAGATTCGCGCGGCGGGCGTCGCGCGCATCGACGGCGCACTCGTGCTCGACAAGAGCGAGTTCGATCCGTCCACGCGCGACCTGCCCTCGTTTGACGGCGACGACAGCGCGCCCTACAACGTTGGCCCCGATCCGCTGATGTACGCGTTCAAGTCGGTCTCGTTCACGTTCTCGCCCTCCCGCGAGGGGGTGTCGATCGACGTGGTGCCGCCCGTTGCGCAGTGGCAGATCGACAACCAGATCCGCGAGCGCGCCGGCGCGTGCGGCGGCATGCTGCCGAGCCCGCAGGTTTCGCCCGGCGGCAACGGCGTCGTCACCGCGAGCTTCGCGGGCAGCTACGCCATGCGCTGCGGCGAGCGCACGCTCAACATGGCCGCGCCTGTGGACCACAGCACGTTCTTCGCGGACGGCTTCCTCGCCCTCTGGCAGCAATCGGGCGGCAGCCTCTTCGCCACGCCGGCCGGCGCGGTACGCGAAGGCCTCGTGCCGCCGCGCGCGCGCCTTCTCGCCGTGCACCAGAGCCCGCCGCTCGCGGACGTCGTGCACGACATCAACAAGTTCAGCAACAACGTGATGGCGCGCAATCTGTTCCTCACGCTCGGCGCCGTCGAGGCCAAACCGCCTGCGACTACGGCCAAGGCCGCCACGGCCGTCAATGCGTTCTTGCGGCGCAGCGGCCTGAACATGCCCGAACTCGTGCTCGACAACGGCTGCGGCCTCTCGCGTGAAGAGCACATCAGCGCGCTCTCGCTTGCGAACCTGCTGCAGAACGCGAACGCGAGCCCGGTCGCGCAGGTGTTCATCGACTCGCTGCCGATCGTCGGCGTGGACGGCACGATGCGCAACCGCCTCACCAACGCGGGCGTGGAAGGCAACGCGCATATCAAGACGGGCACGCTGCGCGACGTGCGCGCCATCGCCGGCTACGTGGCGGCGGAGAACGGCGAGAGCTGGATCGTGGTGAGCCTCATCAACGATCCGCGCGCCGAGTCCGCACGCGCCGCGCACGACGCGCTGCTCGAGTGGGTCTATAAGGGCATGCCCGAAGAAAAACCCGTGTACGTCGAGCCGCATCCCAAGCGCGCGGCAAAAGAGTCGAGGGTCGCGAAGACCACGCACAAGGCACCTGCCCGGCGACGCGGCGCGCATTAACCACGCATTGACCACGCACCAGGCGCACGCTGACTACACACGGCGTACACGCTGTGTGCACGCCGGGCGGGCGCCGCGGACCTGTCCCCGTGCGCCTCGCCCGAGCCCGCCACCGTGCGCCGGGCTCGAAGTTTTCCTCTAGCAAAGCGCCGCCCGTCCTGGGCGCGAGGCGTGTACCCTGACGGGCAAAGGCCGAAGGCGCGTAATAAAAATCTGTCATACGCGCCCGCCAATCGAGCCGCGCGCCCGTGAGAACGCGCACCAACGCGGCCGACAAGACATGAGACTACAACCGCCGCGCTGCCCACCAGCGCCGCCCACGGGACAAGGAGGACGACGTTCGTGCAGTTCGACGCGCAATGGCTGCTGCTCGCCCTCGCTCCCGTGTTTCTCGCCTGCATCGGCTGGGAAGCGTGGCAACTCTCCCGCACGCGGCCGCGCGCTGCATCGAACGACACCCCCGACAGCGCCCGCTACGCCTGGCCCGATACGCTATGCAACGCCGCGCTCGCGCTCATGCACCAGGGCGCGGACAAGCTCGCATGGCTCGTCGCCGTGCCCGTCTATGCCTACGTTTACCGGCACTTCCGGCTCGTTTCATGGCAGCCCGGGCTCGTCGCGTGGAGCGCACTCTTCATTGCGCAGGACCTGCTCTACTACGTGTTTCATCGCGCGAGCCATCGCGTACGCTGGCTCTGGGCCGCGCACGTCGTGCACCATTCGTCGGAGCGCCTGAACCTTTCCACGGCGTTTCGCCAGAGCCTCATGTATCCCGTGGCGGGCATGTGGCTGTTCTGGATTCCGCTCGCCCTGCTCGGCTTCACGCCGGAGCAGATCGTCGCGATCGTGCTCGTCAATCTCGCGTTCCAGTTCTTCGTGCACACCCAGGCCGTGGGCAAGCTCGGCTGGCTCGAATACGTGTTCAACACGCCTTCGATGCATCGCGTCCATCACGCGCGCAACGCGCGCTATATCGATCGCAATTACGCCGGCGTGCTCGCGATCTGGGACCGCCTGTTCGGCAGCTATGTCGAGGAAGACGCGCACGACGCGCCCGATTACGGCATCGTCAAGCCACTCGCGTCATGCAATCCGCTTAAGGCGACGTTTCACGAATGGCTCGCAATGGTGCGGGACTTCGCGCGCATGCCCGACTGGCGCTCGCGTCTCGCCGCGCTGTTCGCGCCGCCCGATTGGTGCGAGCGCCACGACGCACTGGGCCTCGCATCCGTGACGGCGCCGGCGACGCCCGCGGGAACGCGCTTCGGCGTGCCGGAAAACAACACCGAGGGTGAGTTCGGGTCGCGCAACAGTTGAGAGATTGCGTAGTCTGTCGGCCTTGGCCCTGACCCTGGGGCAGCAGCACGCAGGGGGTCGCATGCAAGGCCGGCGGTCGGGAAAAACATCGACAACGGGGCAGCCGCTCGTGCCACGAGCACCCGTTGCATGAGTAGGCAAGCATGGCATCAAAGGCCACACACAGAGGAGATGAAGTGAATATGAAGCATCAAGGACCGAGACACCGTACGCTGTTGCGCGCCACCCAGATCGCTGCCGCGAGCGCCGCTTTTGCGCTGCTCGCCGCCTGCGGTGGCAGCAGCGGGGGGAACAACAACGCGAGCACGCCGCCGCCGTCGGGCGTCAACATGCAGGTGGTGGCGTTTGGCACGAGCCTGAGCGACGCGGGCACGTATTCGGAGCAGATTCTGCCGGGCTTCGGCGGCGGCCGCTTCACGACCAACCCCGGCGAAGTCTGGGCGCAGCACGTGTCCGAGTACTTCGGCAACACGCTTTCGCCGGCCTTCGAAGGCGGCTTCGGTCTGCCGCTCACGGCAACGGGCGGGCTCGACTACGCGCAAGGCGGCGCGCTGGTGACGGGCGGCGGCGTTGCGAATACCAGCGCCGTCATCGCCGCCGCGAGCGAACAGCCGGTCACGTGGCAGCTCCAGCAGTATCTGGCGCAACACGGCAGCTTTAGCGCGAATCAGCTCGTGCTCGTGGAAGGCGGCGCGAATGAAATCCTGAACCTGCTGGACGTGCCCACTAACGGCAGCCCCACGGGGCTGGCGTTGTTCGGCGCGGCGCTCGCGGCCACTCCGTTTTCGACGCTCGTCAACGATCCCGCGACGCAGCAGAGCACGGTTGCGAGCCTGATGCAGTCAGGCTTCACGCAAGCGCAGGCAACAGCCTTGGTGCCGGCAGCCATCGCGCTCGGTATCGTCACGAACCCGAACTACGCCTCCAGCTTCGCGTCGATCGCCCCGGTCCTCACAGCAGCGGGCACGCTAGGCGCGCTCGTCCATGCGGATATCGTCCCCGGCAATCCGAAGATCGCGGTCGTCACGGTGCCCGACATTGGCAAGACGCCGGCGGCGCTGAAGGCCGATGCCGCCATCGGCGCAACGCCCGGCTCCGCGAGTTCGGCTGACCAGGCGCTCTCGCTCATTTCGGCGATGTACAACCTGACGCTGATCAAAGCGACCGCAGCCGACGTGCAGGCGAAGAAGGTCGTGCTGGTCGATACGTTCTCGTGGCTCGACCAGTCGATCGCGAACGCGGCAAGCCTCGGCTTCACCGTGACGAACACGGATACGGCCTGCAACCTCACGGCCATGACGAACAGCGCGACCAACTACGCGCTCGCCAATCCGCAAGCAACGCTCGGGTTGAATCCGGCCACGACGCCGCAAGCCACCATCAACGCGTACGCCGCGGCCTACGGCCAGAACTTTGGCAGCTCGCTGTTCTGCTCGCCGCAAACGCTGACGACGGCCAACGCTCCCACGACCTACATGTTCGCGGATCTCGTGCACCCGACCACGGCGCTGCACTCGCAATTCGCGAAGTACGTCGAAACGCAGCTGGCTGCTGCGGGCATCGGCAAGGCGCCTTAATCAGCGTCGCTTGCACCGGATCTTCCGGTGCAAGAAAAACACCCCACGGACCGTCAGGTTCGTGGGGTGTTTATCATTGAACGCGAGAAACCGTCCTCGGCCCTACTGCTGCGCCTCGAACGCCGCCGCCGCCCGACCCAACCGGTCATTGACCGCGATCCACTCGATCGTCTCCGGCAGCTTCTCGATGAGAATGCGCGAGACATTCGCGCGATCGAGCGCGCGCAGCAAGCCATACAGCTCACGCGCATATTCCTGTGGCTCTTCCGGCGCGGCGACGAAATGCACGCCCTGAGCCTGCGCCCAAACGCCTGCGCGTGAGGCACGCGCCACCAGCGCCACCGTTTCGCCCGCATCGCGCGCCGCCGCAAGCAGCGGCGCCAGCGCCTCGAACGGCAGCAGTGCGAGCGGCGTGCGCGGCGCGTAATGCGCCTTGAGCGTGCCCGAGGCGCGCGGCGCCGTGGCGTCCGAGCCGTCGGGCAAGCGCGGCGCCTCGCCCAGCACGCGTGCGATGTCGTGCGGCGTCACGTGACCTGGACGAAGCAACGCGGGAAACCCGCGCGAGAGATCGAGAATCGTCGATTCGATGCCCACGTCGCATGCGCCGCCGTCGAGCACATGCACCGCCGCGCCGAATTCGTCGCGCACGTGCTGCGCCGTGGTCGGGCTCACATGGCCGAAGCGGTTCGCCGACGGCGCCGCCACGCCGCCATGGCCGCCGCGACGCGCCGAAAACGCTGCCAGCAACTGCTGCGCGACCGGATGCGACGGGCAGCGCAGCCCCACCGAATCCTGGCCGCCGCTGACGGCGTCGGGAATGCGTTCGTGGCGTTTGACGATCAGCGTGAGCGGGCCGGGCCAAAACGCGGCGACGAGCTTTTGCGCTGCCTCGGGCCACTCCGCGGCCCAGTACTGCGGGTCGCCGCCGGGCGGCAAGTGCACGATCACCGGATGGTTCGCCGGCCGCCCTTTGGCCGCGTAAATGCGCGCGACCGCCTCGGGGCTCGCCGCATCGCCGCCCAGACCGTAGACGGTCTCGGTCGGGAACGCGACCAGCTCGCCCGCATCGAGCAGCGTGGCGGCGTGCTCGATGTCGGCATTGGTTAGAGGCGGCGGGCCAGCGTGCGGCGCATTCTGCTGATCGGACATGATGCGGCCCAACCTCAGCTCGTGGCGATGTGCAGCAGGCGCGCGCAGTCGCGCGCGGCCGTGCGCGCTTCGTCGAGCGTCGGCGCGGTGAAGTTCACATGGCCCATCTTGCGGCCCGGACGCGCTTCTTCCTTGCCGTACAGATGCAGGCGCGCGGCCGGCATCGCGGCCACCTGGTCCCACGGCGGCGTGACGGGCGCAGCGCCCTTCTGGGGCTTCGTCTCACCCACGGCGCAGGGGAACCACACGTCGCCGAGAATGTTCAGCATCACGGCCGGCGAGTGCTGGCGCGTGTCGCCGAGCGGCATGGCCGTCATCGCGCGCACCTGCTGCTCGAACTGGCTCGTGGCGCACGCATCGGTCGTGTAGTGGCCCGAGTTGTGCGGACGCGGCGCCATTTCATTGGCGACGAGCGAGCCGTCTTCGAGGATGAAGAATTCCACGCACAGCACGCCCACATAGCCGAGCTTCGCCGCGATCTGGATCGCAGCCTGCTGGGCCTGCTGCACGAGCACCGGGCTTGCGTCCGGCGCGGGCACGATGGTGTGCGAGAGCACGCCATTGCGGTGGGTGTTCTGCGCGAGCGGATAGACCGCGGCCTGGCCGTTCGTGCCGCGCGCGATCAGCGCGCTCACCTCGAACTTCAGCGGCAGGCGCTTTTCCAGCACACACGGCACGCCGCCGAGCGACGCATGGGCCTCGCGCACTTCTTCGGCGTTGGAGACACGAATCTGGCCTTTGCCGTCGTAGCCCAGGCGCGCGGTCTTGAGAATGCCCGGCAGCACGGCGGCGAGCGCCTTGTCGTCGATGCCGGCGAGCGCCTGCGACGACTCGATCACCACGTGCGGCGCGACCGGCACGCCGGCCGCCGCGATAAAGCGCTTCTCGGCGATACGGTCCTGCGCCACCGCCACGCAGCGCCCGGCCGGGCTCACGAAGGTCGACTTCGCGAGCGTGTCGAGGCTCGCCGCGGGCACGTTCTCGAACTCGGTCGAGATGGCCGCGCACAGGCGCGCGAGTTCGGTAAGCGCGGCTTCGTCGTCGTACGCGGCGCAGATGTGGCGGTCGGCGACGGTGCCCGCGGGGCTCGTCGCGTCGGGATCGAGCACGGCGACGCGGTAGCCCATCGCCTGCGCGGCAAAGCAGAACATGCGGCCGAGCTGGCCGCCACCCACCATGCCTAGCCAGGCGCCGGGCAGGATCGGTGAAACCGGTGAATTGTCAGGAGTCATCTTGGTGGTCGGCCGCGGGATGGCCGCGGCGCGTGGGGACGATCAAAGCGGGGCAATCAAAGCGGGGGCAGCACCATGGCGTGCGCCGCTTCGTTCTGGCGCACGCGGAAAGCCGCGAGCTTGTTCGCGTATTCGGTGTTGGTCACGCTCAGGATCGAGACGGCGAAGAGCGCCGCATTGGCCGCGCCCGCCTCGCCGATGGCGAAGGTCGCGACCGGGACGCCCTTGGGCATCTGCACGATCGAGTGCAGCGAATCCACGCCCTTCAGATACTTGCTGACCGCCGGCACGCCCAGCACGGGCACCGTGGTCTTGGCCGCCAGCATGCCCGGTAGGTGCGCCGCGCCGCCCGCGCCGGCGATGATCGCGCGCAGGCCGCGCTCGCGTGCTTTTTCCGCGTACTCGAACATCTCGTCGGGCATGCGGTGCGCCGAGACCACCTTGGCCTCGTACGCGACGCCGAACTCCTGCAGGATCGCGACCGCGTGCTTCATCGTGTCCCAGTCGGAGCTGGAGCCCATCAACACGCCGACGAGCGGCGCCGCATGCTGGTGAGCCGTCTGAACTTCGCTCATTGTGCTTCCTTCTTGCCTCTTCTCGCTCACGCGAGCTTTTGACCCGTGAGACGCTCGAGCGCCTCCTGATACTTCGCCGACGTTTTGGCGACCACCTCGTCGGGCAGCTTCGGCGCCGGCGGCTCCTTCTTCCAGTCCTGGGTTTCGAGCCAGTCGCGCACGAACTGTTTGTCGAACGACGGCGGGTTCGAGCCCACCTGATACTGGTCGGCCGGCCAGAAGCGCGACGAGTCGGCGGTGAGCGCCTCGTCCATCAGATACAGCTGGCCGTGGTTGTCGAGACCGAATTCGAACTTCGTGTCGGCGATGATGATGCCGCGCGTGGCCGCGTAGTCGGCAGCTTCCTTGTACAGCTTGATCGAAATGTCCTTGATGGTGCGCGACAGCTCGGTGCCGATGCGGCGCTCCATCTCTTCGTACGTGATGTTCTCGTCGTGGTGGCCCATTTCGGCCTTCGCTGCCGGCGTGAAGATCGGCTCGGGCAGCTTTTGGGCGTTTTCCAGGCCCGGCGGCAGTTCGACGCCGCACACAGCGCCTGTTGCCTGATAGTCCTTCCAGCCGCTGCCGGCCAGATAACCGCGCACCACGGCTTCCACGAGGATCGGCTCGAGGCGCTTGACCACGACGGCGCGGCCCTTGACCTGCTCGACTTCGTCCGCGGCCACGACCGTCTCCGGCGCGACGCCCGTGAGGTGGTTCGGCACGACGTGCTTGAGCTTTTCGAACCAGAAGTCGGCCATCTGGTTGAGCACCTCGCCCTTGCGCGGAATCGGCTCGCCCATGATGACGTCGAACGCCGACAGACGGTCGGTGGTGACGATCAGCAGCTTGTCGTTGCCCACGGCATAGTTGTCGCGGACCTTGCCGCGGCCGAGAAGCGGCAGCGAGCGGAGCGTGGATTCGTAGAGGGTAGACATCGTCGTGATTCGCTAAAAGGACAATCGAAACGGAGGCGGGTTCGGTCCAGAATCGCGGTTGCAACCGCGCGAGGAAACCGTAAAACCGAAGGTATTGCGAGGGTAAACCAAAAACCGGCAAATTTCCCGGAAAAGCCCATCGCCGTTCCCCCGAAACAGGCGGAAACGGCGATGTTTTGACGACTTCAGGCGTCCGGCAAGGTGCGGAACGCCTGACGCAGAAGCCCGCTTAGAGAACGATCTGCGCGAATTCGCCTGACTTGTACTTCCCGGCAATCATGTCCAAAGGAACCGGCTTGATCTTGCCGGCCTGGCCTTCCGAGCCGAACGCGAGGAAGCGGTCCACGCACACCTTCTTCGCGGCTTCGCGAGCCGGCTTCAGGTAGTCGCGCGGGTCGAACTTCGACGGGTTTTCATACATATAGCGACGGATCGCGCCCGTGATCGCCAGACGCAGGTCGGTGTCGATGTTGATCTTGCGCACGCCGTGACGGATGCCTTCCTGAATCTCTTCGACCGGCACGCCGTACGTTTCCTTCATGTCGCCGCCGAATTCGCGGATCTCGGCCAGCAGTTCCTGCGGCACCGACGACGAACCGTGCATCACGAGGTGCGTGTTCGGAATGCGCGCGTGGATTTCCTTGATGCGCTGGATCGACAGAATGTCGCCCGTGGGCTTCTTGGAGAACTTGTACGCGCCGTGCGAGGTGCCGATGGCGATGGCCAGCGCGTCGCACTGGGTGAGCTTCACGAAGTCGGCGGCCTGCTCCGGGTCCGTCAGCAGCTGCTCGCGCGTCATGGTGCCTTCGGCGCCGTGACCGTCTTCCTTGTCGCCCTTCATCGTTTCCAGCGAACCGAGCACGCCCAGTTCCGCTTCGACCGTCACGCCGATCGAGTGCGCCATTTCGACGACCTTGCGCGAGACTTCGACGTTGTACTCGTACGATGCGACCGTCTTGCCGTCGGCTTCGAGCGAGCCGTCCATCATCACGCTGGTGAAACCGCTGCGGATCGCGGCCATGCAGACCGCCGGCGACTGGCCGTGGTCCTGGTGCATCACGACCGGAATATGCGGATACGACTCGACCGCGGCTTCGATCAGGTGGCGCAGGAAGGGCTCACCCGCGTACTTACGCGCGCCGGCCGATGCCTGCATGATCACCGGCGAACCGACCTGGTTCGCGGCTTCCATGATCGCCTGGACCTGTTCCAGGTTGTTCACGTTGAACGCCGGAAGGGCATAACCGTGTTCAGCCGCGTGGTCGAGCAGTTGACGCATTGATACGAGAGGCATTGTTGCTACTCCTTTGATTTGAAACGAAATGCTTCTGCCGCCGACTGTCTTGCGCAGCCGGTCGAGGGCGGCCTGGCAGCCGCCGCCCGCGTGACCTGCCGCGGGCTCGATGGCGTGATTTTATCGCGAAGCGCGTCCGTTCCCGGCGCCAGGCAGGTAACTGGCATGAAATTGGCGTGTCGGAGCGTCAAAACCGCGAGAAGGTGCAAAAAGAGTTGACAGCCCGCGCGCCGTTTCTGCGGCGTATGGGCTGCAATTGCGGAGAAAAGGCGTCTAAATGGCACCGATCGGGCGCCGATCCGATACCAGTGTGATACCAGCTGGCAACCTCGGGCGCCGACCGCATTTATTTTCGGGAGTCGCGAAAATAAAGCGAAAAAAATCGCCGCCGCGAGGTTACAGCAACGAACTTACAGCACGTCGCCCACGCGCACGATTTTCAGCGTGTTCGTGCCGCCCGGCTGCCCCATCGGCTCGCCCACGGTCAGCACGACCATGTCGCCGTGCGAGGCAAAGCCCTTGCTCACCACCACCTCGATGGCTTGCTGCAGCGCCGTGTCGCGGTCGCTGCTCGTATCGAGGTGCAGCGGCGTGACATTGCGGTAGAGCGACATGGCGCGCTCGCTGCCCGCGCGCGGCGTGAGCGCAAAGATCGGCACATGGGTCCAGTGGCGCGACATCCAGAGCGCGGTCGAGCCCGACTCCGTGAGCGCGACGATCGCCTTCGCGCCCAGGTGGTAGGCCGTAAACAGTGCGCCCATGGCGATCGACTGGTCGATGCGCGTGAAGGTGCGGTCGAGGAAGTCCTTGTCCAGCTCGGATTGCTCCGACTTCTCCGCTTCCAGACAGATCGCGGCCATCGCCTCGATGGTCTGCACCGGGTACTTGCCCGCCGCCGATTCTGCCGAGAGCATCACCGCGTCCGTGCCGTCGAGCACGGCGTTGGCGACGTCCGAGACTTCGGCGCGCGTGGGTACCGGCGCGTGGATCATCGACTCCATCATCTGCGTGGCCGTGATGACGAGCTTGTTCGAGTCGCGCGCCATGCGGATCATGCGCTTTTGCAGCGCCGGCACGGCGGCGTTGCCCACTTCCACGGCCAGGTCGCCGCGCGCGACCATGATGCCGTCCGACGAATCGAGAATTTCCTGCAGCGCCGGAATCGCTTCGGCGCGCTCGATCTTCGCGATCATCTTCGGCTTGATGCCGTACGGCGCGCCCGCGATGTTCGCGAGCTGGCGCGCCATTTCCATGTCGGTGGCGTTCTTCGGGAACGACACGGCGACGAAGTCCGCGCCCAGCGACATGGCCGTGCGGATGTCTTCCATGTCCTTCGCGGTGAGCGCGGGCGCCGTCAGGCCGCCGCCCTGGCGGTTAATGCCCTTGTTGTTCGACAGGTCGCCGCCCACGCGCACGACCGTATGGATCTCGCTTCCGATCACGCGCGAAACGTCGAGCACGATCAAACCGTCGTTGAGCAACAAGATGTCGCCCGGCTTCAGGTCGCGCGGCAGGTCCTTGTAGTCGAGACCGACGCGCTCGTCATTACCGAGCTCGCATTCGGCGTCGAGGATAAAGGGATGACCCGGCTCGAGCGTCGTCTTGCCATTCTCGAATTTGCCGACGCGAATCTTCGGACCTTGCAGGTCCGCCATGATCGCAACTTCGCGGCCAGCCTGGCGGGCGCAGTCCCGCACCATTTCAGCACGCTGACGGTGGTCGTCGGCGGTGCCGTGCGAAAAGTTGAGGCGCACCACGTCCAGTCCTGCGCGGATCATTTTCAGCAGGATGTCCGGCGTGCTGGAAGCCGGACCGATGGTGGCGACAATCTTGGTGGCGCGATGCATGAGTCTCCTCGTCTGGATAGGATCGCTGGGAAAACCGTTGCTGCGAGAAGTGCTGGCCGGCTGCGCCGCGGGTGCGGATGCGCCGGAACGCGCACCGGGTGTACCCGGCGTCGCTTTCTTGGAGGACGCCGCGGGGCTCACACGAGCCGCTGCGGCGCTTTCTACCTGCGTAGTCATGTTCGATGCGGGCGTGGCTGTGCGCCCTGTCGGATTCTGTGCGGCTGTCGATTCAGCAGTCGACTGCGTCGCCGCAATGTCCATTTCGGCAGCGGCGGCGGGCGGCGCGTCCGTCCTCGCCTTATCCGCTTCTGCCTGGGGCGCTGCGCGCCCCTTCTGTTTTGCTGCGGCCCCGGCTGCGCTGCGCGACTTCTGTGCGCTTGCACGAGGAAGTTTGCTCATGGCCTTCCCGGCCGGGGCGCGCGGCGCCACTTAACCGGCCGCCCGCGTTTCGAGCACCTCGACCGCCGGCAGCTTCTTGCCTTCGAGGAACTCGAGGAAGGCGCCGCCGCCAGTGGAGATATAGCTGACCTTGTCGGCAATGTTGTACTTCGCGATGGCGGCGAGCGTGTCGCCGCCGCCGGCGATCGAGAACGCGCCCGAACTGGCGATCGCATCAGCGAGCGTCTTCGTGCCGTTGCCGAACTGGTCGAACTCGAACACGCCGACCGGGCCGTTCCACACGATCGTGCCGGCCTGCGCGAGTTGCGCGGCGAGCGCGTTGGCGGTGACGGGACCGATGTCGAGGATCATCTCGTCGTCGGCCACGTCGGCCACGTTCTTCGTCTCGGCCTTGGCCGTCGGCGAGAATTCCTTCGCGGTCACGACGTCGGTCGGGATGGGCACCGAGGCGCCGCGCGCGCGCGCCGCTTCGATGATGGCCTTCGCATCGTCCACGAGATCCACTTCGGCAAGCGACTTGCCGATCTTCAGACCCGCGGCCAGCATGAACGTGTTGGCGATGCCGCCGCCGACGATCAGCTGGTCGACCTTCTCGGCCAGCGACTTGAGGATGGTGAGCTTGGTCGAGACCTTCGAGCCCGCCACAATCGCCACCAGCGGGCGCTTGGGCGCGCCGAGCGCCTTGCCGAGGGCGTCGAGTTCGGCCGCCAGCAGCGGACCCGCGCAGGCGACGCTCGCGTACTTCGCGATGCCGTAGGTCGTGGCTTCGGCGCGGTGGGCGGTGCCGAACGCGTCGTTCACGTAGATATCGCAGAGCTTCGCCATCTTTTGCGCAAGCTCGTCCGAGTTCTTCTTCTCGCCCTTGTTGACGCGGCAGTTTTCGAGCAGCACCACGTTGCCCGGCTCGACGTTCACGCCGTTTTCAACCCAGTTCGCAACCAGCGGCACGTCGCGGCCGAGCAGTTCGGCGAGGCGCCTGGCGACCGGCGCGAGGGAGTCTTCGGGCTTGAAATCGCCTTCGGTCGGGCGGCCCAGGTGCGAGGTGACCATCACGGCCGCGCCGGCGTCGAGTGCGGCCTTGATGGCCGGCACGGAGGCGCGCACGCGGGTGTCTTCGGTGATGTTGCCGTGATCGTCCTGCGGCACGTTCAGGTCGGCGCGGATGAATACACGCTTGCCCTTCAATTTGCCTTCGGAGATCAGATCGGAAAGACGCAGAACCTTGTTCATGGGCATGTCATCTTGATGGTGGGAAGGCGGTGGCAAGGCGATGCGGCGCCGCAGGCCATACTCTGGCGCGGCAAGACGTGCGGGGCGGCACGGCGCGGGATCCGGTTTCGAACGCTGTCTCGGGTCGCGGCTCCGGGTCGCTGCTCGTCGCTGGCACGAGCCGGCATCGAATTGCGAGATCGGTATTTTAGCTGATAGCCAGGACGATCTGAGACGTGTCCAGGCGAATCTCCCGTATTTGGGCAGACGCTGCTCGCCGGGCGGGCGTTCTCGCGATTTGCTGCGATGCAGCATGCGTTAACCCCGAAAAAAAATCGCCGGGAAACGGCGCGAAACGACCCTAAAATCGCCCGAATACCCCGCCCCACGCGCCCGCGGGCGCGCTGGAAGGCGTCAAATGACGCTAAAATAATCATCTTTGCCAACCGCAACCACGCGGCGCGCGGCGAAACCCCTGTATAAGCCCGATATTTACTGCACTTGTCTGGAGAATCGTATGTCAATGGCCGACCGCGACGGCAAGATCTGGATGGACGGCAAGCTGATTGATTGGCGCGACGCCAACATTCACGTGCTGACCCACACGCTGCACTACGGCATGGGTGTTTTCGAAGGCGTACGCGCCTATCAGACCGCCGACGGCAGCACCGCCATCTTCCGCCTCGCCGAGCACACCAAGCGTCTGCTCAACTCGGCCAAGATCTTCCAGATGGACGTGCCGTTCGACGCGAAGACGCTCGCCGACGCGCAGCTCGAAGTCGTGCGCGCGAACAAGCTCGAGTCGTGCTACATCCGCCCGATCATCTGGGTCGGCTCGGAAAAGCTCGGCGTTTCGGCCAAGGGCAACACCATTCACGTGGCCATCGCCGCATGGCCGTGGGGCGCCTATCTCGGCGAGGACGGCCTCGCCAGGGGCATCCGCGTGAAGACGTCGTCGTTCACGCGCCATCACGTGAACGTGTCGATGGTGCGCGCCAAGGCTTCGGGCTGGTACGTGAACTCGATCCTCGCCAACCAGGAAGCCACCGCCGACGGCTACGACGAAGCGCTCCTGCTCGACGTGGACGGCTATGTCTCGGAAGGCTCGGGCGAGAACTTCTTCCTCGTGAACAACGGCAAGCTGTACACGCCGGACCTCGCGTCGTGCCTCGACGGCATCACGCGCGACACCGTCATCACGCTCGCGCGCGACATGGGCATTCCGGTGATCGAAAAGCGCATCACGCGTGACGAGGTGTACACCTGCGACGAAGCGTTCTTCACCGGCACCGCCGCCGAAGTCACGCCGATCCGCGAGCTCGACAACCGCACCATCGGCAGCGGCTCGCGCGGTCCGGTCACGGAAAAGCTGCAATCGGCCTTCTTCGACGTGGTTTCGGGCAAGAACGAGAAGTACGCGCACTGGCTCGCGAAGGTCTAAGACATAAAGGTCCGGGCGCCCCTTCGCCCGGCCCCCACAGCTACACAGAGAATCGTCCTCATGAGCGAAATTAAGGAAATGCCGCTGGTCGAACTTTCGGCCAAGGATCTGCCCGCTTACTGCCCGAATCCGTCGATGCCGCGCTGGAGCAACCACCCGCGCGTGTTCCTCGACGTGACGCACGGCGAAGCGAAGTGCCCGTACTGCAGCACGCGTTACAAGCTGCGCGCGGGCGAGGTCGTCCACGGCCACTGACGCGTTTCGCCTCACTCGCGGCGCGCCGCCGTGCATGCGGCGGCGCGTCTTTCCGTGATGCCGCTGCCGGTTCATCGGCGCGCGGCTCGTCCTCTTTTTCCCAACCGTGTTTCGCGCGCGGCCCGATACGCCCCCAAGCCGGCCCCGAGCCGGTCCCAGGCGGGCACGCCGCACGTGCAACCTTTACCCTCTCCGGACCCTGACTCCCGATGCGTCGCGCGCTGGTAATCGCACCGAACTGGATCGGTGACGCACTCATGGCGCAGCCGCTTTTTTCGCGGCTCGTGAAACTGCACCCGCGCATTCAGATCGATGCGCTCGCGCCAACCTGGGTTGCGCCCGTACTCGAGCGCATGCCCGAGATCCGCGACGTCTACGCCACCGACCTCGGCCACGGCAAGCTGCAGCTGCTGCGCCGCTGGCAACTGGCGGGCGATTTGCGCGCCGAGCGCTATGACGCCGCCTACGTGCTGCCTAATTCGCTCAAGTCCGCGCTGATCCCGTGGCTCGCCAATATCGGGCTGCGCATCGGCTACACGGGCGAGAACCGCTACGGCCTCTTGAACGTGCGTCATGCG
Organism: Paraburkholderia sp. CNPSo 3076; assembly: GCF_026343935.1. Taxonomy (NCBI): domain Bacteria; kingdom Pseudomonadati; phylum Pseudomonadota; class Betaproteobacteria; order Burkholderiales; family Burkholderiaceae; genus Paraburkholderia; species Paraburkholderia sp. CNPSo 3076. Next base: position 110,090 of record NZ_JAPMAL010000047.1, on the reverse strand, counting down.
AATCCGCCGAAGGACGAGCGAGCGCCAATGGTCGGGCACTACGCCGCGCTCGCCTACGCGCCCGGCGCGAGCGTGCCCGATGACCTGCCGATGCCGCGCCTCGAGTCGGACCCGAACGAGGCGTCGCGTGTGTCGGCGCGCTTCAATCTCGATACGCGCGTGCCGCTGCTCGTGTTCTGCCCCGGCGCCGAGTACGGCCCGGCCAAGCGCTGGCCGCCCGAGCATTTCGCGGCGCTCGCGAAGATGGTGGGCCAGTCGTTCCCGTATACGCAGATCGTCGCGCTCGGCTCGCCGAAGGACGCCCCGCTCGCCCAGGCCATTGCCGATCGCGCGCCGAACGTGCGCAACCTGTGCGGGCAGACCGCACTCGGCGAAGCGTGCGCGCTGATCTCGCGCGCGAATGCCGTGGTGACCAACGATTCGGGCCTGATGCATGTGGCCGCCGCCCTGCGCCGCCCGCTCGTCGCGCTGTACGGTTCGACGGATCCGCGCCACACGCCGCCCTTGTCCGAGCTTGCAAAGGTACAATGGCTGCATCTCGAATGCAGTCCCTGCTTTGCGCGCGAGTGTCCGCTCGGGCATCTGAACTGCCTGCGCGAACTGAGCCCGGAGCAGGTTTTCGGCGATCTGCGCGGCATGCTGCTCGGGCAGCGATAAGCATCAGGCATCGCCAGCAGCGTTGGGCGGCTATGTACCGCCCGCCACGCTGAAAACATCGCGCACACAAATGGATGTGCGCCACGCAACGGACGCCACGCGCGTTGCGCGCGCCCAATAGAGGCATCGAGGCGCGGGAGGGACCAAAGCGCCGCATCGGAGCACGTCACAGGCCTGTCTCGCGAAAGCGGCATGCTCGCGGCAAACGCGCGGCACGCAGCGACAGCCGCGCAGCGACGCAACCGATCAATCGCCAACCCGCGCCCAGGTAGACGCCGAATGCAACACCGAGCGCACAAGACCAACGAGCCATGCCACGTTTTGCCCACATCTTCGAAGCCGCCGCGGACACCCTCAACGCGTACTACCAGGCCGTCGCGGAAGTCAACATCGACAGCTTGATGGGTCTGTGGATCGATGAAGAATTCGTGAGCTGCATCACGGCGGAAGGCGCGCATCTGCACGGCCTGTCGAGCATCCGCGCGGGCCTCGCCGCGCAGCTCGAAGCGGCGCCGGTGTCGATCGAGCCGCTCGACATCCGCGTGTACGACAGCCTCGGCACCGTGGTCTACGCGATCGTGGAAGCGCACCGCCCGGTCGATCCCAGCGCGATTCCCACCATGGTCTTCACGACCTACGTGATGGTTCACGAGCGCGGCGAATGGCGCATTGCGCACATTCACGCGAGCCGCATGCCCGACGACGCAGCTACGCAGTTCTCGGCCAAATTGCGCCACGGCCAGGGCGCGCTGCACTGACATAAGGGCGCAAAGCAGGGGGCAGTGATGAGTACGACCGACGACACCAGCAGGCCCGGCGAGGCAGCCCGCGTCGCGGCCGCGCTCGATGCCCAGACTGCCCTGCTCGGCCCCCACTACGACAACGACTACCGCGCGCCGTTCTGGCTGCCCGGTGCGCACATCCAGACCATCGTGCCGGCGCTGTTCTCGCGCCTGCCCGCGCCCGCCTACCGGCGCGAGCGCTGGGACACGCCAGATGGCGACTTCATCGAAGTGGACTGGCTGGACGGCAAGCAAGCCGGTGCGGATTCACGCAACGCCCCCAACGTACGTAACGCCCCGCTGTTCGTCCTGTTCCACGGCCTGGAAGGCGGCTCGAGTTCCCACTACGCGCGCGCGCTCGCTGCCGCCGCGCAGGCGCGCGGCTGGCATGCGGCGATCCCCCACTTTCGCAGCTGCAGCGGTCCATTGAACCTGCTGCCGCGCTTCTACCATCTCGCCGATTCCGCCGAAGTCGACTGGGTGCTACGCCGCTTCGCCGCCCGCCACGCAGGGCCGCTCGTCGTCGCGGGCGTGTCGCTCGGCGGCAACGTGCTGCTGCACTGGCTCGCGCAGCGTCGCGAGGACGCCGCGATCGTCGCGGCCGCCGCCGCGATCTCCACGCCGCTCGATGTGCATGCAGGCAGCGAGATGCTGACGCAGGGCTTCGGCATGATCTACACGCGCAGCTTCCTGAGGACGCTGAAAGTGAAGGCGCTCCAGAAACTCGAGCAGTACCCCGGCCTGTTCGACGCGCAAGCCGTGCTCGCCAGCCGCACGATGTACGAATTCGACAACGTCGTGACCGCGCCGCTGCACGGTTTTCGCGACGCCCACGACTACTACACCCAGGCGACGATCCGCCCGAAGCTCGGCGAAATCGCCGTTCCCACGCTCATTCTGAACGCGCGCAACGATCCGTTCCTGCCGGGCCGCGCGCTGCCCGCGCGCCACGAAGTGAGCGCCGCCGTCGAGCTCGATCAGCCCGCGCACGGCGGCCACGTCGGCTTCATGACGGGGCCGTTCCCCGGCCGCAGCGACTGGCTCGCGCAGCGCGTGTTCACCTATCTCTCGCCTTTCGTCTCTCATGGATGACATCGTCAAACAGGCGCTCGCGCGCTGGCCCAACGTCCCGCATTGCACGGGTTGGCTGCTGCTCGACGCACGCGGCAACTGGCGCATGCGCGACGAGGCCGCCCAGGCGCAGAACGCACCCGGCGCGGCGATCCGCCACGAAGCGCTGCTCGGCTTCATCAACCGCAATTACGAGCGCGACGAACAAGGCCAGTGGTACTTCCAGAACGGGCCGCAGCGCGTGTACGTCGAGCTCGAATACACGCCGTGGATCGTGCGTCTCGCCGCGGGTCATGACGGCGGCGATGACGCGTTGACGCTCACCGATCAGGGCGGTCAGGCGTTCGAGCCCCTGGCGGCCTACCTCGACGAAGCGGGCAGCGTGATTTTCGCCGATGCAAGCACGCCACCGCGCGCGGCGCTGCTGCACGACCACGACCTCGACCTCTTCACGGACCACGCCACGCTCGCGGACGACGCCGAGAGCGGCACGTTCCACTGGCGCGCTGGCGCCGCGCTACCGCTGCAGCCGATCAAGCGCGCCGACGTGAGCGCGCGCTTTGCCTTCGTGACGAGCCCGGCGCGCGCCGAGCGCGAGGCGCTGGCCGCGCAGCACGGCGCGAGCGGCGCGCCGCCTGCATCCGCAGACTGAGCGCCGGCTCAGCCGCGACCCTCGTCCTTCTCGTCCTGACGCTCCTGCTTGTAGCGCGCCTCGAAATCGTGGAGGCGCGCTTCGATGGTCGACAGATCGTAGTAGCCCACCGATTTCATGTCGCGCGCCTCCTTGAGCTGACGGATGGCCGAGGGCCAGGCGCCGTCAAGCGCGAGCTTCTCCGCCATCGCCCGATGCTGGGTGAGCGCGTCGCCGAGTCCGGCGCTCGCCTGCGCCAGATAGAGCCACCATGCGTCCTGCTGCGGTTCGGCCTCGGTTGCGCTGCGCGCGAGCGTCTGCGCCTCCTTGAAGCGCCGCGCCGCGATCAGCGCCTGCAGCAGCGCATCGGTGGCTGCGTGGGAGTCTGGCCACGCCTTGTGCGCGGCCAGGGCCAGCCGCACGGCGTCGTCGGTGCGGCCTGCGCGGCGCGCGATGTCCACGGCGAGCACGTCCAGACTCGGCGAGTTGCGTGTCTTGCTGCCATCCGCTGCCTCGAACTGCGCGAACGCCGCGCGCGAGTTCGCGAGCGACGCCGTGGCGTCGTCATAGCGCTCCAGCAGCATCTGCGCGCAGGCAATGCCATACCAGTTCGCGGCGACGTTGAGCGCCGTGCGGTCCTCGAGTTCCGAGCGCAAACGCGAAACCTCGTCGATGTACTCATTGCGCGTGCGGTCCTGAAGCACACGCACACGTGCGCGCACGAAACCGTACTCGGGCGCCTGGCGCGGCTGACGGTATGCGGCGCGGCGCGCGCGGTCCTGCATGTCGGCGATGCGCTCGCCGGTCAGCGGGTGCGTGCGCGCGTAGGCCGGCACGCCCGTGTCTTCCATCGAATCGCGCTCGAGCCGCTCGAAAAACGCCACCATGCCCCACGGGTCGTAGCCCGCGCCGGTGAGCAGCTGGAAGCCCACTCGATCGGCCTCGTGCTCCGCGGCGCGCGAGAAACGCAACTGGCTGTCCACGGCATACGCCTGGCTGCCGAGCGCAATTCCGGCGCCGAGATCGCCGCTGTGCGCGAGCACGCCCGCGAGAATGCCGAACAGCACGCCGGCCAGCGCGGCAAGACCCGTGCGCTCGCTCTGCGAAAGCATACGTGCGATGTGCCGCTGCAATACGTGGCCCATTTCGTGACCGAGCACGGAAGCGAGTTCGGATTCCGTTTGCGTGACGACGATGAGCCCCGAGTTCACGCCGATGAAGCCGCCCGGCAGCGAGAACGCGTTGATCTGGCCATCGCGGATCGCGAACAGATCGAAGTCGGGCCGATACCCGCCGATGAACTGCGCGCTAGCGGCCGCGGCGAGGCGCGCGGCGACCGAATTGAGGTAGTCGCGCACGAGCCAGTCGCCGATGTAGTCGGGGTCGCGGCGAATCTCGCGCATCACGCGCTCGCCGATACGGCGCTCGGCCTGCGGCGTGAGTGCGCCGCCCGAGCCGTCGCCGAGGTCGGGCAGTGGCGGCACCCAGGCGGGGGCGCGCACGCTGGTATTGCCGCTCGAAGACGAAGCTGCGCCTGCGTGGCCTTGGGTCGCAAAGCGGCTCTGCGCGCCGCCGTAAGTGCCGAACACGCCCTGCGCGATCGAGGCGGGGACGACGGGGTCCGCCGCGTCGTCGAACGGGCCGCTCACGAGTGCGGGCGCCGCATTGGCTGCATTCGGTGCGGGTCTGGCGGGGGCCGGGACGGGCTGCACGGCTGTCGGCGGGGCCACGCCGAGATTGAGCACGGCGGCATTCGACGCCTGCGCGTACGCTTGCGGCGAAACCGCGAGCGACGCGCACAACCATGCAGCAAGCAGCCGTTTCAGACGCATTGATGACAGGATCGGGGAATGCGGAACACTGGCGCGTCGGTGCGCCCGGTGCGGACCGCCTGCGCGCTTGCGCCAACCGATCGATTGTAGCCCGCCTTACAACTCTTGCGGCGCGGCAAGACGCGTAGAAAGCGCGGCGTGCCGCACTGTTAAGATAGGTACCCCTCAAGGAAGAACCCACCATGCCTGAACTCACGCATTTTGACGCCGCCGGCGACGCTCATATGGTCGATGTCGGCGGCAAGGCAGAGACGAAGCGCATCGCGCTCGCGAGCGGCACGATCCGCATGTTGCCGGAAACCTTCGCGCTGATCCGCGACGGCCACGCAAAAAAAGGTGACGTGATCGGCGTTGCGCGCATCGCCGCAATCCAGGGGGCGAAGCGCACCTCGGACCTGATTCCGCTGTGCCATCCGCTCGCGATCACGCGCGTGAAGGTGGACTTCGCGCTCGACGAAACGCTGCCCGGGGTTCACTGCACGGCGCAGGTGGAAACGCTCGGCCGCACGGGCGTGGAGATGGAAGCGCTGACCGCCGTCCAGGTCGGACTGCTGACCGTCTACGACATGTGCAAGGCCGTGGACCGCGGCATGACGATCACCGATGTGCGCGTGCTGGAAAAGCACGGCGGGAAGTCGGGGGATTGGGTGGCGGAGCGCTGACGCCATGACGCTCGACGAACTGCTCGCGCAGGTTCTGGCCTTCCGCGACGAGCGCGACTGGAAGCAGTTTCACACGTTGCGCAACCTGATCGTCTCGACGAACATCGAGGCCGGCGAGCTACTGGAAACGGTCCAGTGGAAAACCGATGCGCAGATCGACGCACAGCTCGCCGATCCCGCGCATCTCACGCATCTCAAGCACGAATGCGCGGATGTCTTCATGTACCTCTTGCTGGTCGCGCATACCGCCGGCATCGATCTGGTCGAGGCGGCAGCGGAAAAGCTCAAGCTGAACGCGCAGCGCTACCCCGTGGAGAAGGCGAAAGGCAGCGCCACGAAATACTCCGAGCTTTGATTGCCGCAGCGGCGGCGCAGAACGCGGCGGCGAACTGACGCGCCGCCGCTTCCGTGGGCTGCTCGTCGAGCAGGCCGTAGAGCGAAGCGAGTTGCGTCTGCCAGTCGTGTAGCTCCGAGGCGAAAATGCGCAGACGCTCCACCGTGTCGAATGCGCCCGCCGTGTCGCCGTCCAGCGCCTGCAAGACCGCGTAGCGGCGCAGCACCGTCTCGCCGGGCAGCAGCGCGATGGCGCGCTGGTGCGCGTAAAGCTTGCTCGGCAGGCTCGCGGCGTTCATCGGCAACAGCGTGGCCATGCCGTAGTCGCCCCACGCGCCGAACAGGCGCGAAGGATCGTCGCCGTAGTCGCGCGCCGGGTGCTGTCCGTAATACAGCACCTCGGCGCGGTTGTAGTCGCGCAGCACCGGGTACAGCGCCGCGACGCCGCCGAACACGACCACCGCATACACGCCGAGCGAGACGCGCGACGGCACGGCACGCAGCGGCTTCGTCTCCAGCAGACCGAACACGAACATCGCCGGCAGCAGGAAGAACATGTACTGCTGCGGATACTCGACGAGTGCATGCATGACGACCACGCCGATCAGCATGAAGCCAAACACGCGCTCGGCGGTGTGCGGCGCGCGCAGCCCGCGCACGAACCACGCGACGAGCCCGATCACGACGATGGCAAGACCGACGAGGCCAGTCTTCGCGAGCAGGTCGAGGAAGATATCGTGCGCGTTGTTGGCGATCTCGACGCCGCCAAGCGAGCGCACCAGCTCGAACTGATGCATCGGGAAGTCGCCCCAGCCGACGCCGAGCACCGGATGCGACTTGAACATCGTCCAGCCGTAGCGCCACAGCGCGAGGCGCGGCGCAATCTGGCTGGCGTCCTTCATGCGCTCGGCGGCCGACTGCGCAAGGTCGAGGCCATAGTGGACGTTGGCCCAGCGCACGCATGCATTCATGCCGAAGAAGATCAGCACGAGCACGACCGGGATGGCCCAGGCGCGCACGCCGCCAGCCTTGCGGCCCGAGCCCGCCGCCGATGAGAAGCCTTGCGCGAGCGCACCGCGTCCCTCGTCTGCTTCGCTGCGGCAGCCCGCAAGCGCGATCCACAGCCCCGCGACGAAAATCACGCCCATCTGCAGCCACGGCCCGCGCGACACGGTGAGCGCGAGACCGCCCGAATAGATCGCAGTCAGCGCGCCCCAGAGCAGCATGTTCAGACGCCGCGTGAGCACGAGGTACATCGCACCCGCCATCGCGAAGGCGATATAGGTGGCGAGGTGATTGGCTTGCGCCATGTTGCCGAACGGCCGGCGATCGACGGTAATGTTGTACGCCACCACGAGCGGCGTGACCTTCGTCTCCAGGTGAAAGAGCTGGATCCCCTGGGTGAATACGGCGAAGAGGCCGCCGAACTGCAGCGCGAACGCCCCCCACACGAGTGCGGACTGCATGAGGCGCGCGCGCGTGATGGTGTAGCCCGCGTGCGTCGCCACGAAGGCGGCGAGCAGATAACCCGCGCCGAGCCAGTTCATCGAAGGCTCGGCGAGCGGCAGTGCGAAGGTCTGCACGATCAGCAGCAGACCGAAGAAAAACGGCACGAGCGCGACCGCGGGCGACGCGAAGCCCCCGCCCGTGCGCGCCGGACGAACGAGCAGCAACGTCGCGGCGCCCATCAGCACATAAAGTGTCAGTGCAACGAATTCCGCGTAGAAAGTCGGAATCGGATAGGTGTGGTTGACGACCGCATAGGGCAGCGTCAACGCGAGGGCCAGCAAGACGAACGTAAGGTAACGCGCAAAATTGGAAGGCATGGTTGGGCGGGGGCGTTCAGCAACGGGGCACTATACAAAACTTTTCCCCCGCTGTGCGGGTGTGGCCGGTTGGGTCGCATCGGCGTGCGGTTGCGCGCATGCGCTCGAAAGCGCTCATGGTTGCCCCCGCACCTGTGCGCAAACCTTATGCGCGGCAATCCGGCGGCGCGAGATTGCTCGCCAGCGTTGCGGCGTCCACTGGCGCTGGGCCCGCGCCGGGCGCCCCCAGCGACGAAGCCGCCTTGCCCGCTGCGAAGCACTCCCACGTGAGCGTCCCGCCCTGCACGCTGCCCTGCGCGAGCGCGACGCGCGCGGTGGGCGCATCGGCATTGTCGGGCACCGAGGGCACGAGCACGATGGTGTTGCTGCCCTCGGGCGCCACGCGCGAGGTGAAAGCAACCGTGATCTGACCGGTCGTATCGTCGATATGCAGCGACTGCACGTTGCGGGTGGCGGGCGGCACCGTGTAGCCCGCGCCGAACGCGTTGCCGCTCGCCGCGTTCTCCGCCACTGCAAGGCGTGCGGAAGACGCGAGCGAAAGGCCCTCGCCCACGCGGCTGCGGGCGAGGTAATCCTGGTACGCGGGAATGGCGTAGGCGGCGATCACACCGACGATCGCGAGCACGATCATTAGTTCGATCAGCGTGAAGCCACGCGCGGTCCAGCGCGCGGCAATGCTGGCGAGGCGCGAGAGTCTGGCAAAACACGCGCAGCCGTTGCGCGGCGGCGGGCTCATGGAAAGGGGGGATACGGTCATCGTCAGGGCTCCTGAAACAAGAAACGCCTGCTCACAGTCGTGAACAGGCGTCTTGATCGTATCGGCGGCCCGCTTTGCGCAGCAGTCGGCCAGATGGCCCAGGCGCAATGGCACAGCCATGCGCGCTCAGTGCGACTGCGGCCCCTGCGCCGCGCTGCGCCGCGCGTTGCGGCGCCTGAGCCACGACCCGAGCGCGACGACGAACACTGCCCCCGCCACGGTCATGCCATATTCGGCCGCAGGCGTATCGAGCAGCGGCCAGCGGTCGCCGGCGGGATCGTTGATGATGAGCCCGCCCGCGATCCAGCCGAGCAGCGCTGCGCCGAGCGTCACGATCACCGGGTAGCGGTCGAGCAGCTTGAGCACGAGCTGGCTGCCCCACACGATGAGCGGAATGCTCACCATCAGCCCGAAGATCACGAGCGCGATGCGATGGCGCGGATCGGCAGCTTCGGCAGCGCCCGCGATCGCGACCACGTTGTCGAGGCTCATCACCGCGTCGGCGACGATGATCGTCTTGATCGCGCCCACCAGCTTCTCGGCAGGCTTCACGTTGGCGTGCTCGAGATGACTGGGCGCGAGCAACCGAACGCCGATCCACAGCAAGAGCAGGCCGCCTGTGAACTTGAGGAACGGCACGTTGAGCAGCACCACGGCGAACGCGATCAGCACCACGCGCAGCGCGATCGCGCCTGCGGTGCCCCACAGAATGCCGCGCATGCGCTGCTGCGAAGGCAGGTCGCGGCAGGCGAGCGCGATCACCACGGCGTTGTCGCCGCCGAGCAGGATGTCGATGACGATGATCTGGATGACAGCGCCCCAATGGAGCGTCGCGAAAAACTCGAGCATGGAGACGAAGACTCAGCCGTGACTCAGGATGGGCGGCTCATACGGCGAGCCAAATAAAAAAGCGAGGAGGCCATGACTGGCTCCCTCGCTTTTGTTCGGAAACCTCGTGAAAGGATTCCGCAAGCATATCAAAAAACGCCGGGCGCCCGCGCATGCATGATGCACGAGCGGCAGCGCATTTCGCAATTTACAGCATCGCCTTCAGCAGACGGCCCATTTCCGACGGGTTGCGCGTCACCTTGATGCCGCACGCGTCCATGATTTCCAGCTTCGCGTCGGCCGTATCCGCACCGCCCGAGATCAGCGCGCCGGCGTGGCCCATGCGCTTGCCCGGAGGCGCCGTGACGCCCGCGATGAAGCCGACGACCGGCTTCTTCATGTTGCCCTTGATCCACTCGGCGGCGTTCGCTTCGTCCGGACCGCCAATTTCGCCGATCATGATCACGGCGTCCGTATCCGGATCGTCGTTGAACATCTTCATGACGTCGATGTGCTTCAGACCGTTGATCGGGTCGCCGCCGATACCGACTGCCGACGACTGGCCGAGGCCGATCGCGGTCAGCTGGGCAACCGCTTCATACGTCAGCGTGCCCGAACGCGACACAACGCCGATGCGGCCCTTGCGGTGGATGTGACCCGGCATGATGCCGATCTTCAGCTCGTCCGGCGTGATCGTGCCGGGGCAGTTCGGGCCCAGGAGCAGCGTCTTGCGGCCTTCGCGGCGCATACGGTCCTTGACTTCGATCATGTCGCGGACGGGAATGCCTTCCGTGATACAGATCGCGAGATCGAGGTCGGCCTCGACGGCTTCCCAGATCGCAGCAGCAGCGCCTGCCGGCGGCACGTAGATGACCGAAACGGTCGCGCCGGTGGCGTCCTTCGCTTCACGCACGTTCGCGTAGATAGGAATGCCTTCGAAATCTTCGCCGGCCTTCTTCGGGTTCACGCCAGCGACGAACGCTTCACGGCCGTTCGCGTACTCACGGCAAGCGCGGGTGTGGAACTGACCGGTCTTGCCGGTAATGCCCTGCGTGATGACCTTGGTGTCTTTGTTGATCAGAATCGACATGTATTGACCTCTGTTCGTCTGGCGTCATGTAGCCCTGCCACTTTCATTACAGTGGCCGCGCCGGCACCACGCCATTCGTGTCCGGTGAAAATTACTTGCCTTCGGCAGCCGCGACGACCTTCTGCGCGGCTTCTTCCATGCTGTCTGCCGAGATGATCGGCAGGCCCGATTCGGCCAGCATCTTCTTGCCGAGGTCCTCGTTCGTGCCCTTCATGCGCACGACGAGCGGCACCTTCAGGTTCACGGCCTTCGAACCGGCGATCACGCCTTCTGCGATCACGTCGCAGCGCATGATGCCGCCGAAGATGTTCACGAGGATCGCCTTCAGGTCCGGGTTCTTGAGCATGAGCTTGAACGCTTCCGTAACCTTCTCGGTCGTGGCGCCACCGCCTACGTCGAGGAAGTTGGCCGGCTCGCCGCCGAACAGCTTGATGGTGTCCATCGTGGCCATCGCGAGGCCTGCGCCGTTCACCAGACAGCCGATGTTGCCGTCGAGCGAGATGTACGCGAGGTCGAACTTCGAGGCTTCGATTTCGGCCGGATCTTCTTCGTCCAGGTCGCGGTAAGCGACGATTTCCGGATGACGGGCCAGTGCGTTGGAGTCGAAGTTGAACTTCGCGTCGAGCGCGATAACCTTGCCGTCGCCGGAGACGTTCAGCGGGTTGATTTCAGCCAGCGATGCGTCGGTTTCCCAGAATGCCTTGTACAGGCCTTGCAGGATGGCGCGGGCTTGCGGAATCGAAGCAGCCGGCACGCCGATCTTCGCGGCGAGGTCGTCGGCCTGGGCGTCGAGCAGACCCGTCGACGGCTCGACGATGACCTTGTGGATCAGTTCCGGGTGCGTTTCGGCGACTTCTTCGATGTCCATGCCGCCTTCGCTCGAACCCATCAGAACGATCTTTTGCGACACGCGATCAACGACGAGGCTGACATACAGTTCCTGCTTGATGTCGGCGCCTTCTTCGATCAGCAGACGGTTGACCTTCTGGCCTTCCGGGCCGGTCTGGTGCGTGACGAGCTGCATGCCGAGGATCTGGTTCGCGTATTCGCGGACTTGCTCGATCGTCTTGGCGACCTTCACGCCACCGCCCTTGCCGCGGCCGCCAGCGTGGATCTGCGCCTTGACGACCCAAACCGGACCGCCCAGCTCTTGAGCGGCCTTGACCGCGTCATCCACCGAAAACACCGGGATGCCGCGCGGGACCGCGACTCCGAATTTCCGCAGGATTTCCTTACCCTGGTACTCGTGAATCTTCATGCGTGATTCCTTCAGTCTGAGAGTTGGAGTGAACTTCGATTCCGCTGTTGTTATTCATGCGAGACGGCGTCGGCCCTGCCCTCTTGGCCCGGGCTCCGGCTGTCGCGCACGCTGGGGATTTCCGCGCCGCGTGCTATCGAACGCGGCACATGGCCATACCAGCGCGGATAAAACTGCTTCACCGCCTCCCCGTCGAACCGCAGCGCATGGCAGCGGCCAAGCTGGAAGGGCGGCTTTTCACCGGCGGCCTCATTGCCTCCGGCGGTCTTGCCGAGTTCCGGTCCGGGCGCTTCACCCGGCGAGCCATTCGATGTGTCCCACACTGCCCCGACGAACGCCTGGACCGCAGCCGTTGGCAAAACGCCCAACATTTCTGTGAGGTGTGTGCAGCCGAGCGTGCCGGCGAGGAGCCGGCCCGCTTCGCGGCGGAAGTTGTCGAGGAGATTGAGCCCGATAAGGGCCCGATAGGCGGGATTAGCGTTCTGGCACTGACCGTCGTAAGGCACCCAGTCGGACGACGCTTCGGCGTCGACGACGTTGAGCTTGCGATCGATCGTAATGCGCAGCCAGAGTTCATGGATCGGCAGACCATTGGGCCGGACACCGGCGGCGAGCGGCACGTCGCGTGGCTTGTGGTCGGTCAGGCACGCGTCGATGTCCCACAGGCCGTCTTCGCGCTCATAGGCAACCGCCCGGATGGCGCGCTGATGGCGCAACTGGCGGGGCACGGGCGGAGAAAGCGGCATGCTAAAGGTAAGACCGGATGGGAAAACCTCGCGATTTTAACATACCGGGTATTTGAGACAGCCGCGAACACACAGGCCGGGCGGGGACTTGCCTGCGCGGATTTTCGAGACGGCCGGCTCAGTTGTCGGACCAGTCTTCCTCGATTCCCTTGAGGATCTTGCCGATGATCGACATCGAGAAGCCGCGCGCCGCGAGAAAGCGCGCCTGGCGCGCGCGTTCGGCAGGCGTCTCGGGCAACTGGCCGTACTTCTTTTGCCAGACCGTGCGGGCACGCACGAGCTCGGTCTCGCGCAGTTGCGAGCTCACCTCTTCGATGAGCGCTTCGCCCACCGCGTGACGCTTGAGTTCGCTGACGATACGCCCCGCCCCCACGCGCGACGCGCGCCGGTGCACGACGCTTTCGGCAAAGCGCGCGTCGGAGAGCCAGCCTTCGCGTTCGAGCGAATCGAGCAGGACTTCGAGTGCGTCGGCGTCCTCCGTGTACGGCATGAGCTTGCGCGAGAGTTCGGCGCGGCTGTATTCGCGGCGCGAAAGATAGCCGAGCGCGCGGCCCTTGAGGGAGCGCTCGGGGCGCTGCTTCGCCGTGGACGATTGTTCGCGCTCGCTAGCGCGTGCGGCGCGGCTGGCCGAGCTACGCTCGTATTGGTCGGCTTGCGGCGCACTGGATTCGCGCGCCGTTTCGAGAGGCGCGCGACGCGATCGCTTGAATGTTGGTTCGGACAGCGGCGGCTCTGGTGGCATGTTTGCCGCGGCTTCATCGGCCCCGCTGAAGAAAGCCTCGAACGGGACTTCGAAGACCGCGCCGCCATCGTCGCTGAGATCGGCGGGCGGGGAATACGCCGCACCAGAATGCGCGAAGCCGCGATCGCCCGCCTGGGCGTCGCGGCTTAAATGGCTTGAGCGGCTCGTGCGCGACTCGGCAGGCTTGACGGCGGAGCGCCGCTCGGCGCCCCTGTCCACAGACGAACCCGCACGCGGGTTAGCCTGCTCGCCGGAAGGCGAGGACATGTGTGACCCGCCCTTGCGCATCAGCTTGCCTTATCTACGAGAGCCTCGTGGACTTACTCTTCGCCAGCGACTTCGACTTCGCCGGAATCCTTGACGCCGTCCGGCATCGTGCTCACGCCAAGCGATTCGCGGATGCGGTTTTCGATCTCGCGAGCAATGTCCGCGTTCTCGCGCAGGAATTCGCGTGCGTTGTCCTTGCCCTGGCCAATGCGCTCGCCGTTATAGCTGTACCACGCACCCGCCTTGTCGACGATCTTGGCCTGCACGCCGAGGTCGACGATTTCGCCCTGACGCGAGATGCCCTCGCCGTAGAGAATGTCGAACACGGCTTCGCGAAACGGCGGCGCGACCTTGTTCTTCACGACCTTCACACGCGTTTCGCTGCCGATCACTTCGTCGTTCTTCTTGATCGAACCGATGCGGCGAATGTCCAGACGCACCGACGAATAGAACTTGAGCGCGTTGCCGCCCGTGGTGGTTTCCGGGTTGCCGAACATCACGCCGATCTTCATGCGGATCTGGTTGATGAAGATCACCATGCAGTTCGTCTTCTTGATCGTGCCGGTGAGCTTGCGCAGCGCCTGCGACATCAGACGCGCCTGCAGACCCGGCAGCGAGTCGCCCATTTCGCCTTCGATTTCGGCCTTCGGCACGAGCGCCGCGACCGAGTCGATCACGATCATGTCGATCGAGCCCGAGCGCACCAGCGCGTCGGTGATTTCGAGCGCCTGCTCGCCCGTGTCCGGCTGCGAGATGAGCAGTTCGGGCACGTTCACGCCGAGCTTGGCGGCGTATTGCACGTCGAGCGCGTGTTCCGCGTCGATGAACGCCGCCGTGCCGCCGAGCTTTTGCATTTCGGCGATCACCTGCAGCGTGAGCGTGGTCTTGCCCGACGATTCCGGACCGTAGATCTCGACCACCCGGCCGCGCGGCAGACCGCCTACGCCGAGTGCGATGTCGAGGCCGAGCGAACCGGTGGAGACTACCTGGATGTCCTCGACCGCATCGCCGTCGCCGAGTCGCATGATCGACCCCTTGCCGAACTGCTTTTCGATCTGCGCGAGCGCGGCGGCCAGCGCCTTGCTCTTTTCAGCAGTCAGCCCAGCCGAGCCTTTCTTGCTATCTTCCATGAATCGTCCTTTGCTATGATGAACGGCGTCTCGTGACCATGCGCACGCCTCATTCGGGCTAATGCACACGAACGCAGACACTGTATAAAAAAACAGTGGTTTTGGCAAGCCTTTCTGGCTATCCAGAACCGCAAATTTCGGGAGACCGCCGCGCGTCGCCTGACCGCGCCTTCAAGGACGCGGCGCGGCGCGGGTGTTACGAGCCTAACTACGAGGTCAAAAAGCCTCGAAGGCGACGCTGGCGCAACATGCGAATCCTCATTGCCGAAGACGACAGCATACTCGCGGACGGGCTCGTGAGATCACTCCGCCAATCGGGCTATGCCGTCGATCACGTGCGTAGCGGCGTGGATGCCGATACTGCCTTGTCGATGCAGTCGTTCGACCTCTTGATTCTCGATCTGGGCCTGCCGAAAATGCCGGGCCTCGAAGTGCTGCGCCGTTTGCGCGCGCGCAATTCCAACCTGCCCGTGCTGATCCTCACCGCCGCCGACAGCGTGGACGAGCGCGTCAAAGGCCTCGACCTCGGCGCCGACGACTACATGGCCAAGCCCTTCGCGCTCAACGAGCTCGAAGCGCGCGTGCGTGCGCTCACGCGGCGCGGCGCGGGCGGCGGCCCGACCGTCGTGCGGCATGGCGCGCTGGCGTTCGACCAGGTGGGGCGCATTGCGCGCATCAACGACCAGGTGCTCGATCTTTCCGCGCGCGAACTGGGCGTGCTCGAAGTGCTGCTGCAGCGGCTCGGGCGGCTCGTCTCGAAGGAGCAGCTCGTCGACCACCTGTGCGAATGGGGCGAGGAAGTCAGCAATAACGCCATCGAAGTCTACGTGCACCGGCTGCGCAAGAAAATCGAAGCGGGCGGTGTGCGCATCGTGACCGTGCGTGGGCTCGGCTACTGCCTCGAAAAGGAGGCAAAGGAAGCGCAGGCCGGCGCAGGCCAGACGCCCGCCCGGACCGAGGCCGGCGCGCCCGACGCCGCGCCGGCGATGCCCCCCAGCCACTACTTCAAGTAGGCAGGATCGACGATGGCCGGGCGTCCTCCCATCGCGCGCGCCGTGCCGCCCAAGGGCGCCGCAGGCGTGGCCGGTTCGGCCGGCGACAGCGCCCCGGGCGCGAGCGCATTCGCGGCCGACGCCCTCGACGACGACGCGCGCGACGCCCGCTACGCCAATCCGTTCGCCCCGCCCGACGAAGCCGAAGCCGTCGCCGAGGCGCGCCCGCGCTCGCTCTTCGGCGAGATTCTCGACTGGATGCTCGCGCCGTTGCTGCTGCTCTGGCCGATGAGCATCGCGGTCACGTATCTGGTAGCGAAGTCGATCGCCAACGGCCCCTTCGATCGCGCGCTCGAGACCGATGCCTACGTGCTCGCGCGCCAGATCCAGCCCGTCAACGGCGTGGCCGAGCTGACATTGCCCGCCTCCACGCGCGACTTCCTGCGCGCCGATAACGTCGACAGCGTGTTCTATCAGGTGCTCGGCAGCCGCGGCGAACTGATCGGCGGCGATCGCGACATGCCGCTGCCGCACGACGACGACCGACCGCCGCCGGGTCTCGTCGAATTCCGCGACGACACGCTGCGTGGCATCGACATCCGCGTCGCCTATACAACGGTGGAGCCGACGCATCCCAGCGCCGCCGATCGGCAAGGCCAACCCGTGCTCGTGCAGGTCGCGGAAACGCTCGACAAGCGCCGCCAGCTCGCCAACGACATCATCAAGGGCGTGATCCTGCCGCAGTTCGTGATCTTGCCGCTCGCGATCCTGCTCGTGTGGTTCGGCCTCTCGCGGGGCCTCGCTCCCCTGCACGCGCTGCAGTCGAACATCCGCATGCGTCGCCCCGACGATCTTTCGCCGCTCGAAGCGCGCCGCGCGCCGCCCGAAATCGAGCCGCTCGTCACCTCGTTCAACGACCTGCTCACGCGGCTCGAACAGAACATGGAACTGCAAAAGCGCTTCATAGCCGACGCCGCGCATCAGATGAAAACGCCGCTCGCGGGCCTGCGCACCCAGGCCGAACTCGCGCTGCGCCAGAACGCGCCCGCCGAAGTGCACCGCTCGCTCGAGCAGATCGCGACGAGCTCCGCGCACGCCGCGCGGCTCGTCACGCAGCTGCTCGCGCTCGCGCGCGCGGAAAACCGCATGTCGGGGCAGGTCTTCACGCCGGTGGACGTAGCCGACGTGGCGCGCCACGCCGTGCGCGACTGGGTGCAGCCGGCGCTCGCCAAGCAGATGGACCTCGGCTACGAAGGCCCCGAAACGGCCTACGGCAGCGAGGAAGTCGATGGCGAAGCGGCGGCGCGCGTCGAAGTGGACGGCAACCCGGTGATGCTGCGCGAGATGCTCTCGAACCTCATCGACAACGCGATCCGCTATACGCCCGCGGGCGGGCGCATCACCGTGCGCGTGCGGCCCGAGCCCGCGGCGGGCGTGGTCCATCTCGAGGTGGAAGACACGGGCATGGGCATTCCGAGCGCCGAGCGCGAGCGCGTGCTCGAGCGCTTCTACCGCATTCTCGGGCGCGACGGTGAAGGCAGCGGGCTCGGGCTCGCGATCGTGCGCGAGATCGTCACGATGCACGGCGGGACACTCGCCATCGACGACCACGTCTATCAGGATACGCCGCGCCTCGCCGGCACGCTCGTGCGCGTGACGCTGCGGCTGCGCGCGCTCGCTTGAGCGGCCGCGCCGGCGCTTTGGCGGCGAAACCACTGCGAAACCAACTGATCGCGTCAGAAAACCGGGATGGGACTTACCCTTACCCGATCCGCGGCGCATGGCTCAAAGATCAAACTTTATAAGACGTTCCAATCGGAATGCGTGATTTTACTCGCGCATTCGGCGAATATAGCAGATCAGACCCCATTCCTATACCACATTCAGAAACCCACACGCGCGTCAGAAGCCCGTAAGTTTCCATTCCAATAATGCTCCGCAGGACCGCGGGTCTAAGAGTCGCCTGCCCGACGGACCACACGCATATCAATACTGGAGACATCTATGGCAACCGTTGGCGGACACGCCTCGCACGCGCCGATGACCAGCGACGAAAAACGCGTGATTTTCGCGTCGTCGCTCGGCACCGTGTTCGAGTGGTACGACTTCTACCTGGCCGGATCGCTTGCGGCCTTCATCAGCAAGAGCTTCTTTTCCGGCGTCAATCCCACGGCCGGCTTCATCTTCACGCTGCTCGGCTTCGCCGCCGGCTTTGCCGTGCGTCCGTTCGGCGCGATCGTGTTCGGGCGCCTCGGCGACCTCGTGGGCCGCAAGCACACGTTCCTCGTCACGATCGTCATCATGGGTATCTCGACCTTCGTGGTCGGTTTCCTGCCCGGCTACGCGGCGATCGGCATTGCGTCACCGGTGATCTTCATCGGCATGCGTCTGCTGCAGGGTCTCGCGCTCGGCGGCGAGTACGGCGGCGCTGCGACCTACGTCGCGGAACACGCTCCGCCCGGACGCCGCGGCTTCTACACCTCGTGGATCCAGACGACCGCCACGCTCGGCCTGTTCCTCTCGCTGCTCGTGATCCTCGGCGTGCGCACGTTTGTTGGCGAAGAACAGTTCGCCGCATGGGCCTGGCGCATTCCGTTCATCGCCTCGATCCTGCTGCTCGCGGTTTCGGTGTGGATCCGTCTGCAGCTCGACGAATCGCCGGCGTTCAAGCGCATCAAGGCGGAAGGCAAGATCTCGAAGGCGCCGATCAAGGAAGCGTTCGGCCAGTGGAAGAACCTCAAGGTCGTGCTGCTCGCGCTCTTCGGCCTCACGGCCGGCCAGGCCGTGGTCTGGTACACGGGCCAGTTCTATGCGCTCTTCTTCCTCACGCAAACGCTCAAGGTGGACGGCTCGAGCGCCAACATCCTGATCGCGCTGGCGCTGTTGATCGGCACGCCGTTCTTCCTGTTCTTCGGCGCGCTTTCGGACAAGATCGGCCGCAAGCCCATCATCATGGCTGGCTGCCTGATCGCGGCGCTCACCTACTTCCCGATCTTCAAGGCGATCACGCACTACGCGAACCCGGCGCTCGAAGCCGCTACGCAGCGCGCGCCGATCGTCGTGATCGCGGATCCGGCCGAATGCTCGTTCCAGTTCAACCCGGTCGGCACCTCGAAGTTCACGAGCTCGTGTGACATCGCCAAGAGCGCGCTTTCGAAGGCCGGCCTGAACTACGAGAACGTCGCCGCCCCGGCGGGCACGCTCGCGCAGATCAAGGTGGGCGACGCGACCATCGACACATTTGACGGCAGGGCGCCCGGTGCGAAGGAAGCCGGCTCGCTGTTCGAGAAGACGCTCGCGGCCACGCTGAAAGCGGCAGGCTATCCGCTGAAGGCCGATCCCGCGCAGCTGAACTGGCCGATGACGGTGGTGATGCTGACGATCCTCGTGATCTTCGTGACCATGGTGTACGGGCCGATCGCGGCGATGCTGGTGGAGATGTTCCCGACCCGCATCCGCTACACCTCGATGTCGCTGCCCTATCACATCGGCAACGGCTGGTTCGGCGGCTTCCTGCCGGCGACGGCCTTCGCGATCGTGGCGGCGCGCGGCGATATCTACTCGGGCCTCTGGTACCCGATCATCATCGCGCTGGGTACGTTCGTGATCGGCATGCTGTTCGTGAAGGAAACCAAGGACTCGGATATTTACGCGCAGGATTGAGGCTGTGAGCGCCGCGGGGAGGGGCTTCTCGCCCGGCGAGCGCCTTCCCTGCAGAAAAGATGACGAGGGGGTTGACAACTTCCGGCGGTACCGCGATAATTCTTTTCTTCGGCGAATTAGCTCAGCCGGTTAGAGCGACGGAATCATAATCCGCAGGTCCGGGGTTCGAATCCCTGATTCGCCACCAGTTGCAAAAGAAAGCCGCTGTCCCACAAGGACAGCGGCTTTTTTCATTTCCGGATTCCGTGCTCGCGCCTGGCGAACCGATTAACCGCAGTCCGCCAGACAGCGGCACCGTTCACCTAACCTGCTTGCGCTCCCGCTTCGTTTCGTACATCGAACGATCCGCGTATTCGATCAGCGCCGTCATCTCGGTGCCGTCTTCGGGCAGGATCGCAACGCCCACGCTCACGCCGAGATCGATGCGATGTCCTTCGAACTCGAACGGCTCGCCCACGGTGTCCACGAGCCGGCGGCTGTAGGCCTCGGCGTCCCCGCGCCCCGCGATGCCCGGCAGGATCACGGCGAACTCGTCGCCGCCGACGCGCGCGGCCGTGTCCACGCGGCGGCTGTGACGTGCAATGCGCGCCGCAGTCTCGCGGATCGCCGCGTCGCCGGCGCGATGGCCGTAGCGGTCGTTGATCGGCTTGAGGCCATCCATGTCGAGATTGAGCACGCCGAGTCCGCCCGACGAGCGCACCGCGAGATCCACCGACTGGCGCAGGCGATCGTAAAAGAGCGCACGATTGGGCAGACCCGTGAGCGCGTCATGCGTCGCGCGCAGATAGAGTTCGCTCGTCTCGTGTCGCGCGGCATGGAACATCGCCGCGGCGATGAGCTCGGACATCAGCGAGAGCGTGCGGATGTCCTCGTCCTTGAAGGCGTCGACTTCCGAATTCGTGACTTTCAGAACGCCGACGATCGTCTCGAGATGCTTGAGCGGCGTGACGATCATCGAACGCAGGCCGGCGCGCCGGCAAGCTTCGCGGTCCACGCGCGGGTCGCTTTCGGAGTCGTCGCAGCGCAGGATCTCGCCCTCGCGCACGCACATGCCCGACAGGCTCGTTTCGCGCGCGAGGCGCAATCCAAGGAGGTCCGCGACGTTGCCCGAGGCCGCGCGGTACACCATGTCCTCGCCTTCGGCTAGCTCGACGACCGCGCCTTGCGCTCGCGTGAGCTGCTCGGTGCGCTCGGCCACGTAGGCCATCACGCCGCCGAGATCGAGCCCGAGCTTCGCGATGTCCGACTGCGCCTTGATGATTTCCAGCAGGGTTGCGTTGTCCAGTTGCGTGTCTTTCGCTTCGCTCTTCTTCATCGCTTAACCGTTAGCCTTGCCTTTGACTTGTTGACGGCACTGAAAGCCAAAGCGCCGTGCGATCGGGCTAAAGCATAGCAAACGCTATTGATTGTGCCAGCGCAAACGTTTTACATCTGCAATTCGCTGCGCTTTATGCGATTCGTTGCGAAGACACCCATTAGGCATACGCGTTCAGCGCTCGATGCGCTCGCGCGTCACGCGCAGCAGCGCCGCCATCGCGCGGCTCGCCGCATGGGCGTCGCGTTGCGCGATCGCGTCGTACACGAGGGTGTGATCGGGCAGCGCAGCGTTGAACACGTCGGCGCGCTTCGCATTCACGCGCAACTGGCCTTCGAGCGTGCGCTCGATCAGCGTGCCGAGCGGCACCAGCAATTCGTTGCGGCAGGCGCCCAGCACCGCGAGATGGAAGCGCAGGTCCGCGCGCACCCACTCGTCTACATTGCGCGCCCCAGCCATGGCCGCGTGCGCGGCGGCGATCGAGGCAAGCGCATCGGCGTCGTGCGCGTTCGCGGCCAGTCCTGCCGCAAACGGCTCGATCATCTCGCGCATTTCCTGGAGCTTGAGCGCGAAAGCGAGCGGCGGCGCCACGCGCGCGTACCAGTCGAGCACGTCGGCATCGAGCAGGTTCCACGCTTCGCGCGCCCGCACCCGCGTGCCCACGCGCGGGCGCGACTCCACGAGCCCTTTCGAGGTGAGCGTGCGCAGCGCCTCGCGCAGCACCGTGCGGCTCACGTCGAACGTTGCCATGAGTTCGGCCTCGCGCGGCAGGACCGTCGCGGGAGGGTAGTCGCCGCGCAGGATCGCGCTGCCGAGTTCGTAGGCCACCGTGCCGTGCAGATCGCGTTGAATCGCCGTTCTCCTGGATATTGGGAAGCGTTGCTAAATAATACTATTAATAGCACTTAAAGGCGAATTTTGCAGTAGCATGTGCGCTTGAAGACGTTGCCGCTCGCGCGTAGCGCGAGCGCCGCCCTACCGCTTAAGGTCATGGAGACACCGCATGAAAATCACCAGGCTCGAAACCTTCGTCGTCCCGCCGCGCTGGCTCTTTCTGAAGATCGAAACGGACGAAGGGATCGTCGGCTGGGGCGAGCCGATCGTCGAAGGCCGCGCGCATACGGTAGCCGCCGCCGTCGATGAACTCGCCGACTATCTGATCGGCCGGGATCCGCTCCTCATCGAAGACCACTGGCAGGTGATGTATCGCGCGGGCTTCTACCGCGGCGGCCCGATCTCGATGAGCGCCATTGCCGGTGTCGATCAGGCGCTCTGGGACATCAAGGGCAAGCACCATGGCGTGCCGGTTCACGCGCTGCTCGGCGGCCAGGTGCGCGACAAGATCAAGGTGTATTCGTGGATCGGCGGCGACCGTCCGAGCGACGTCGCCAACAACGCGCGCGCCGTGGTCGAGCGCGGCTTCAAGGCCGTGAAGATGAACGGCTCGGAAGAGCTGCAGATCATCGACACCTTCGACAAGGTGCAGGGCGTCATCAACAACGTCGCGGCCGTGCGCGAGGCCGTGGGCCCGAACGTCGGCATCGGCGTGGACTTCCATGGCCGCGTGCACAAGCCGATGGCCAAAGTGCTCGCGAAGGAACTCGATCCGTTCAAGCTGATGTTCATCGAGGAGCCCGTGCTCTCGGAGAACGTCGAGGCGCTGCGCGACATCGTCAACCAGACCAGCACGCCGATCGCGCTGGGCGAGCGTCTGTATTCGCGCTGGGATTTCAAGCACATTCTCGCAGGCGGCTACGTGGACATCATCCAGCCCGACGCCTCGCACGCGGGCGGCATCACCGAGTGCCGCAAGATCGCCGCGATGGCCGAAGCCTATGACGTCGCGCTCGCGCTGCACTGCCCGCTCGGGCCGATCGCACTCGCCACCTGCCTGCAAATCGACGCGGTGAGCTACAACGCGTTCATCCAGGAGCAGAGCCTCGGCATCCACTACAACAAGGGCAACGACCTGCTCGACTACATCAGGAATCCCGAAGTCTTCAAGTACGAAGACGGCTTCGTCTCGATTCCGCAGGGCCCGGGTCTCGGCATCGACGTGAACGAGGAGAAGGTGCGCGAAATGGCGAAGACCGGTCACCGCTGGCGCAATCCGGTGTGGCGTCACGAGGATGGCAGCGTCGCCGAATGGTGATGCACAAATGAACGCAGAAACGCGCGGCGCACAGCGTAACGTGACACGCCGGGCGTCGCGCGTTTCGGCGAGGTAACGTTTTGCGCGGCTTTGCGCGCTCAGGCGCGCGCGCTCGCGACACGCGCGAACGGCTTATGTCGTTTGCGCACACAGCCAGTTCATGGAAGGCCGCGCCGCGCAAGGCGTGGCCATCAGCGAACGCATTCTCCGCCAGAGAACGCCACCCACTGGCCTGCTCCTTGCTGATTCCTTTTGCAACCCAACTTCGGTGTTGCAAAGGATTCCATGGACGCGTCGCTTCCCGACTATCTGATCCGCGAACAAGCCGCCGTCGGCGCACTCGTCGCCTTCGGCTTCCTGCGCGTGTTCGCTGCCGCAATCGCCTTCACGCGCGGCTGGCGCATTCGCTGGGTCGAGTACGCCGCGATCGGCGCCGCGGCGCTGTGGTGCGCGCCGCAGCTGATTGCGCTGATCGCCAATCCAATGTCTGTGGCCGCGCTCGCGGAACTCGAAGGCAACGCCACGGGCTGCGCCCTCGCCCTCTTCTTCTCACCGATCCTCAGTCACCGGCTCGGCTACGAATAGGTTGCAGCGACGACGTTTCAGCCCTGCAACACGTAGGCCGGCACGCTGTGCGCGAGCGCGGCCGCGGCCACCAGCACGCCGATCATCACGATCGCTTCGAGATGGATCACGTTGACGAAACGGCGCGCCGCCGCTGTCGACGCCGCGCGCCGCAACTCGGGCATCGCCACGAGCCGGTTGAAGCCGCCCATCGCGAGCGCGAGCAGGACGAGCACGGCCTTGAGCATCAGCACGCGGCCCCAGGTGCTGCCGACGATGGCGTCGATCGAGCCGCCGCTGCCGCGCAGCGCGTCGAACACGCCCGTCGCGATCACGAAGCCGACCGCAAAGAACGCCACGTTCGAAATCTGGCCCGCCGTGCGGATCAGCACGCCGCGCGCCGTCGATGCGCCGAGCGCCGGCAGCACGGCAAGTCCCCCCGCCATGACGATGCCGCTCCACGCGCTCGCACTGAGCAAATGGAGGGTGTGCAGCCCGAGCGCGGCCGAGGGGAAGCCCGCATCGGCCGCGTGCCCGAGCCCCGCCCGCCCGGCGGCGATGGCGACGAGCGCGAGCCACAGCACGCCGTCTCGCGCCACACTCGAAGCCGCGAACGCGCAGCCGAGCAGCACGAGCGCGCCGACGAACGCAACGCTCCACGCGTGGCCAACGTGCGTTTGCGAGAGCACCGTGCCGACCACGCCGAACGCGCTGGGCAACGGTTCGCCGCTGACCGACGCACTCTCGTAAAGCATCCACAGGATGAGCGCCGCCACGAGCACGAATGCCGCAGCGCGCAGCGAGCGTTGCGCACGCAGCCATGCGAGGCGCGCGGGCGCGACGGCCGTGCGGCCGTCCTTGTCGAGCCACGCGCCATAGAACGCCGAGCCGAGCGCGAATGCGTAGGCAATGTTGACGATGGCCGCCATTGCGACCTGCCCGATCCAGAGCCAGTCAGCTTTCATCGGACCTCGCCCTCCCGCGTGTTGCGGGTCGCACGGACTTCGCGCGAAGGGGATCGGTCGGCTTGATGCAACGATAGGGAAAGTGCAATTGGAGTCATCGAGACAAGTGGCAAGGAAACAACATGAAAACGGCAACAGCAGCAAGCACACGCATCACATCGCGTGTCCCGCAAGGGTGCCTGCTTCGATAGCCGGCGCGCCATTCGGTTCAATGCGGGCTCGATGCGGCTTCAACGCGCGTTCCATGCGCGAGCATCGAGCCGAGGCACGACACCGAAAGCAGCGGCGGCATGCGCCCGGCATCAGGTCATGCATGAGCCCGGCAACGAGCGGCTCGCCGAGTGTGGCGCGGGTGCGGGACAACCCCGTGTCACCGATCGGCGAACAGGTGCAGAATCATAACCGGCACCGCCGCGACGATCGGCCGCAAGCGCGTCGCGGTGGCGCCGCGAAGGCATCGGCGGGCGCTTGTGGCGCATGTGGCAAATGGTCACTATGAGTTCCCGATGCTAGAATCTGCTGCGTCGCCGCAGCGCGCACGGTCTTCTGCTTTCATCGCGCGCAGCCTAAAAGCCGGGCCGTTCGAAGCCTGGTCAGGTCCACGATAAAGATGGAGTTACGCGTGTCCCCAAGACGTATCTTCCGGCCGCTCATTCCGCTCGTCGCGCCTCTGGCAGCAGCACTTTTGCTCGGGACGACCGGCGTTCTCAGCGCTGCACATGCCCAGACGGCGGCCTCCGCGCCGCAGCCCAACGCCCCGGACACGATCGCCTCACGCGTGCAGGGCTGCACCGCGTGCCACGGCTCGCACGGGCAGGGCACCGACAACGATTACTTCCCGCGTCTCGCCGGCAAACCGGCCGAATACCTGTTCAACCAGCTAATGAACTTCCGCGAGGGGCGCCGCAAGTACCCTCCGATGAATTATCTGGTCACCTATCTCTCCGACGACTACCTGCACGAGATCGCGACGTTCTTCTCACAGCAGCGGCCGCCCTACCCACCGCCCGCGAAACCTTCGGTCGGCAGCGACACGCTCGCGCGCGGTCAGCAGATCGTCCTGCACGGCGACCCGGCCAAGCAGGTGCCCGCCTGCGCGGCCTGCCACGGTGCGAAGCTCACCGGCATGGAGCCGGCCATTCCGGGTCTGGTCGGTCTGCACATGGATTACATCAGCGCGCAGATCGGCGCCTGGCGCTCGGGCTCGCGGCATGCGAAGGCGCCCGACTGCATGCATGAGATCGCCACGCGCCTCACCGACGAAGACGTGAACGCGGTCGCGGCCTGGCTCTCCACGCAGAGCGCGCCGCAGAACCCCGTGCCGGCGCCGGCTGGCTCACTCAAGACGCCGCTTGCCTGCGGCAGCGAACCGCAATAAGGCGCCGGGGAGACAGCCAATATGAACCGCAAGTCCCTGTTCGCACTTTCCGCCGTCGTCGTGGCCGCCGCCGCGGCCCTCGTGCCGGTGCTCTGGTCGGGCACCCACTATCTGCACAATGGCGCAGCGCAGGCCGCGACGCCCGTCGACCAGGCCGATCTCATCAAGAAGGGCGAGTATCTCGCGCGCGCCGGCGACTGTATCGCCTGCCACACCGTGCGCGGCGGCCAGATGTTCGCGGGCGGCCTGCCGATGGCCACGCCGTTCGGCACGCTCTACACCCCCAACATCACGCCCGACGACCAGTACGGCATCGGCAAGTGGAGCGCCGACGACTTCTATCGCGCCATGCACACGGGCCGCTCGAAGGACGGCAGCCTGCTCTATCCGGCGTTCCCGTTCGCGAGCTACACCAAGGTCACGCGCGCCGACGCCGACGCGATCTTTGCCTATTTGCGCTCCGTCCCGCCAGTCAACGTGCCTAGCCGCCCGCACGAACTCAAGTTCCCGTTCAACAACCGCAACCTGCTGATCGGCTGGCGCACGCTGTTCTTCCGCGAAGGCGAATACAAGCCCGATCCGACCAAGTCGGTCGAATGGAACCGTGGCGCGTATCTCGTGGAAGGCCTCGGCCATTGCGGCATGTGCCACACGTCCATCAACGCGGTGGGCGGCCCGGTCAACTCGGCGGCCTTCGCGGGCGGCCTGATCCCGTTGCAGAACTGGTATGCGCCGTCGCTCACGGGCAGCGAAGGCGGCCTCGGCGACTGGGACATCAAGGACATCGCAAGCCTCTTGAAGACCGGCGTTTCGCAGCGCGGCGCCGTGTTCGGTCCGATGGCGGACGTGATCCACAACAGCCTGCAATACCTCTCGGACGACGACATCCACGCGATGGCCTCGTATCTGAAGACCATCCCGCAGAAGAAGGAAGCGCCCGAAACGATGCAGATGGAGACTTCGGAAGCGTTCGGCGGCGAACTCTTGCAGCAAGGTCAGAAGATCTACCATGACCAGTGTGCGAAGTGCCACGCGGAGAACGGTCTCGGCATGCCGCCGAACTTCCCGCCGCTTGCGAACAACCAGTCGATCCAGATGCATTCGGCCGTGAACCCGATCCGCATGGTGCTCAACGGCGGCTATCCGCCGAGCACGGGGGGCAATCCGCGCCCGTACGGCATGCCGCCGTTCGCGCAGGCGCTCTCGAACCAGGAGGTTGCGGCGGTGGTGACGTTCATCCGCATGTCCTGGGGCAACAAGGGCACGCCGGTGTCCCCGCAGCAGGTCTCGGACCTGCGCTCGTCTCCGCTCGACTGACGCCTGTGTCGACCAGAGTTAGCGTGTCGACCGGAGTTGACGCTTTAGCGCCTGCTCCGGTCCCGTAGCGCTTACTCTGGTCCCATGCAAAGCCGACCGCCGCCGTTAGGGCCCCAGCCCTTACGGCGGTCCCACGCAAGTGGTTACTGCTATAGTAACGATTGCCTGATAAGGGCGCAGTCCGCAAAGCGCGGGCTGCGCCCTTCGCTATTTGGCGCCGGGCCGTGCGGTGAAAACGGCTCCGTGGCCCGTCAGGCCTGGTTTTGAACGCTGCGCTCGAGCACGGCGCCGTACGGGGCGGAACACTGTTCCACCGGCGCGCCTTGCGCTCAAGAAGAACAAGGAGTGGTCGTCATGCACGCCGGTGAGCGTCTGAACAGCATTACTCACCTCGTGGGCGCGATGTTGTCGATAGCGGGGCTCGTCTCGCTCGTGACGCTCGCGGCGCTGGATCACGACGCCTGGAAGGTCGTGAGCTT
Source organism: Paraburkholderia sp. CNPSo 3076 (assembly GCF_026343935.1). Classification (NCBI taxonomy): domain Bacteria; kingdom Pseudomonadati; phylum Pseudomonadota; class Betaproteobacteria; order Burkholderiales; family Burkholderiaceae; genus Paraburkholderia; species Paraburkholderia sp. CNPSo 3076. The sequence goes on along the minus strand of NZ_JAPMAL010000047.1, from coordinate 82,653 downwards.
TGCGGTATACGGGGCGATGTTGTGCGCGCTGTACACGATCTCGACGCTGTATCACGGCGTGCGCGGCATCCGCCTGAAGGCGGTGCTGCAAAAGTGCGACCATGCCGCGATCTATCTGCTCATCGCGGGAAGCTATACTCCGTTCACGCTGGTGACGCTGCGTGGACCCTGGGGCTGGTCGCTCTTCGGCGTAAGCTGGGGGCTCGCGGCCCTTGGCATCGTCCAGGAACTCACGCTCGGGCGGCGCACGAGAGTGCTTTCGATGGTGCTCTACGTGGTGATGGGGTGGCTCGCGGTGGTGGCGGTTCGCCCGCTCATCGAAGCCTTGCCGGCCGCGGGCGCGGCGTGGCTACTGGCCGGCGGCGTCATTTACAGCGTCGGCATTTATTTTTTCATCAATGACGAGCGCATCCGGCACGGACATGGAATCTGGCATCTGTTCGTGCTCGCCGGGAGCGTCTGTCAATTCGTGAGCGTCGCGCGCTACGTCGCGTGACGCGTCAATGCGAAGACATCGCACGGCCGCCGCAGTGTCCGCGGCCGCACGATGCAACTTAACGCCAGACGACGGGTCTTGATAGACCCGTCCGTTCCATGAAGAAAAAACGCGGCGCGCGCACTGGCGCGCCGTCCGAACAACGCGAAAAGGCGGCTTCACCGGGCGCATTCGAACCCGGCAACACCGCTTTGGCTGCGCAGCGCGCCTTCGGGCCGCGAAGCGACGCCCGCGCTACTGCAATACAACAGGTGTTTATGTCTTTCGATTCTCTCGGCTTGTCCGAACCGCTGGTCCGCGCAGTCAACGAACTTGGGTACAGCACGCCCACGCCTATCCAGGCGCAGGCGATTCCCGCCGTGCTCGGCGGCGGCGACCTGCTCGCCGGCGCGCAAACCGGCACCGGCAAGACCGCCGGCTTCACGCTGCCGATCCTGCAACGCCTCACGGACATGGCGCCGGCAGCGGGCGGCAAGCGCGTGGTGCGCGCGCTGATCCTCACGCCCACGCGCGAGCTCGCCGCGCAGGTCGAAGAGAGCGTGCGCGCCTACGGCAAGTATCTGAAGCTCAAGTCCACGGTGATGTTCGGCGGCGTGGGCATCAATCCGCAAATCGACGCGCTCAGGCGCGGCGTGGATATCGTGGTCGCGACACCGGGTCGCCTGCTCGATCACATGCAGCAAAAGACGATCGATCTTTCGCAGCTCGAGATTCTCGTGCTCGACGAAGCCGACCGCATGCTCGACATGGGCTTCATCCACGACATCAAGCGCGTGCTCGCGAAGCTCCCGCCCAAGCGCCAGAACCTGCTCTTCTCGGCCACCTTCGCCGATGAGATCAAGGCGCTCGCCGACAGCCTGCTCGATTCGCCCGCGCTCATCGAAGTCGCGCGCCGCAACACCACGGCCGAAACCGTGGCGCAGAAGATCTATCCCGTCGACCGCGACCGCAAGCGCGACCTGCTCACGCACCTGATCCGCCAGCACAACTGGTTTCAGGTGCTCGTGTTCACGCGCACCAAGCACGGCGCGAACCGCCTCGCCGAGCAGCTCACGAAGGACGGCATCAGCGCGCTCGCGATTCACGGCAACAAGAGCCAGTCGGCACGCACGCGCGCTTTGAGCGAGTTCAAGGACGCCACGCTCCAGGTGCTCGTCGCGACCGACATCGCCGCGCGCGGGATCGATATCGATCAGCTTCCGCACGTCGTCAACTACGATCTGCCCAACGTGCCCGAGGACTACGTGCACCGCATCGGCCGCACCGGCCGCGCGGGCGCGACGGGCGAAGCCGTGTCGCTCGTGTGCGTGGACGAGCATCAACTGCTCAAGGACATCGAGAAGCTCATCAAGCGCGCGGTGCCCCAGGAGGTCATTGCGGGCTTCGAGCCGGACCCGAACGCGAAGCCCGAGCCGATCCAGCGCCGCAGCCAGCCCCAAGGGCGCTCGCCGCGCCAGGGGCAAGGCCAGGGCCAGGGCCGCGGTGCGTCGAATGGCGCGAATGCCACGAACGGCGGACGGCCCGCGCAGGCGCGTGAACCGCGTGAGTCGCGCGGCGGTAATCGCGAAGGTGGCCGCGAAGGTGGCCGCGAAGGTGGCCGTGAAGGTGGCCGTGAAGGCAACCGCGAAGGTGGCCGCGACAGCAACCGCGCGCAGCCAGCCAGCGGTGGCGGCAACGGCGGCCAGCGCCCGGCCAAGCCGGCCTCGAACGGCGGCGTGCGCACCGCCAAGCCCGTGAAACAGCAAGGCGCGAATCACGGCGCACAAGGCGCGCGCGGCGAGCATACGCGTCGCGAAAGCCAGCGCGGCGTTTCGCACGAGAGCGCCATGGGCCGCCCGCAACAACGCAAGCCGCAAGGCAACCCGGGCGCACTGCTCGGCGGCCGCCCAGGCGGCAATTCGCGCCGCGACGGCAACGGCCAGCGCGATCGCTGATCTTCGCTTCCAGGAACGAAAAAGCCCGCTCGAGCAGCGGGCTTTTTGTTTTCGCGCGCCGATGTCCTAGCGGAAGAAGACGTGTTGCGTGATCTTCGCGAGCGGATAGTGCACGCCGGGCCGGATCTTCGCAGGCAGGTTGAGCGGCTTGAGCAGCATCTTCACGCACATGTCGGCGGAAAGATTGTGGCGCACCAGCTTGTTCACGCGCGCGGTGAGCTCGCGGCTATAGGCATCGTCGCGCACGCGGTCGGGGTAGCGGCTCGCGTACACATGGCGCAGCGCGATCTCGGAATCCTCGTTCTTGATCTCCATCACGCGGCGCATGAGCGCACCGAGTACGGCGAGACGCCCGTGCCCTTCTATCTGGTTGTACTTCTTGAAATAGCGGAAAAAGTGCTTGTAGTGGCGCACTTCGTCGCTGCGAATGTTGTCGGTGATTTCCTTGAGCACGGGCTCATCCGAATACTCGCCGATCGCGCGGTAAAGCGTGGCGGTGCCGGTTTCGACCACGCAGCGCGCAACCATTTCGAGCGCGCGCGTTTTCTCGAACTCCTCGAATGAACAGGTCTTCGAATACTCTTCGATGAAGGTCTGAAACGCCGCATCCCAGTCGAACTCGGGCCACACGTACTGGATGTACGTCTTCAGCGCACGCCCGTGCTGAAGCTCCTCGGGCTCCCATTCGCGGTTGAGCCACTCTGAGACCTCGGGGTCGCCGTTGAAGAATACGTTCAGGTTACTGGTGTAAAGGTCGGAACCGCTTTCAATGAACGAAGAGGCGGCGAGGAGCAGCATCAGGTCTTCGTTGGCGGCGGCACGTTGACGGTCGATACGTGTGAGATCGATGTCTTCGATGCGCCAGGGCATCACATGGCGAGGCTCATTGTCGTTACGCATTGTGTCCTACTCCAGAAGCGGCGTTTTACGCTCACGACGCGCGGCGCCCGGCCGGAAGTCCGAGGCCCGGCGAACTGCGCCAGTCACGCGCGACGAACGTTACAAGCCATCCCTATTTCCATCTTAGCTGTACTTTCGCGTAGCTGCAGTCACAAAGCACAGACCGGGCCCGGTTCCCGCAGTTCCGCGAATTGACGACCTCTTCGCGTTACGTCATGTGACGATCACCGGCCGAGGCGCAAACGCATCACCCGCGGGCATACCGTGCGTTTGATGCGTAGCGTATCGAAGCGGATTCGCTCGCTGCGTGCCGCGCTGCGGCACGAACCTCAAGTGATTTCGCGAATCCAGGCGGCTCGCACTACCGCTGCGTGCGGGCTCGAATGTCAAAGGGAAAATTTTCGGGGCGTGGTTTGTACAACGCAGCGGCGTTGACTACACTCCAGTTCCCCGAGGTAGATCCCGGGCTGGATGCCGTTTTGGCCGCGCACAGGCGGCCCGGGCGGCCGGTCCCTCCAGCCAGCCGATCTGCACGGTCGCAGGCTTTCGCTCATACCACCGCATTCCTGTCGCTGCGCCGCCCTGCGGGCCGCAACCGGCGACCTCTGATGCGGCAACACGGAGAGAACGATGCTGAGTCCGCATGAATTCGCCACCCTGCTGCTAGTACAGGACGCCCCCAACCAGCTCGACATGGAGCGAGAAGAACTGGACGCCTTGCTCGAACGACAGCTCGTCCAACTGGAGCGCCTTGCATCCGGCCTTCAGCAATGGCGACTAACCGAAATCGGCGACTCTGCGTTGCGCGCCATCAAACGGTGTTCGTAGCCTGATCCCGCGGGCCGAGCACCCGCGTAGCCACAGGCTCCATTGCCCTCTATCGATTTGCGCGGACGCGTGAGTCGTCCGCCAGCCCGGCTTGTCGGGCACGTCCCCGATGCAGGCGCACGGCAGTAGACGTACGCGCCTGCAGTGCATGGTCACGCGGACCCGCGCGCTTCATGCCCGCGTGACCATCTTTTTGCGCGTGCTGCTTTGCACGCGCGGACGCGCGCACCCTGCCACGGCACTATTCGCCTACCCGGCTCTCAGCGTGGGGTCGACCGCCGCCCGCCAGCTCAGCGCCTGGGCGCGCTGCGTATTGAGGAAGTTCACCCACTCACCCCGCGCCTCGCCGTTGCCGCTCTTGCCGAGCGTGGTGTATTGCTGCGCGAGCTGAGCCTGGAAGCCGCAAAACTGGTCCTGGGGCAGCCTGCCGCGCCGATTGGCGACCCACGCATCGAAAATGGCCGCGTAGACGCCCGGCGCATACGCACCGAAATCGACCGCCTGACCGCCGCACATCTGTTGCAACGCGGCCAGCGACGGTGCGCGCCCCCCGCCTTCCGGGCCCGGCGGCGCGCCCACGCACCCCGCGAGCAGCACGGCCGCACCGATCATTGCCATTGCACGCATGATTGCCTCGTTATCGTTTTCGACTGGTTGGAACGACTGCATCCCGACTCGGTTATTGTCGCACCGCGCCGCGCGAGCGACACCCTGGCCGTTCCGTCGCGCCGAGTCGAGCGCAAATCGCTTTCGGGCTATGCTGGATTCGATGCCACGCGCCTCGTTGCGCGCCGGTCGACGGCCGGTCGACGCGCGTACCGCCGCGCACCCTCCACGGAGACTGCACGATGCCTCAGTCGCACGCCGAGTCGTACATCCTCGCGCTGGACCAGGGCACGACGAGTTCACGCGCCCTGCTGCTAGAGCGCAGCGGCGCAATCGTCGCGCTCGCACAGAAGGAGTTTGCGCAACTTTACCCGCGGCCCGGCTGGGTCGAGCATGACCCGCGCGACATCTGGTCGAGCCAGGCAGGCGTCGCGGCGGAAGCGCTCACGCGCGCGGGCGTCGGGGCCGCGGCGATTGCGGGCATCGGCATCACGAACCAGCGCGAAACGACCATCGTGTGGGACCGTGAAACGGGTCAGCCCGTGTACAACGCCATCGTCTGGCAGGACCGCCGCACGGCCGGCTATTGCGACGAACTGAAGGCGCGCGGCCTCGAGCCAATGGTGCGCGCGAAAACCGGCCTGCCGATCGACGCGTACTTTTCGGCAACGAAAATCCGCTGGATTCTCGATCATGTCGAGGGCGCGCGCGAAAAGGCGCGCGCGGGCCGGCTCGCGTTCGGCACCGTAGACGCCTGGCTGCTGTGGCACTTCACTCGCGGCGCGCTGCACGCCACCGACATCACGAACGCTGCGCGCACGATGCTCTTCGACATCCACACGCTGCGCTGGGACGACGACCTGCTCGCGCTCTTCGAGATTCCGCGCAGCATGCTGCCGCAGGTGCGTTCGTCGTCGGAGGTCTATGCACGCACGGCGGCAGCGCTCTTTGCAGCCGAAATCCCGCTTGCCGGCGTGGCCGGCGACCAGCATGCGGCGCTCTTCGGGCAGATGTGCATGCATCCCGGCATGGTGAAGAACACCTACGGCACCGGCTGCTTTCTCGTGATGAATACCGGCGCGCAGCCTGTCGAGTCGAGCCACAACCTCGTCACGACCATCGCGTGGCAAGCGCTCGGGCAAACGCAATACGCGCTGGAGGGCAGCATCTTTATCGCGGGCGCGGTGGTGCAATGGCTGCGCGACGGGCTCGGCATCATTCGCAGCGCAGCGGAAATCGAACCGCTCGCGGCCAGCGTGCCGCACAGCGATGGCGTGTATCTCGTGCCCGCGTTCGCCGGCCTCGGCGCGCCGCACTGGAACGCGCACGCGCGCGGCACGCTGTTCGGGCTCACGCGCGGCACGACCGCGGCGCATATCGCACGCGCGGCGCTCGAGTCGATCGCCTATCAGTCGTTCGACGTGCTCGCCGCCATGGAGGCCGATTCCGGTATGCGCGTGAACGAGCTGCGCGTGGATGGCGGCGCCAGCGCGAACGATCTGCTCATGCAGTTTCAGGCCGACCTGCTGGGCGTGAACGTGTTGCGGCCGCGCTCGAGCGAAAGCACCGCGCTGGGCGCGGGATATCTGGCCGGGCTCGCGGTTGGGTTCTGGCGCGATATCGACGAACTCCAGCAGCATTGGAGCCTCGAGCGCCGCTTCACGCCCTCGTTGCCGCGCGACGATGCGGCAACGTGCCTGGCCGGCTGGCAGCGCGCGATACGCGCGGCAAAAGCATGGGCCGACACCCGCGAGGCAAACGCAATGGACGACGGCTGAGCCTCGCAGGCCGCGAGTGCGCTGCGTGCAAAAAGCAAAAGCACGTATGATGGGAGTTTCCACCTTCCCGCCTGCCTGGCTCAGGCGCACGCACCGGCCGCCGACCGCTGGCCGCGCGCTGCCCGGCCTCTCGTTTCACGCATGATCGACCATCTCATCTGCGACTGTGACGGCGTGCTCGTCGACAGCGAAGTCATCGCCGACCGCGTTCTGTTCGACACGCTCAGCAGCACCTTTCCCGGCATCGATTTTCACGCCGCCGTGAACGCGGCGTTCGGCCAGCAGACCTCGCGCTTTCTCGCCGACGTCGCCGCGCGCTTCGACCTCACGATGCCCGAGGACTTTCTCGAGACCATCGAACATCGTTGCGAAGCCGCCATTGCCGAGTCGGTGAGCCCGATCAACGGCGTGCGCGACGCCTTGCGCCGGGTGACGCTGCCTGCCGCCGTTGTTTCGAACAGCCGGCTCACGCGCGTGCACGCTTCGGTGCGGCGCGCCGGGCTCGACACCATCTTCGGTGAGCGCATCTTCAGCGCCGAGCAGGTCGCGCGGCCCAAGCCTTATCCGGACGTATACCTGCACGCGGCGAAGCAGCTCGGCGTGGAGCCGGCGCGCTGCATCGTCGTCGAAGACAGCATTTCGGGTTTGAACGCCGCGCGCGCGGCAGGCATGAAGACGATTGCGTTCGTGGGCGCGAGCCACATTCCGTCGGGCTACGCCGATGTGCTGCGCGAGATGGGCATCACGCGCATCATGGCGCACATGGAAGAGCTGCCGGCGCTCGTCGAGGCCGGCGTGCGCGGCGAATTCGGCGACGTGCAGTCGTAAGGCTGCGCGCCCCAAAGGCGCGCAGATCGCACAAGTCGCACGCGCCGCAATGAAAACGGGACGCGGCGCCCATCGGCCGCCACGTCCCTCACCCCGCTACTTTCAACGCGCCTCAGGCCGGCTCGGCGCAGCGCTCGCGCGCCACGGCGAGCGACTCGCGAAACGCCACCAGTTCGGCAATCGAGAGCACCGGCAGATTGTGCAGCTTCGCGAAGTCGTCGACCTGCTTGCCGCGCGCCATCGTGCCATCCGGGTTCATCAGCTCGCACAGCACGCCGGCGGGCGCGAGGCCCGCGAGCACCGCCAGATCGACGGTGCCTTCAGTATGGCCGCGGCGCGCCAGCACGCCGCCCTTCTGCGCGCGCAGCGGGAACACGTGGCCCGGGCGCACGATATCGGCAGGCTTCGCGTCCGGGGCAATCGCGGCGCGGATCGTCGTCACGCGGTCGGCGGCCGAAACACCCGTGCTCACGCCGTCGCGCGCTTCGATCGAGACCGTGAACGCGGTGCGGTTGCGGCTCTCGTTGTGGGCCACCATCGGCGGCAGTTCGAGCGCGCGCACCTTTTCGTCGGACAGACACAGGCAGACGATGCCGCTGCATTCGCGGATGAAGAGCGCCATCGTTTCGGGCGTGAGGCGTTCGGCCGCGACGATCAGATCGGCCTCGTCCTCGCGGTCGTGGTCGTCCTGCAGCACGACCGGGCGGCCTTCGCGCATGGCTTGCAACGCGGCGGCAATGCGCGGCGGCACCGGCTCGGAATCGATGAACGGGAGATCGGCGGCGGCGTCGAGCGGCGCGTCCTGGGATGAAGCGAGAGTGGTACTGGCAGTAAGGGACATGTGAAACGCTCCTCGCGAGAGTTAGGCGAAAAACGTTTCAGGGCATTGCAAACAGACAGGAATCCCCGGCACGCGTGATTCGCACGGATGCGGCGCGCCCCGAAAATGGGGACGCACGCGCATCGGCCAAAACGCCGCGGCGGATGGGCAAACATGACCATCTGCACATCTTCTTTCATCCGGACTATGACCGTCGGCTCTGGCTTCGCACCAGATCTGCTGACCCTGCGCACGACACAATGAGGCTCGCGCAGGCGCTCGCGGGCTCGTCGACCTTGCCTTGCGGCGCGGCCGGCATACCGCCGGTGGGGAATTTCACCCCGCCCTGAAGACGCACTGATTACCGGCTTATTACCTGACTTAACCGGCGGGCAAAGGATACAACAGGCTGCGCATCTGTGCAGCGCGAAAAAGTACGAGTAGACAATTTTCTCGAAAATGCGACGCGGCTCATGCCGGCTGCGCCGCCACGGCTGCGACCGACTCGACCGACTTGACCGCCTCCACCGCGTCGACCGTCCTGACCGCTTCGACTGCCGACGCCGCTTCGCCGCCAGCCGGCGCGGCTGGCACGTCCCAGCGCGGCGGCGTCTCGGCGTTGAGCGTCACGCGAAACACACGCGCCTCGGTGTCGCCCGGGTTGCGCAGGCTGTGCGGCTGGTCGGCGTCGAAAACGATCGCGTCGCCGGTTGCGAGCAGTTGGCGTCGATCGTGCACGCTCACTTCGAGCGTACCCTCGCTCACCACGAGGTTCACCGTCGTGCCGGGCGGGCGGCGCACGCCGGGCTCAGTATGCAGCGGCGCGATGCGCAGTTCGTGGAATTCGGCGGCGGCGGGTTCCCCTTCCGGATAGAGCGCGCGCGCCGAAAAACGGCCGTCGGCGGAAACGAGGCGCGACGCCCGCTCGGCGGGCAAATGCTCGAAGCCGTTCACGGCATGGCGCCGCAGGAACGCCGAAACCGAGACTTTGAGCGCCGCCGCCACCTTGCACAGCACCTTGATCGACGGCACGCTGCGCGCCGACTCGACTTGCGCGAGCATCGCGCGCGAGACACCCGAGGCGCGTGCGAGCGCATCGAGCGAAAGCTGGCGTTCGGCGCGCAGCCGGGCGAGGTTCACACCCACGAGATGCTCCAGCGTCTCGTAAGATCCTTCGGTGTGCGCAATATCGGGTCGTGCATCGCGGACGAGCGCGAGGGGTGAATGCATGGCTGCCTCCAGGCGCGCCGCGTGATTGCGGCGCAAGAGCATGAATGGAGGCAAGACTAGCATCGCGATTTGCCGGGCCCAACGAAGTTATCTTCACACTGTTATCAGCATTGCAGAGCGCCAATCCTGGATTGCTTTCGCGTCCTGCGCATAAGGCGCATTGCCCGCTGCACCGCCTTGCGCCTTGCCCTCATCGGGCGCTCACGTATTCTGCCGCGCCGCCACGCTCGCTTCGCGCAGCGGTACGGCGCGCGTGTCGAGCCGCGCCGCCGCCGAGGTGAGCACGAGCGCCGCCACCGAGACGCCTGCGGCCACCCACGGCAGCGAGTCGAGCGCCACGCCGTGCGCAATGGCGAGACCGCCCATCCACGCGCCCATTGCGTTGCCCACGTTGAACGCGCCGATGTTCAGCGTCGAAGCGAGGTTCGGCGCCGCCGCGGCCTTCGCGACCACGCGCATCTGCAACGGCGGCACGGTCGCGAACGCGGCGACGCCCCACACGAAGACGGTGATCGCGGCGGGCCACATGGCGTGGCTCGTCTTCGTGAAGATGGCCATGACCACGGCGAGCATCACGAGAATGCCCATGAGCGAAGGCATCAGCGCGCGGTCTGCGAGCTTGCCGCCCAGGGTGTTGCCGAGCGTCAGGCCCACGCCGAACAGCACGAGCATCAGCGTCACGCCGCGCGGCGAGAAGCCGCCCACCTGTTCGAGAATCGGCGCGATGTAGGTGAACACGACGAACACGCCGCCGAAGCCCAGCACCGTCATGCCGAGCGCGAGCCACACCTGCGGGTCGCGCAGCACGCGCACTTCGTGGCGGAGTCCGGCCGGGCCGCTGTCGTGATGATTGGGCACCAGCGCCGTCACGCCGCCGAGCGAAATCACGCCAAGGCCGCTCACGATCCAGAACGCCACGCGCCAGCCGAACTGCTGGCCAATGGCGGTGCCGAACGGCACGCCCAGCACGGTGGCGAGCGTGAGTCCCGTGAACATCAGCGCGATGGCGCTCGCGCGCTTTTCCTGCGGCACGAGCGAGGCGGCCACCACGGCGCCGATGCCGAAGAACGAACCGTGCGCGAACGACGCGACGACACGCGCGACCATCAAGAGCGAATAGTTCGATGCGACCGCGCACATCACGTTGCCGACGATGAACACGCCCATCAGTAGTTGCAGCGCGAGCTTGCGGGGCATGCGGCTCGTCAGCACGGCAAGCAGCGGCGCGCCGGCCGCTACGCCGAGCGCGTAGCCCGTCACGAGCAGGCCCGCGGCGGGAATCGTCACGTTCAGATCGCGCGCCACATCGGGCAACAGGCCCATGATGAGGAACTCGGTGGTGCCGATGGCAAAGGCGCTGATGGCCAGCGCGAGTAAGGGGATAGGCATCGAAATCTCCGAAAATCAGCCTGGATTCAAATGGGCTTCAGTGGCATCCAGCGGCCATCAAGCCGCCGCGCCAACCGGCAGCGACGTCACGAACTCGACGACGACACCCGGCGCGAGCGCAACGAACAGCTGCACTTCCGCGCTCGCGGGCACCTCCGCCAGTTGGTACGGCACGCGGTGCGCGGCAAGCCGCTCGACGAGTGCGCGCCACTCAACGCCCGGTGCCACGCGAAACGCCACGTGGTCGATGCGCGGCGCGACGAGCGCAGACGATCCACCTGACAAGCCGGCGGGCCCGGTCGCATCGACCAGATGGATGACCGGGCGGCCGTTCGCGTAGAGCCAGTGGCCGTTCGCGCGAAACGGCGGCCGCGGGCCGTCATCGAGGCCGACGATGTCGCGAAAGAAGCGGCATGTGCCTTCGAGGTCGGGCGTGACGAGGGCGACGTGATCGAGTTGCATGGCGTGCGGGCCGCGGCGGTTGTCCTGAAAACACGCGCATTGTCGCGGCTACGCTCGAATTTGATAATTGGCGTAGCATTTGAATCATTTTCAATCTATTTCTAATAATCGCGCGATGGACAACCTCGGCGACGTGCGCCTGTTCGTGGAGGCAACACGCCTCGGCAGCCTTTCCGCGGCGGGCCGCAAGCTCGGCCTCACGCCCGCGGCGGCCAGCGCCCGGCTCGCGCGGCTCGAAGCGGAGCTTCGTGCGCGTCTTTTCGACCGCACCACCCGCCAGCTGCGCCTCACCGACGAAGGCCGCCTCTACCTCACCTGCAGCGAGCACGCGCTGCGCTCGCTCGACGACGCCAAAGCGGCCTTGCAGGAGGGCCAGAACGCAGTGCGCGGCAAGGTGCGCATTTCGGCGACCTCGGATTTCGGCCGCAATCTGCTGATGAGCTGGCTCGACGAATTCCGCGCCCTCTATCCCGACGTGCGTTTCGCGCTGATGCTGACCGACTCGCTCTCGAATCTCGTGCTCGAAGACATCGATCTCGCGATCCGCTTCGGCACGCCGCAGGACAGCTCGCTCGTGGCGCGCTGGCTCGCGCCGAACCGCCGCGTGCTGTGCGCCTCGCCCGACTACCTCGCGCGCTGCGGCGAGCCGAAGGACCCGAACGATCTGGCCCGTTTCGACTGCATCGTGATCGGTTCGGCGGCGGGGCCGGTAAACGAATGGCGCTTCACGCGCGGCAGCGGATCGCAGGCCGAAACGCAGACCTATACGGTGCCGCTCGATGGCGCACTCGAATCGACGGATGGCGAAGTCGCGCGCCAGTGGGCGCTGTGCGGCTACGGCCTCGCGGTGAAGTCGATCTGGGATGTCGCGGACGATCTGCGCGCCGGGCGGCTCAAGACCGTGATGCCCGAGTGGCGCTACCCCGACGCGCCGCTGCACGCGCTCTATCACCGCAACCGCTTTCTCGCGCCGCGCGTGCGGGCGCTGCTCGATTTCCTCACCGAGCGTTTCGCGCAGACTTCGGGCGAACTGGAGGCGCTCGTCCCCTGCACGGATCCAGCCGTTGCGACGCAAAGCCGCAGACGCAAACGGATATAATGTCGGATTGCGCAGAACGTGATCCGCAGCCGCATCCGCATTGGTAAATATCGGCAAATGCGGCGCCGGCAGAAAGAAGCGAAAAACGACGCGGAACGTCCCAAGTTGCTAGACGCGCCTGGCCAGAAACAGGATGCCGAAGCCGGCTCACAGCCGACATCGCCGCGCCCCGATTCGGCCCCTTAAAACACCGTAGTCCTGACGTGCAGACCGTGCATCACGCGCGTGCATCAAGCGGACGACGCCCCCAGGTCAACCACTGCGAACGGCGAAACCCGATGACCAAGAAAGTTTATGTAAAGACCTTTGGCTGCCAGATGAACGAGTACGACTCCGACAAGATGGTCGACGTACTCGGCGCCGCCGAAGGTCTCGTGAAGACCGACACCCCCGAAGACGCGGACGTCATCCTCTTCAACACCTGCTCGGTGCGCGAAAAGGCGCAGGAGAAGGTCTTCTCCGACCTCGGCCGCGTGCGCGAGCTCAAGGAAGCGAACCCGAACCTGCTGATCGGCGTAGGCGGCTGTGTGGCGAGCCAGGAAGGCGCGGCGATCGTCGCGCGCGCGCCGTACGTGGACCTCGTGTTCGGCCCGCAAACGCTGCACCGCCTGCCGCAGATGATCGACGCGCGCCGCGCCTCCGGCCGCGCGCAGGTGGACATCTCCTTCCCCGAAATCGAGAAGTTCGACCATCTGCCGCCCGCGCGAGTGGAAGGCCCGAGCGCGTTCGTCTCGATCATGGAAGGCTGCTCGAAATACTGCAGCTACTGCGTCGTGCCCTACACGCGCGGCGAGGAAGTCTCGCGTCCGCTCGACGACGTGCTCACCGAAATCGCGGGCCTCGCCGACCAGGGCGTGCGTGAAGTCACGCTGCTTGGCCAGAACGTGAACGCCTATCGCGGCGCTTTGACGGCCGGCGCGCACGACGTGGCCGACTTCGCCACGTTGATCGAATACGTCGCCGAAATCCCCGGCATCGAGCGCATCCGCTACACGACTTCGCACCCGAAGGAATTCACGCAGCGCCTGATCGACACCTACGCGAAGGTGCCCAAACTCGTGAGCCACCTGCATCTGCCGGTGCAGCACGGCTCGGACCGCGTGCTGATGGCGATGAAGCGCGGCTACACCGTGCTCGAGTACAAGTCGATCATCCGCAAGCTGCGCGCGATCCGCCCGGATCTGTCGCTCTCCACGGACTTCATCGTCGGCTTCCCCGGCGAGACCGAAGAGGACTTCCAGAAGATGATGGCGCTCGTCGAAGAGATGAGCTACGACACGAGCTTCTCGTTCATCTACAGCCCGCGCCCGGGCACGCCCGCCGCGAATCTCGAAGACGACACGCCGCGCGAGGTGAAGCTCAAGCGCCTGCAGCACCTGCAGGCCACGATCGAAGAGAACGTGGCGCGCATCAGCCAGTCGATGGTCGGCCGAGTCGAGCGCATTCTCGTGGAAGGCCCTTCGCGCAAGGACCCGAGCGAACTCTCGGGCCGCACGCAGAACAACCGTGTGGTGAACTTCCCGGCGCCGCTCGCTTCGCACGCTCGCCTGATCGGCCAGATGATCGACGTGAAGATCAACCACGCGTACCCCCACTCGCTGCGCGGCGAACTCGTGCTCGCGCACGAAGACGCTTCGACGCTCGCGCATTAATCGGCGCATCGCAGGAATTCAGGAGTTCAGAGACACCTTGAAGCCCAATCAGCAGCATCTGGAATTCACCGCGCCGCGCGACGACAACGCGCGGCTCGCCAACCTCTGCGGCCCGCTCGACGAAAACCTGCGACAGATCGAGCAAGCGCTCGACGTGACGCTCGCGCGGCGCGGCCATCGCATCACCATTCGCGGGCGTGGCGCCAAGCTGGCGCTCGCGGCGCTCGAGAACTTCTACAACCGGGCGCGCGATCCGCTCTCCGTCGACGACATTCAGTTGGCGCTCGTCGAAGCCCGGCACCCCGTGAACTTCGGCAGCAATTCGGCGAACGATCCGCGCGGCAATGGCAACGGCGGCGTGCGCGGCAATGTGAACGGTGGCAACAGCGGTGGCATTGACGCCGCCGAGATCGACCCGCGTTTTCGCGGCGACCCCGATCATCCGTTCGACGAGCCCGCGCGCGAAGGCGTCGACGTCGAGGAACTGGGCCCGAAGCTCTACACGCGCCGCGCCGACCTGCGCGGCCGTACGCCCGCGCAGCGCGAGTATCTGAAGCAGATCATCTCGCACGACGTGACGTTCGGTATCGGGCCCGCGGGCACCGGCAAGACCTATCTCGCCGTGGCCTGCGCCGTGGACGCGCTCGAGCGCGACCAGGTCAAGCGCATCGTGCTCACGCGTCCGGCCGTGGAAGCGGGCGAGCGTCTCGGCTTCCTGCCCGGCGATCTGTCGCAGAAGGTCGATCCGTATCTGCGTCCGCTGTACGACGCGCTTTACGACCTGCTTGGCTTCGACAAGACCGCGAAGATGTTCGAGCGCCAGATGATCGAAATCGCGCCGCTCGCCTACATGCGCGGGCGCACGCTCAATCACGCGTTCATCATTCTCGACGAGGCGCAGAACACCACGCCCGAGCAGATGAAGATGTTCCTCACGCGTATCGGCTTCGGCTCGAAGGCGGTCGTGACCGGCGACACCACGCAGATCGACTTGCCGCGCGGCCACAAGAGCGGCCTGATCGAGGCGCAGCATGTGCTGAAGGACGTGCGCGGCATCGCCGTCACGCACTTCACGAGTGCGGACGTGGTGCGCCATCCGCTCGTCGCGCGTATCGTCGAGGCTTATGACGCGCATTCGAAAAAGGACGAGGGCGTTGGCGACGCGCGCTAACGCCGCCGCCTGCGTCGTTTGACAGCTTTAGCCCCATGCCCCGCGCACCGAAACTCAAACTGACCGTGCAGTTCCCCGCCGCGAAGGCGTTCCCCGAGCACAAGGCCGCGCTGCCGCGCGCCACCGTGGCGGCGTGGCTCAAAGCCGCGCTCTTCGCGGACGCGGAACTGGCCGTGCGCTTCGTCGACGCCGAGGAAGGCCGCACGCTCAACCGCACGTATCGCGGCAAGGACTACGCGACCAACGTGCTCACCTTCGCGTATGCCGAGAGCGAGGACGATCCGGTCACGGGCGATCTGATCCTGTGCTGCCCCGTGGTGGAAAAGGAAGCCGCCGAGCAGGGCAAGCCGCTCGCCGCGCACTACGCGCATCTGCTCGTGCACGGCGCGCTGCACGCGCAGGGTTACGATCACGAAAACGAGACCGAAGCCGAAGAGATGGAAGGCATCGAAACCGAGGTGCTCAACTCGCTAGGCTTTCCGGATCCGTACAAGTAAGTAAGCCTCCGCCATGAACGACAAACGCACGCCCGATTTCGCCGAACCCTCAGCACTGCCCGAGGCGGGCGATGCGAGCGTGCCCTGCCCCGGCTACCCGCCGGCGCTCGGCGAGTCGCGGCTCCTGAGCGAAGACGAATTGCGCGCCTCGCTCGCCTGCACGCTGAAAGCGCGGGGCTGGGACGGCGCGAGCGACATCTGGCTGTTCGGCTATGGCTCGCTGATCTGGAACCCAGGACTGCCCACCGTCGAGAACATGCGTTCACGCGTGCACGGCTACCATCGGGGGCTTTACCTGTGGTCGCGCGTGAACCGCGGCACGCCCGAGCAGCCCGGCCTCGTGCTCGCGCTCGACCGCGGCGGCTCGTGCGCGGGCGTCGCGTTCCGTCTTGCGGCCGAAGGCGCGATGCCGCACCTCGAAGCGCTCTGGCGCCGCGAGATGCCGATGGGCTCGTACCGCCCCGCCTGGCTGCCCTGCGTGCTCGCAGACGGCCGCCGCGTCGCCGCGCTCGCATTCGTCATGCGGCGCGATGTGTCGTCTTACACCGGCAAGCTTTCCGAAGCCACGGTGCGCACCGTGTTCGGCTGCGCGTCTGGCCGCTACGGCACGACGCTCGACTACGTGCGCCGCACCGTCGATGCACTGCGCGAGAGCGGCATGCGCGACCGCGCGCTGGAGCGGCTGCTCGCGCGTTGCGCTTGAGGTTGCGCTGGTCACGTTGACCAAACGGCGGCTGGCGTCACGGCGCGCCGCTTTTTCGTCCACCGGGCGGCGACGCCGCATCTGCGTTAGGATTGATCTGCCGGTGTGTGTCCTTTGTGTGGCATTACACGGTCGCGCCACAGGCGTGTTGTATCCTTAACCCTCCGCAACAGCGCGCCCTGCCCCCAGCGGCAAAGGGCGCACCACCATGAACGACTCTTATCCCAGTCGACGCCAGACCGACAAACCGCAGGAAAAGCGCTCCCTACTCGAGCGGCTGACCGACTTCATCTCGCCCGAGCCCGACTCTCGCAGCGAGCTTCTCGAAATCCTCCAGGACGCGCACGCGCGCAACTTGATCGACGCCGATTCGCTTTCGATGATCGAAGGCGTGTTCCAGGTGTCCGAGCTTTGCGCACGCGACATCATGATCCCGCGCGCCCAGATGGACGCGATCAACATCGCGGAAAGTCCTGACGAATTCATTCCGTTCGTGCTCGAGAAAGCGCACTCGCGCTACCCGGTGTACGACGGCAACCGCGACAACGTGATCGGCGTGCTGCTCGCCAAAGACCTGCTGCGCTATTACGCCGAAGAGGAATTCGACGTGCGCGGCATGCTGCGTCCGGCCGTGTTCATCCCCGAGTCCAAGCGCCTGAACGTGCTGCTGCACGACTTTCGCCAGAACCGCAATCACATCGCTATCGTCGTGGACGAATACGGTGGCGTGGCCGGTCTCATCACGATCGAGGACGTGCTGGAGCAGATCGTGGGCGACATCGAGGACGAATACGACTTCGACGAGGAAAGCGGCAACATCATCGCCTCGCCCGACGGGCGGTTCCGTGTGCGCGCGCTCACCGAAATCGAGCAGTTCAACGAGGCGTTCGGCACCCATTACTCCGATGAGGAAGTCGATACGATCGGCGGCTTCGTCACGAATCACTTCGGGCGCGTGCCGCATCGCGGGGAGAAGGTGCGCATCGACGACCTGATCTTCGAGGTGCTGCGCGCCGACGCGCGCCAGGTTCACATGCTGCTGGTGCGGCGCGACCCGATGGCAGGACAGCGCGAAGCCGCGCTGCAGCCGCCGGGTACCTGACGCAACGCGAGCGCGCCGCCTATGCGCAGACGACGCCAGCCTCCGGGCTGGCGTTTTTGCTTCGAGCGCGCCGAAGCTTCGATCCGCCCCCAGGAGACCATCCCGGTAACGTCGCACGAAAGTGCTATCGTTGCGCTCGTCGCGCAATCCGCACTCGCGCTTTTCAGCGCGCTTTCCATCGCATTCCACAGCACCGCATGGCCGAACCGATCGATACCCGCACCGAGACGCGCGCGAGCGAAACCGCCAACGGCGCCGCGCGCCGCGCGCTGCCCTTCTGGCACTATCTCGCCGCCGCCGCGCTGGGCGCGCTCAACACGCTGTCGTTCGCGCCCACGCCGCACGGCGGCTGGCTCGCCATTGCGATCTTTGCGCTGTTCTACTTCTGGCTCACGCGCACCAGCGGCTGGAGGAGCGCGCTCTTCACGGGCTGGGCATTCGGCTTCGGCAACTTCGTGAGCGGCGTCTGGTGGCTTTACGTGAGCATGCACTTCTACGGCGGCATGCCCGCGGTGCTCGCGGGCGCCGCGCTCGTGCTGTTCTCGCTTTACCTCGGTCTGTATCCGGCGCTCGCCGCGCTCATCTGGTCATTTTGCGCGGGGCACGCGAAGAATGGACGCAGCGGCGAGTTGCCGTTCTCGCCCACGTGGCACGGCGCCTTCGCATTCGCGAGTGCGTGGGCGCTCGGCGAATGGGCGCGCGGCTATGTGTTCACCGGCTTTCCCTGGCTTTCGAGCGGCTACGCGCAAGTGGACGGTCCGCTCGCCGGTTTTGCGCCGATCGTGGGCGTCTATGGCGTGGGCTGGGTGCTCGCGCTCGTCGCGGCGCTCATCGCGCAGGCGGTTTTGCGCGCGCGCGACATGAAGGGGCATGGCGCGACGCCTCGGCGCGGCGCAGCGGCGACGCCGGCGCTGCTCGCGCTCGCCGTGATCGCCGCCGGCCTGCTGCTCTCGCTCGTCTCGTGGACGCAACCCTCCGGCACGCCACTCAACGTGCGGCTGCTGCAGGGCAACGTCAAGCAGGACATGAAGTTCTCCGAGCAGGGCATGAACGATGCGCTCAACGAGTTCCAGAAGCTGATTACCGAAAAGCCCGCCGATCTCGTCGTCACGCCCGAAACCGCGGTGCCGGTGCTCGTGCAGGAAATTCCCCAGAAGTTCGGCCGCGATGTCCGCGCCTTCGCCGACGGCACGAACACGGCCATCCTGTTTGGCGCAGTCGGCGGCACGATCACGTCCGATGGTCGCGTGATCGACTACACCAACAGCCTCTTCGGCATCACGCCGGGCCAGAACGGCCTCTATCGCTACGACAAGCATCACCTCGTGCCCTTCGGCGAATTCGTGCCCTGGGGCTTCCGCTGGTTCGTCAATCTCATGAACATCCCGCTCGGCGACTTCGCGCGCGGGGCGCCCGTGCAGCCGCCCTTCCGCGTGCACGGAGAGCTCGTGGCGGTGAACATCTGCTACGAGGACATCTTTGGCGAGGAGATCGCGCGCACCGTGCGCGAGAGCCCGACCTCGCCGGGCATCCTCATCAACTCGACGAACCTCGCGTGGTTCGGCGACACCATCGCGCTCGACCAGCACCTGCAGATCGCGCGCATGCGCTCGCTCGAAACCGGCCGCCCGATGCTGCGCGCGACCAACACGGGCGCCACCGCCGCCATCGACGCGAAAGGCCGCGTGATCGCGCGTTTGCCGACGTTCACGGTCGGCTCGCTCGACGTGAAGGTCGAAGGCACGAGCGGCTTCACGCCCTACGTGACGAGCGGCAACAACACGGTGATCGCCATGTCGTTGCTGCTGCTGGCGCTCGGCTTTGCGTTCGGACCGGCCTTCAAGGGCGCGAAGGACCGCAAGCCGGCGAACAAAAAAATCAGCCGCGCAACGCCCCGCTGACGACGCAACCACACCGCTGCCGCCCGCCCGAACCCCGTCCAGGTCTCAAGGCTCCGGCAATCCGGTAAAATTCAATGTTTTAGCACCTGGCCGCCTCCCGGCCCGGGCCAGGCAAGGGGAAGGGGCAAGGCGGAGGATCGCCGCCCCGCCGGCGCGCTCGCCTGGCTCCGGCCGCCGCATTCCGCCCCCGAAAGCCCGAAAGACACTGCAGGCACACATGCTCACGTTTCAGCAAATCATCCTGACGCTCCAGTCTTACTGGGATAAGCAGGGCTGCGCACTGCTCCAGCCGATCGACATGGAAGTCGGCGCCGGCACCTCGCACGTCCACACCTTCCTGCGCGCAATCGGCCCCGAGCCGTGGCGCGCGGCCTACGTGCAGCCCTCGCGCCGCCCGAAGGACGGCCGCTACGGCGAGAACCCGAACCGTCTGCAGCACTACTACCAGTACCAGGTGGTGCTCAAGCCCGCGCCGGAGAACATTCTCGACCTGTACCTCGGCTCGCTCGAGGCGCTCGGCTTCGACCTGAAGCAGAACGATGTGCGCTTCGTCGAAGACGACTGGGAGAACCCCACGCTCGGCGCCTGGGGCCTCGGCTGGGAAGTGTGGCTCAACGGCATGGAAGTCACGCAGTTCACCTACTTCCAGCAGGTGGGCGGCATCGACTGCAAGCCGGTGCTCGGCGAAATCACCTACGGTCTCGAGCGTCTCGCGATGTATCTGCAGAAGGTCGAGAACGTCTACGACCTCGTCTGGACCGAGTGGGAAGAGCAAGGCCCGAACGGCCCGGAAATGCGCCGCCTCACGTATGGCGACGTCTACCACCAGAACGAAGTCGAGCAATCGACCTATAACTTCGAGCACGCGAACGTCGACCTGCTGTTCACGTTCTTCAACGCGTACGAAGCCGAAGCGAAGCGCATGATCGATCTGCAGCTCGCGCTGCCCGCCTACGAACTCGTGCTCAAGGCCGGCCATACGTTCAACCTGCTCGACGCGCGCGGCGCGATCTCCGTGACGGAGCGCGCAGCGTACATCGGCCGCATTCGCGCGCTCTCGCGCAGCGTGGCGCAGTCGTACTACGAGTCGCGCGAAAAGCTCGGCTTCCCGATGCTCGGCAACCCCGTGCACGGCGTGCCGGGCCTCACCACCGACGAACAGGACGCCGCGATGCCCGCCTGGGCGCCGCCGCTGAAGGTCGAACGCAAGTTCGACGAGGAATGAACGGATCTCAAGAACAATGACGCAAGCTCATCACGCCACTCTCCTCGTCGAACTGCTGACCGAGGAACTGCCGCCGAAGGCCCTCGCGCGCCTGGGCGACGCGTTCGCCGAAGGCATCGCGCAGCGCCTCGCCGCGCGCGACCTGATCGAAGGCGACCTCTCGTTCGAACGTTACGCGACGCCGCGACGCCTCGCCGTCACGATCAAGAACGTGCGCAGCGTCGCGCCCGAAAAGCAGGTGCGAGAAAAAGTGCTGCCCGTTTCGGTCGCGCTCGACGCCAACGGCCAGCCCACCGCGCCGCTCGCGAAGAAGCTCGCGGCGCTCGGCTTCCCTGATTTCCCCGTGAGCGACCTCGAGCGCGTGAGTGACGGCAAGAACGAAGCGTTCTTCCTGCGCTACTCGGCGCCGGGCGCCACGCTCGCCGACGGCCTGCAAGCCGTACTCGACGAAGCGCTCGGCAAGCTGCCGATCCCGAAGGTCATGACCTACCAGCGCCCGGACGGCAGCAACGTCCAGTTCGTGCGCCCGGTGCATCGCCTCACGGTGCTGCACGGCGACCAGATCGTGCCGGTCACGGCGTTCGGCGTCGATGCCGACGACACCACGCGCGGCCACCGCTTCCTCTCCGAAGGCCTGATCGCCATCCAGCACGCCGACGAGTACGCGCACACGCTCCAGCACAAGGGCTTCGTGATCGCGAGCTACGCCGACCGCCGCGAATCGATCCGCGCGCAACTCATCGAACAGGCTGGCAGCGACAAGGTCGTGATGCCCGAGTCGCTGCTCGACGAAGTGAATTCGCTCGTCGAATGGCCGGTCGTCTACGCCTGCAAGTTCGAGGACGAATTCCTGCAAGTGCCGCAGGAATGCCTGATCCTCACGATGCAGACGAACCAGAAGTACTTCGCGCTCACCGACGACCAGGGCCGGCTGCGCTCGCGCTTCCTGATCGTCTCGAACATCGCGACGCAAACGCCCGACGAGATCGTCGAGGGCAACGAGCGCGTGGTGCGCCCGCGTCTGGCCGACGCGAAGTTCTTCTTCGAGCAGGACAAGAAGAAGCCGCTGGCCGACCGCGTACCGCTGCTCGCGAACGTGGTGTATCACAACAAGCTCGGCTCGACGCTGCAGCGCGTGGAGCGCCTCGAAGCGCTTGCCGGCCGGATTGCCTTGATGTGCAGCGCCGATATCGCGCTCGCGGAACGCGGCGCACGCCTCGCGAAGGCCGACCTCCTGACCGACATGGTGGGCGAGTTCCCCGAGCTGCAAGGCACGATGGGCACCTACTACGCACGCCACGACGGCGAGCCCGAAGAAGTGGCGGTTGCGTGCTCCGAGCACTACCAGCCGCGCTTCTCCGGCGACGTCCTGCCCGCCACCACCACGGGCACGATCGTCGCGCTCGCGGACAAGCTGGAAACGCTCGTCGGGATCTGGGGCATCGGCCTCGCGCCCACGGGCGAAAAGGATCCGTTCGCGCTGCGCCGTCACGCGCTGGGCGTGCTGCGCATTCTCGTCGAGAAGCAGCTGCCGCTCGACCTCGTCGAGCTGCTGCGCGCGACCTCCGCGCAATTTGCCGGCATCGAGGCCGTGACGGAATCGACCCAGGCCATCTACGAGTTCTGCATGGACCGCCTGCGCGGCATGCTGCGCGAACGCGGCTTCGCGGCCACCGAGGTGGACGCGGTGCTTGCGCTGAACCCCACGCGCTTCGACGACATCGTTTCGCGTCTGGACGCGGTGCGCGAATTCGCAGCGCTCGCGGAAGCGGCCTCGCTCGCGGCGGCCAACAAGCGCATCTCGAACATCCTCAAGAAGTCCGAGGGTGCGGAAGATGCGGGCGTGCAGATCGCACTTTTCGTCGAAGCCGCCGAGAAGGCGCTCTACGCGCAGCTCGAACAGGTCGCGCCGCGCGTGGAAACGCAACTCGCCGCACGCGAGTACACGGGCGCGCTCACCGCGCTCGCGGCGCTGCGCGAAACCGTGGACACGTTCTTCAACGACGTGATGGTCAACGCCGAAGACCCGGCGCTGCGTGCGAACCGCCTCGCGCTGCTCAAGGCGCTGCATCGGCAGATGAACAGCGTCGCGGACATCTCGCGGCTGGCTGCGTAAGCGCAAACAAGCGGAACTGAGCGAGACGCCATGCCGACCAGCACTACCAGAAAACTCGTGATCCTCGACCGCGACGGCGTGATCAACGTCGACTCCGACGCGTTCATCAAGTCGCCGGACGAATGGGTCGCGATACCCGGCAGCCTCGAAGCGATCGCGCGCCTGAACCAGGCGGGCTATCGCGTCGCGGTGGCGTCGAACCAGTCGGGCATCGGGCGCGGACTGTTCGACATGGCCGCGCTCAACGCCATGCACGCGAAGATGCACCGCCAGGCGGCAGCCGTGGGCGGCCGCATCGACGCCGTGTTCTTTTGCCCGCACACGGCACAGGACCATTGCGAGTGCCGCAAGCCGCAGCCGGGCATGCTCAAGATGATCGCGGAGCGCTTCGAGATCGAACCGGCCTATACCCCGGTGGTAGGCGACTCGCTGCGTGACCTCCAGGCAGGCGCGGTACTCGGCTTTCGCACGCACCTCGTGCGTTCGGGCAAGGGCGAGAAAACGCTCGCCGCCGGCGGCCTGCCCGACGGCACGCTGATCCACGACGACCTGCGCGCTTTCGCGCTCGACTTTCTTGCGAACGTCCCTGCGTAAAGGCGCAGGCGGCACACGCGAACACTAACCCGGCTCGACCGATGCGCTTTCTCCGCTCCCTGCTGCTGTTCATCTATTTCATCGTCTACACGATGCCGTACGCCACGGCGTGCTTTATCGCGTTCCCGTTCATGAACGCGACGCGGCGCTACTGGATGGCCGTGGGCTGGTGCCGCTCCACGCTGTTCGTTGCGCGCTACCTCAATGGCATTCGTTACCGCATCGAGGGCATGGAGAACCTGCCCAACGGGCCGGCCGTGCTGCTCTCGAAGCACCAGTCCGCATGGGAGACGCTGGCGTTCCCCGCGCTCATGCCGCGGCCGATGTGCTACGTGTTCAAGCGCGAGCTGCTGTTCGTGCCGTTCTTCGGCTGGGCGCTGGGCATGCTGAAGATGGTTCATATCAACCGCAAGGAAGGCAAGAACGCGTTCACCTCGGTGATACGTCAGGGCAAGCAGCGCATGGCCGAAGGCGCATGGGTGATCATGTTCCCCGAAGGCACGCGCATACCGGTGGGCAAGCAGGGCAAGTACAAGACCGGCGGCCCGCGCTTCGCCATTGAAACGGGCGCGCCCGTGGTGCCGATCGCGCACAACGCGGGCCACGTCTGGCCCCGAAACTCGTTCATGAAATATCCGGGTATAGTCACGGTGTCGATCGGCAAGCCGATCGAGACGACCGGACTCACGCCCGACGAAGTGAACACGCGCGTGGAAACGTGGATCGAAACGGAAATGCGGCGGATCGATCCTGAGGCATATCGCGAAACGGATGGCGCAGCGGCGAAAGCGGCACGGATTTGAGGCGCAGGGCGAACTGGCTCGCGTCGCGCGAAGCGTCGTGGCGCGGATGTGGGCGCTGCTCGCCGCACGGTTGGGCGCGCCACGCGACAGGGCGCCAGAAGCCCCGCGCAAACGACCCGCGAACGGCGCACGCCCACGCCGCGCACGCCCATCCGCACCAGGCCTGACGATGCAGAAGTCCCCCACGCCGCGCCCAAACGCGGCACTCGACAACCGGCAACTCGACTTGCCGCTCTTTGCTGAACCGGCGCCTGTGGTGCCGCCTGATGCGTCCTCCCCCTCTCTCACACCGCAGCCTGCGACTCCGCACTCGCCCGAAAAGCCCGGCAAGGCACCGCTTGCGCCCGATGGCACGCGCCTGCGTACTATCGTGCTTGGCGCGCGCACGCTGCATTACCGGCTCAAGCGCTCGTCGCGCAAATCGATCGGGTTCGTGATCGACGGCACCGGGCTCAGCATCACGGCCCCCAGGTGGGTCACGATCGCCGATATCGAGACCGCGATCGCCGAGAAGCAGCGGTGGATTTTCGCCAAGCTCGCCGAATGGCAAACGCGCACGGAGCAGCGCGCCTTGCCGCGCGTGGAATGGAGCGACGGGGCAGAGCTGCCTTATCTTGGCAAGCCAATTACGGTGAAGCTGGGGGCTTCCTTGCTCGCGTTCGATCAGGAGACGCGCGTGCTTGCGTTGCCGCTGCCGCCGCATGCTGACGCGCAGCAGATCAAGGACCGCGTGACTGGATGGCTGCAGAGCGAAGCGACGCGGATTTTCGGTGAGCGGCTCGAGGTGTATGCCGAGAAGCTTGGGGTCTCGTTCCGGTCTTATGGGCTTTCTTCGGCGGCGACGCGGTGGGGGAGCTGTTCAAGCGAAGGGAGAATTCGCTTGAACTGGCGGCTGATTCATTTTCCGCTCTCCGTCGTGGACTATGTGGTGGCGCATGAACTCGCGCATTTGCGCGAGATGAATCACAGCCCAAGGTTCTGGGAAACCGTTGAATCGATCTTTCCGGAGTTTCGCGAGGCGAGGAAGCAGCTTAAGCAGCATCCGCCCGAGATGGTGCCCGGGATGTGAGCGGGCGCCGCAGGTTTCCCACTCCTGCCAGCGATGACGACGTTCGGTGAAATGATCACGTTGTCCCCGATTAATGCACCTGCCTTCGCGGCATGCGCAGTATCGCCTTGAGCAGCAGGCCGGCGAATTGCAAATTCGTAGTCAGGTATCTACGCCACATGCGACCCGGCTCCTGAATGACACGATAGAGCCATTCGAGGCCGTAACGTTGCATCCACACTGGCGCCCTGCGCACTTTCCCCGCGACGACATCGAACGTGCCCCCCACTCCCATGACGAAATCCACGCCAAGTTGCGCGCGCCAGCGATCGATGAAGTTCTCCTTCTTCGGCGACGTAATCGCAACGAACAAAAGGCGTGCGCCCGATGCACCGATCTTCTCGACGATCGCGGGCTCATCGTCCCAGAAGTAGCCGTGGTGATAGCCCGCCACGATCAGGCGAGGATGACGCCCACCGATGGTCTCCGCAGTGGCCTGCACCACCTCGGACGTGGCGCCAAGCAGAAAGACCGGAAAGCCGCACTCGGCAGCCATCGCGAGCAGGTCGTCAAAGAGATCGACGCCGGCAACCCGCTCCGGCACGTCAACGCCGAGCATGCGCGCGGCCCAGACGACGCCCATGCCGTCAATATTGATGATGTCACATGCGCGAATCGACGCCGCAAGGACGATATCGCGCTGCATGTGCACGACCTTCGCCGCGTTGACGACGACATGCTGCGTAAACTGCCTGGCCTCGACCCGGTTCCTGATCAACTCGACGGTCTCGCGGCCGGTAGCCACGTCCATCGGGCAGGAAAACAGCTCTATTCGTTTCATTGTGCAACTCGCGTGCGCCGCTCGGCGTCGGCGCCATACAGACTCAGCGCGTAGAACGCCCACGCCTGAGTCCATCTCATGTAATTCACCTGGTTGGAAAAATAGCGCCCCTGTCGATAGACAAAGCGTTCCCTGCTTCGCAGATAGAGGCGTTCGATCGCGCGATGGATAACTCGTCGCGCAAGTTCATGGTCTTCGTCGGACCCGCCGACACGCAGCAGCGTGATGACAGCTTGCGCAACCGAATGCATGTCGAGTGGATACGTCCGGCTCGCGTAGTACTTCACATCGCCGTTCGGCTCGAAAAATGCTTGTCGGTAGAACCCCATGCCCCGCTCCACGACTTGCTCGAACTCACGCGTCGCCAACGCCCCTTGCAGTGTGGACAAAGCCTCCAGGTTATAGCCGGTGTGGAATCCGTCGACGAACCCGTGATGACTGCGTTCGCCGTACCGCCACGCGCCATCCGCGCCCTGCGCGTGGGCCGAATGACGTGCCGCGAGCAGCGCCTGCTCGCACGCCGCGCCATCCCCTACGTGACTCGCCGTCAATGCGACGATCGCAGCCGACCAAAGGTTGGCGTTGTGAACCATCACGCTCTCGCCGGGCACATAGCGATAGAAAACGCCTTCTTCCTGCACCATGTACAGGGTTTGCAGGAATTTTCCTGCGTCCAGCGCGCTCTCGACAAACCGGCGCTCGCCCGTCACCCGCCATAGCGCGAGAAGCGCTCGCGCGACATAGCACGTCGTAATCGCATTTGGCTTGCCACGCGGTACGTCGAATGCTCGCGCAGCCCAATGGAAGTTGTATCCCCATGCACTGTGCGGCCAGGCCTGTGGATTGGCCCGCTGGGACAACAGCCAGTCGCCCAGCCTGATCGCCTCGTCAAGGTCGGCATTGCTTCGCCGCTGCTCAAAGCGCTCGATCAATCCGAGCACCATCAACGCAATCCCCTTCGGATTCCTGGCTTTTTCAATCGCGCAGAGCGCCCTTAGATTGATCGGACTGCGCCTATGCAACTGCTGCCAGGCAATTCTGGCCATCCGAAGGCGCATGCCTCCGAGCGTCGAGAACAGACTGCTGTTCAACGCATCGTAGGGATCGTAACCGCAGTAATCGTCACTTTTGATCCTATGCAATAGCGCATCGCAAATCCCTCCGACCTGATCCCGTCCCTTCTTACGTGATATTTCCATAACTGATTTATCGCTTGAAGATTGAGACAGGTCCATAGAACAATGTTTGGACTTCCGCGTCGGATGGCTCTTTCTCCCATCCGGCCTTATACAATCCGACTTTCATATAGGCATGCTGATCATCGGGATAGGCATTGGCGACGTGTTCGGAACGAAAGACCGATTCGCCATTCTTCCAAAGCTGCGTAAGCGACTGCTGGCCAGAGTCGTCTGGGATATAGCGAAGCATCCAATAGACCCACTTCCCTTTGTCGCCATCAGCGCAGCAAAGTTTTGCGCCGGCGGTCGTCTTCTCCACCTGCGTGCCGCCGCGCGTCGAAATGTAGTAGTTCGTCGCGAGTAAGGTCAACGCGAGCGTCGGCCCTCCCTCCCTCGCCGACTGATGAATCTGCGAAATGATCACCATTTGCTTACCGTCGAATTCGAAATCGCGCGGAATGTACGTGCTCCATCGGACGAGATAATCGGACCCTTGTGCGAACGTCGCCGGCTCGCGGAACAGCAATTCAGCTCGCGGCGTACCGTTCGCGACATGCGTATAGCTTTCGCGGCGCGCAATCGTCGACCGCAAGACCTTGCGCGCCGCATTTTCCGGATCGGACACGATCTCGATCCCCCCGGGATTCGCTTGCAGCGATACCACACTACCAAATCCGGCGTCCCAATCCACGTGGATCATTCGCGTTCCTGCGGGGTCGACCGGTGGCAGATCCGCATTTGTCAGCGCCGGCATCATGAGCGCGCACGCGAGCAGCGTCACGCCGCACAAACCAAAGCGCGGTAATTGCAATGATGCAAGCTTCATATGTGTTCCTAAATAGCTTGATCTGGCACTCGAATGGGTTGTCACCGTAGCCCACGGTAACAAAGAACATATTCGGCGCACACACTCCTGACCGAGTAACACGCAAGGCCGTACCGACGCCCCGCCTCGCCCATCTGCCACGCCATGCGGGGATTAACGCAGACCTGTTCGAGCGCCTCAGCAAGCTGCCCGGCATTGCCCGATTCGACCAGAAATCCCGTCTTCCCTTCCTTGACGAGATCGAAGAATCCTCCCGTCCTTGTGCCTACGACCGCAAGACCGCAAAGCATTGCCTCGAGGGTCGCGATGCCGAACGACTCACGATGACTGGGCAAACACAACACCCGCGCGTTGCGGTAGAAGTCCATCAGTTCGTCGCCGCGCAGCCAGCCGACAAACGAAATGCGATCCTCTATTTCGAACTGCCGGGCAAGCTCGGCCCATTGATCCGTTTCGCCCGTCCCGGCAAGCTTCACGTGAATGTGCCGCTGTTTCTTCTTCAAAATCGCAACCGCGGCGAACAGCTCGGACAGCCCCTTCTCTTCGGAGAAGCTTCCCGAAAACGCGACGTATGACTGAGGATCGCGTGCGTTCATCGCTTTCGCCGGCCCAAGCGACGCAATGCGCTCCGCATTGAGCGCACAGTTGCCGACGACCCGAACGCTTGCTCCATTTCTGAACTTGCGAATGTCCGCGGCCATTGCGGTCGACACGCCGATGGCCTCGTCGGACGACTCGATGAAGTCCCGCAAACCCGACTTGATCCATCCGTTGGACTGCTCGATGCAATCGGGAAGGTTGTTCGAGTGCCAGTGAAAAATCACCTTTCGTTGGAGCATGCGAGTGACCCGATAGAGGACCAGATTCCTCAGCACCGAGCCGCGCGCCGAAACGTGGAAGTGAATGACGTCAATTCCATTCAACACACGCAGGAAGAATCGCGGTATGTCCAGCACGAAGAACAGCAGTCTGTCCTTCGTCGCCTTGAAGCCGCGCGTCTCGAAGAATTCGACTCGAATCGCGTTCTCCTCGAACAGCGCTTTCGCGGCTCGCAACTCGTCGAGCACGGAGGCGACACCCCCTCGCTGGCCTAATCCAGGACCCACGTGAAGCACACACATTGCTTTACCCATGACACTGGCACTCGCTTTTCATACGTTCATCGCCCGTCCGCAATTGCCCTGCGCTCCTCGTCGGACCATCGGTGCACCAGGTCCGCGATCACGGCGAGATAAGGCGCAACGATCGCAGACGTCAACACGTGACCGGCCGAGCACGCGATCATCATCAGCAAGAGGAGGAAATAACTTCCGTAGTGCGAGATATGCCCATCGCCGTGCTGTGCGTACAGCCTGAAAATATCCCGCAGGTACAGGCAGAACACCGGGATCCCCATGATCAACGTGAGGTCGGGTCCGTCCATTTCGATGAGGTAACGAACGATCGGATAACCGCCTGTGAGCAGAGGCAGGAAGTCTCGACTGGCGAGTTCGTCCCATACATTCGAGAACTTTATGTCGCGACCGGACATGAGCACTGTCGCGATCTTGCCGCCGCCCGCGTGATCGCTTTGATAGCTGAAGTATTGAATGCTTAGATCAACCGCCTGGTGCACGGAGGGCACGATGAAATAGACCGCAACCGCAATCACCGACATCATCGCGACGACAACGACGAGCCGGACACTCGCCTTGATAACGCCGTATCGCGCATAGGAGTACGCCGCAACGACGCCGAAGCCGGTGACCAACGCACCCTTCGTGCCCAACAGGAACGCCGCCACGAAAAGCGCCACGATTAGCCCGATGCGCCTTGCGCTCCAGCCATTCCGGACGACGTGCAGGTACGCCAGCGCCAGCCCCGAGAGCAGTAACCCCGACGCCTCGTTCTGCGCATAGATGATGCCTTTGTAGCCCGCGCGGATCTGCGTGCCGCCCCGATAGCTGCGGAAGATATCAATCGAGAACACGGCGCCTGCGAGAATCGCGAGCGCGTACACCAGCAACGTCACGCGCATCAAGGCTTCGACTTTCTCCAGTTGAGCGTCCGTGAGTTCGGAGAATGCCGCGACATAGACGAACAGCGAAAAGACCTTCGCGATCACGATGACTTCTTCGACGAATTCCCCCCCAGCCATTTCGTCGAACGCCAACGAGGCGCACGACATGGTGACCACAACCAGCGCCAACAAGCAGATGCGCCAGTTCGAGAGCCGTACCCGTCCGCTGAACAGCATCATGGCGATCAACCCGGCGACCATCGCGCCTCGCACGAAAAGCGAATAGCGCGCGCCCATGTCGCCGCCGACCTGCCCCTTCAGCGCATAAACGGAAAGGAAGTCTGAGAGCGGCGACAGTGCGATACCGGCCAGGAGGATGAGCCAGATCATCGCCCTCACCGATTTGTCCCAAGCGCCCGCGCGTGATTCGCGCATCGGGACTGCCGAGTCAATCATTGCGCGCCGCCGTGCCGCTTGCCGCTGCCACCGGCAGACTCGACGAGGCGAATCACCGCCGCGACTGTCCAGCGCGCGATGAGTCTCACTGTGCGCAAGGGCTCGAGCAGGCAATCGCGCCATCGGGCTCTCGTCGGCGCAAGGCGGATGCGCTCGCCTTCCAGGTCGCTCGCCAGTGATTCGAACGCCTCCCATACCACGTAGGGCCGCAGTTCCTTGATGATCATTGCGCCGTCGTCACGATGCCACGGCCAGTCGTCGAGTAGCGCCCGCACCGGCCCTTCCGTATGAGCCAGCGCGAGCATCGCGCCGCGCGGCGAGATCCAGTAGCCGACAGAACCCGAAGTCCATTGCTTGAAGGGCGTACCAATCCGCATGCCGTCGATGCGCTTGGCTCGCTTGAGCGGCTCGTAGAGGTACGCGCGCGCCGCGCTTGATCGGCTCAGCTTCGACCGCCCCAGCAGCACGACGTCGGCAATGCGCGCAAGCGGGCCCTCGGGCCACGTCAACACCTTCGCGAAGAACGCGTGATCCAGCAACGCGTCGTCTTCGAGCACGATCACGCTCCTGCCGCCACTTACGACGCGCTGCCAAAGCAGCCGATGACTGAGGAAGCACGCCACCTCGCCCCGGGTCAGCGCTCGCCGGTAGCGCGAGCGCGCCGCCGAGTCGTCGTAAAGACGGGCGAGTTCGTCGCTCTCGAAACGCCGGGCATCGATCGCGTCAATAAACGAAAAATCAACGCCATATCTAGACATCACCTCTGCGATGCGCTCGCGCCGCCCCGAGCGCGCAAGCGAAACGATCATGACCGGAAATCTTGCTGCCATTCATGCCCTCAGCAATTGTGTGAAATGCGCCCGCATGCGGGTCGATCTCGCGATTACCAGGACGAACACCGTGAAGATCACCGCCTCGGCGATCAGCAACGCCCACGCGCCGCCGCGTGCGCCGAAGCGCGGAATCAGCGCGCACGACAATCCAATGTTGAGGATGCCCGCGAGCAGCATGACGATCGACCTCAACTTGCCGTTCGTGAACGGCACCAGCACCTGGAGGCCGAGCAGATAGGCGAGATTGCCGAACACCGTCGCGAGGCAGAGCAATGTCAACACCGGCGCCGCCGCGCCGAAGCCGCGCCCGAGAATTACGCTCGTCACGTAGCCCGAGAGCGCGGTGACGGCAAGCACGCCCGCGCCAGTGATGGCGAGCGTTGCGGCGGCGCCAAGCGCCGTGAGTTTCGCCGCGGACCTCGGCCTGTCCAGCATCAGCGCCGACACCCGCGGATACAACACGGTATTGATCTGGGCGGGCACCATGTTTCCCACGGTCTTGACCGTGCCGCCGAGCGCCATGCTCGGCCCGGCAGGCCCAGCAGCCCGAGTGGGCGTACCATCAGCAGCGAGAAGAGACCCGTCAGGCAGGGTGCAAGCGCCTGAATCGCCGCCGCGATCGCAATGTCGTCAGCTGATTTGACGAATACGAAGATCAGCGGCAGGGTCGCGAAGCGCCCCGCCAGCGACACCACCGCGAACAGCGAAAATCGCTCCAGCCCTTGCAGCACCCAGTTGAGCGTGAACACGTTGCTCACGACGGTGATCCACGACATCAGCACGACGGGTAGCGCGGCGGCGGCGTGCCTGTCGAAGCGCATCGCGATGCCCAGCGCGAGCAGAGAAACAAGACAAAGCAGCGCCTTCGCGAAGATGATCGACCAGATCAGTTCGTTGATGGCGGCCTTGTCGCCGCGGCATTCCACGATCGCACGCGGCCCACTGAGGTTGAAGCCCCAGTCCGTCCACAGCACACCGTAGACAGCAATGGCCGACGCATAGCTGAGGATGCCGAAATTCGTCGGCCCGAGCATGCGCGTGAGATACGGGAACGTTGCCAGCGGCACGAGGTAATTGCCAACCTGCCACGCGATCATCGCGAACAAGTTGCGGCTGAGGCGCGGCGCTCGCGCCATCCGTCCCGCTGCGCCCAGGATTCGCGGCGAGCATCCTGCCTTATCCATTTGCGGTCTGATTGCGCGGTGAAAACGCTTGCTCTCCGTTCACGCCAACACCCCACGCGTATCAATCACCACCTTCGCCTGCAACCGGACCGGATCGACCTGTTTGAACTGCGAGTGATCGACCAGAATCACAATCACATCGGCCTCAGCTAACGCGGCACGCAGATCACACAGATGCAGGACACCCTGCAACCCCTCCGGCAGTTCGCGAATATTCGGCTCGACCGCCACCACCTGCCCCGGAAAACGCTGGGCCAGTTCCTTCGCAATCTCCACAGCCGGGCTTTCACGCAGATCGTCGATGTTCGCCTTGAACGCGAGCCCAAGACACGCGATCACCGGCTCACGAAAGCGCTTCGCTGCGCGCGCCACACGCTCGACAACCCAATGCGGCTTGTCATCGTTCACCGTACGCGCGGCACGAATGAGACGAGCCTGCTCAGGTGCCGAATCCACGATGAACCACGGATCGACGGCGATGCAATGCCCGCCCACGCCCGGCCCCGGCTGGAGGATATTCACGCGCGGATGCCGGTTCGCCAGCTTGATCAATTCCCACACGTTGATATCCAGTCGGTCGCAAATCAGTGAAAGCTCATTCGCGAACGCGATATTCACATCGCGGAACGAGTTCTCGGTGAGCTTGCACATCTCGGCGGTTCGGGCGTCCGTAACGATGCATTCGCCACGCACGAACACTTGGTAAAGCTCGCGCGCCGCCTCGCTGCAACGCGCCGTCATGCCGCCAATCACCCGATCGTTTTCAACGAGTTCCCGAATCACGTGGCCAGGCAACACCCGCTCAGGGCAGTGTGCAATACGCACGTCGGACGCATCTCCCATTTGCTGCGGGAAGGTCAGGTCCGGACGCATCCCCGCCATCCACTCGGACATTTGCGCGGTCGCACCAACCGGCGAAGTCGATTCGAGCACAACCAGGTCGCCCTTTTTCAGTACCGGCGCGACGGCACGGCTTGCCGCTTCGATGTATGAAAGGTCGGGTTTGTGGCCGTCCGAAAACGGCGTCGGAACGGCGATGAGAAATGCGTCGGCGGGTTCGG
The DNA here is from genome assembly GCF_026343935.1 of Paraburkholderia sp. CNPSo 3076. NCBI lineage: Bacteria > Pseudomonadati > Pseudomonadota > Betaproteobacteria > Burkholderiales > Burkholderiaceae > Paraburkholderia > Paraburkholderia sp. CNPSo 3076. Next base: position 49,093 of record NZ_JAPMAL010000047.1, on the reverse strand, counting down.
GCTGCGTCGTCGCGCGCAGATACCCCTGCGATACCGCCGCCTGAACCAGCATGTCGAGTTCCGGCTCGAGAATATGAATGGCGCCGCGGTTGATCGTGTCGACTGCGTGCTGGTTGACGTCAACGCCAATGACTTTCTTGCGGCGCGCAGCGAACGCTGCCGCTGTGGGGAGGCCGATATAACCCAGACCAACAACCGAAATCGTTTCGAAGTTCATGGTAGCCAAGCCTCTATTCTTCATGTCCTCACGCCGCGCGAGCGGCGGTACCCCACCAGTCATTCAACGCACTCGTAATGCGCTCGCATGCGTGTCCGTCCCCGTACGGGTTATCGCCGCGGCCCATCGACGCGTAAGCCTTCCCGTCTTCCAGCAAGTGCGTCACGCCCTGCACGATTGCGCTTACGTCCGTCCCAACGAGCCGCACCACGCCCGCATCGACTGCCTCCTGGCGCTCGGTCGTTTCACGCATTACGAGCACCGGCTTGCGCAGCGAGGGAGCCTCCTCCTGGACTCCGCCCGAATCCGTCAGGATCAAATGCGCGCGGTCCATGAGGCTGACGAAGGGCAAATAATCAAGCGGCTCGATCAAATGCACATTCGCAATTCCGGTGAGCAGGCGATTGACGGGTTCGCGCACGTTCGGGTTCAGATGAACGGGATAGACGACGTCCACGTCCTGCCACGCCCGCGCGACTTGCGCGAGCGCCGTGCAGATGCGTTCGAAGCCATCACCGAAACTCTCTCTGCGGTGGCCCGTTACCAGAATGAGCGGACGCTTGGGGTCGAGTTTCGGGAGAGCATGTTGTGCTTGCTCGTTCAGCTTTGCATCCGTCGCGAGGCGCTCTCTCACGTGCAGCAACGCGTCGATGACGGTATTGCCCGTAACAATGATTGATTGCGCCGAAACGCCTTCGCGCAGCAAGTTGTCCCGCGCAGTTTCAGTAGGTGCAAAATGAAGCGACGCGAGCGCGCCCGTCAGCTTGCGGTTGGCTTCTTCCGGCCAGGGCGAAAGCAGGTTCCCAGTCCGCAATCCCGCTTCAACGTGTGCGACCGGCGTACGGTTATAAAACGAGGCCAATGTTGCCGCCATCGTCGTGGTCGTATCGCCATGCACGAGCACGAGATCGGGTTGCTCTTGTTCGAGCACGTCACGCATGCCCGCCAGAATGGAAGCCGTGACGTCGTAGAGATCCTGACCGTGCTTCATGATGTTCAAATCGAAGTCGGGCTCAACGGCGAACAAGCTGAGCACCTGATCCAGCATCTCGCGATGCTGCCCGGTAACGCACACCCGACACCGAACGCCCGGCTCGCGTTGGAGGCGCTTGACCAGAGGCGCCATCTTGATCGCCTCTGGTCGCGTTCCAAATGTTAGTAGTACATTTTTTTCCATCAGCATTGCCTTAAACGGTTCGTGCGACGCGGCGCCCCGTCTTAGTTGGACTTCCTGGTGTAGTTCGAGTACGCGCCGTAGGATGTGCCACGTCCAGGCACATCCGTCAGCAGAAAGCCATCGACATCGATGCCAGCGCTCGCAAGCTGGCGCGTGCATTCGCGCAACTCGGCGGCGGAATGGCGCCCATAGCGCACGACCATTAGCGTGGCGCCTGCGTGCTTGCCTATCAGGACTGCGTCGGTCACCGCTAGCACAGGCGGTGAGTCGATGATGACCATGTCGTATGTCTGTGCCAGCGCCTTCAGCATTTCGCCAAGTCGCTCTCGAACGAGAAGTTCCGCCGGACGCTCGGGTATCGAGCCTGACGTCACCACGTCCAGGTTGGGCAGCGCTTCGTGATGAATGACATCCTTCGCCTCGCGCCCAGTCAGTAGCTCGGAGAACCCGGGCTTGCGATTGATGGAGAAGTACACGTGAACGTCGCCGCGTCGCATGTCGGCATCGATCAGTAGAATGCGCTTGCCGGTTGCCGCCAGCACCGTTGCCAGGTTCACCGATACAAACGATTTGCCGACGCCCGGCCGCGGCCCGGTAAGCATCACGATGTTGTTCTCGGGCTTGAGTAGCCCAAATTGCATGGCGGTACGCAAACTGCGCAATCCTTCCACCGCCACATCGTCTGGATACGCCGCTGCGAGAACGGCTGGCCTCGTCGGGTTGCGGCGCACGGACTGACGCAGTGCAAGTTCCTTGTCGCTGTGCGAGATGATTGCGTATACGGGAATATCGACGGCGTGCTCAATTTCCGCCGGGGTCTCCAGCCCACGCTTGAACATGCGGCGTGCGAGCGCGAGCCCACACCCAAGCAGCAGACCTAGCATCAGGGCTAGAGGCAGGACCAGAAGCTTCAGCGGGCGCACAGGCGCTTCGGGCACGACGGCGTAATCGACCGTCCGCACGTTGCCAAGCTGGCCCGCCTTCAGCACGCGCAATTGCTGCGTGCTATCAAGCAGTTTCATGTAGAGACCGGTACTGACTTTCACGTCGCGCATGAGCCGCAGCGCCTGCTGCTGCGTGTCGGGTAGCGCCGTCACCTGCTTCTCGTATTGATCCTGCTGGCGCTCCAGTTCCGCAATACGCGCGTCCACCGCCGCGACCATGGGATGCGATGCCGTGTATCGCTGGACAAGGTCAGCGCGCTGTTGCTGAAGCTCCGTCAAACGCGTTTGTGTATCGACGACCGTTTGCAGGAGGAGCTTGCCCTGCGCGTCGAGATCGATCGCGCCGGACATCGCCCGAAATGCGTTATAACGAGCTTCCGCCTTGTCCAGGTCAGCGCGCAGTTGCGGCAACTGCTCACCAAGGAAGCTGAGCATCTGCTCCGCCTGCGCCGATTTGCGATCGACGTTGCGCTGCACGTAGAGGCTCGCAATCATGTTGACGATAGCCGTGACGCGTTGGGCGTCGATGCCATCGAGCTTCATGCCGATGATCCCCGACTGCTTCGTCTTCTCGGCAATGTCCAGGTTTTTCTGGAGTTCGGCGACGGTTAGCTGCGTCGAGAAGCGCTTCAAATCGAAACGCGCGCCGGAATGAGCCAGCAACGACGTCACCTTGAGCGTGATCGGACCATACTCCGTTCTGCCGTTGACTATCGTTCCGACGCGTCCCCGAAGCACCACATTGTTGTCAGGATCAACGAGTTCAAACGCTTCGTCATCAAGGGCCGTTAGCTTGAACTTCTTCTCGTAAAGCGCCGCGGGTACGGTGAACTGCGCGACGCCGATGCGCTCACCGCCCCACGCGAAGCTTTTCATCGCGAGCATGGGCGGGAGCAATCCATCGCTGAATTGCGCGCGATAGCGCGCGATCGGCGCACCAATCAGCGGGAAATAGTGGGGACGCGCGTCGATATCGACATGGAGCTTGTCGACCGTCTCGCCTACCACGGTACGCGAGCGAATCAACTCGATTTCCGCGTCCGCAGTCGCCTTCGACTGGAACAGCGATGCCAGGTCACCCAGCTTGTCGTTGATCGAACCCATGCCCGAGTCGTCGTCCACCTGAATCACCGCATCCGCGCGATAAACAGGCGTGCCGAGAAACGCGTAGAGCGCCCCGGGTACGAACACGATTGCCGTGACGATACCAATCAAGCAAAGGTTCTCGCGAAGCACGGCAAACAACTCCGAGAGGTCGATTTCATCGTCGTCCGCGGTATTGGTCTGCGGATTTTTCTTCAGAAGAGTCATGATTCAATTAACTTGCTGTCCTGCGAGGACGTCGCGCCAGTGCGCGACGCCGTGTTCGATCTGTGCAACCGCGAGGTCGAACGTCGCGCGATGTCGCCGATACGGGTCGACGATGTCGACGCCTTCCGTTTCGATCAACCGATACACCTTGCCACGCACGAACGGCCAGGCGCGCTCGATATGCTCCCGCTGCAACTTCGTCATGGTGAGGATCAGGTCGGCGTTGCGCACGCGCTCGTCGGTAAGCGGCGTCGCTACGTGACCCTCGAGTCCCACGCCACGAACGCGCGCCATTTCGATCATGAGCGGGTCCGCGCCCTCGCCTGTCAGCGCATGCGTACCCGCCGAACTGAAAGTGATGCCCGGGACCGAACGCGTCAGCATGGCGCACGCCAACGGGCTGCGGCAGATGTTGCCTTCGCAAACGACCAGAACGCTCTCGATCATTTCGCCATCACCCCCGCAGTCAAGCCCGCGTTGATCACAGGAATCAACAACGTCAATACGCGATTGAAGCGGACAAGGCCATTGCCATCGACATACACGACATCTTTGGGCTGAAGATCAAACTCCTTCGCAACGAGCATTGCCACCGGCGAACGACCATCCAGATGGAAGACTTCAGGCTTGCCGCTCAACGCGCCACGAATGACGAACATTTGCGCTGCGTCTGCGGTAGACGAATTGACGCTGCCCGCCTGTGCGATGGCGTCAGCCAGGGTGATACGCCCCGTACGACGCGGAATGGCGGAGATCGGCTTGTTGACTTCGCCCATCACGTAGACGTCGTTTTCGTCGCGCGCGACGACCCGTAACATGTCGCCCGGCTTGAGATAGAGGCGCGACGGGCTGAGGCCGCTTGCCACCATCTGCGTGAGATTCACGCGGTGCGATTTGCCGTCGCGCACGAGCACGAGGTCGCTTTGATCGGCCGTGTCCGCGAAGCCGCCCGCGCGCGAAATCGCTTCATAAAGCGACATCGGCACGTCATTGACTGCAACCACACCTGGGTTGCGCACTTCGCCGTCCACATAGACTTCGTGCGCGCGATAGGAGGCCATGCGCACCGTCACCTGCGGTTTGACGAAATAGCGGCCAAGCGACGTCGTCAAGCGGCGTTGAACTTCCTCGGTGCGAAGTCCGGCAACGCGCATCGCACCGGCGTAGGGAAACGTGAGGTCGCCCGATTGATCGACGATGAAGCCGGAGAACGGATCGCCGGGCCGCGTGGAGGCTTGCGACTGCGTGCTGCCTACGGCCGCGGAGAGTTCAGGATGGTCCCATACGACGATCTGGAGCACGTCGCCGGCGCCAATCGTGTAAGCCTGCGGAGTCGTCGAAAGCAAATCGACCTGCTGTTGTTGCTGCTTCTGCCGCGCTTCCTGGAAGCGCTTTACGGTGTCGACATTGAGTTCCGTGATGGCCACTTCGGGCGTGGAGGAAGTCGCACTGGCGACTTGCGTGCCTTCGCCGCCTGGAGATGCCTCGGATGAAGCAGTCGCGGCATTCGTGCCGGTGGCGGCGCCCGGCGCGGCTTGAATCGTTCCCGGCGAAACCAGCATGCGCATGCCCGGCGCGATGGCACAAGCGCCCAGCGCTACACAGAGCGCGATTGCAGTAGCGCTAGTCGCAAGCCGGGCGGCGGCCTCGTGCAGTTGCCTGCGACCTGCGCGACTAGACGGTTGATTGATTCGTGTCAGCACGTCCACATTCCGGCTATTCAATACGCGTTGCGATGTACCAGTCCCTTGAAGATCGTTGCGACTATGATTCGCATGTCGAGCCAGAAGGACCAGTTGCTGAGGTAATAGAGATCGTGTTCGACGCGGCCCCGCATCTTCTCGACAGAATCCGTTTCGCCGCGAAAGCCGTTGACTTGCGCCCAGCCTGTAATTCCCGGCTTGATGCGATAGCGGTGAACATAGTCGTCCACGATGTTTTGATAGAGCGCGTCATGCTCGATGGCGTGTGGGCGCGGCCCGACTACCGACATTTCGCCGCGCAGTACGTTTAGGAATTGCGGTAGTTCATCGAGACTCGTACGACGCAGGAAAGCACCAATACGCGTAATACGGGGGTCGTTACGGGTTGCCTGCCTGACGACGCCGTGCGCCGTTTCATGCACTCGCATGCTGCGGAACTTGTAGATGTTGAAGACCTTGCCGTTCGCACCTTTGCGACGCTGCGTGAAGAGCACAGGCCCCGGCGAGGAAAGCTTCACGGCGAGCGCGATGATGAAAAGCGCTGGAGCCAGCCCGATGACAGCCAGCAATGCAAACACGCGATCGAAAATATCCTTCGACACGAGGGCGCCAGACGAAAACGGTGAACCCACGAGGTTGATCGCAAACGTGCCGTCGAGGTTGACCATTTCACCTTCGAAAAGCGCCAGGCCACTGACATCGGGAACGAACCGGATGTTCACGAGGTCGTTGCGAAACAGGTCGATGAATTCGCGAATCGTGTTCTCTTCCGAGAGCGGCAACGCGAGCCAGACTTCCGCGACGCAATAATGCCGCACGTATTCGGCAAACCGTTCCCGGTCGCGAAACGCCGGTACGACGCTGGGCGCCATGGCAGTCCCGGGGCCGGTGTCCAAGATGGTCGACACGCTGTAAATCGAATATGGCATTGTTTCGACCTTGCGCAGCAAGTGGTCGCAATACGCCCCGCTGCCGACGATCGCAACCGCGTGCGTACGTGCGCCCTGCTCCTTCCGGCGCAGACAAAGGCTGCGTTCGGTGATCCGGCAGATCACGAGGCCCAGACCGGAGAGGTACATCCACCGCACGAACCAGTCACCCGCCGGTCGATACGGGTCGAGCAACGTGGTCGCGATCAGCAATGCGACGGCGAAAGCGAGCACCAAGGCGACTACAGGCGCGCAAACGCAGCGCCAGAAGATGTGGCTGCGAATGGCCTGATACAGGCCGAAGAGCGGAAAGAGGAAGACCGACGCCAATAGTGCGAAGGCGACAAGCGCGTTGTCGTAGCCGGGCTGAGCCGCTGTTGCCTCCAACCGCAGCGCAATGAACGCGCACGCTGCGATCACAGCAAAGTCCACCAAACGCATCAGTGCGCCAAAGCGGCGTCTCGATGTGGTGGGATTGCCTTGAGCGGGCAGATGCATTGGGCTTTCCACGAATGAATCGATCGCCGCGTCTCTGCAGACGGGGTTCATCACCGCTGGCGCACTCGACTCGTCGTCAGTGACTGCAGGTTGATTCGTGAAATGTCCAGCGATGCCATGAATCCACTAAGGATAAGAAACGAAATACGCGGAAACTGGTTGCTTGCCTGCACGCTGCACTCCCTCGCTCGACGAATTCGATTACGCTCGCGCGGATACGCACAACCTGCGCGTGCCAGCCCGAAGGTGGCTACCCCGCGCGTGGGAGCGCCTTGCCGAATCCGTTTCATGTTTAATGACAGGGGAGAGAGTTTCTTCCGCCGATACTTCTACGTATATAGGAAGAGTCTGAAATGGAGTCGTAGGGGATCGCACCCAGGTAGTCCCGGCAATCCAAAATCCACCGAAACAAGCGCCTGGCAATGACATACGAAATCAATCACCAATAATGATGAGACGCGCAATCGACAAATAGCCGCACTCATATCCAAAACGAGATAGAGATAACGGAATATTCAAATTCTCACAAATCGCCCAATATTTTCTTTTTAATTCCGGACGATTGCCAATTCGACTTAATGCTCAATGAGCCTCAAGCGACGGCATCGGGCAATCCCGACACCGCCACGAGAAAGACTTTACTTCTTCCTCTGAATAAACTCGATCTTGTACCCGTCCGGATCGGTCACGAACGCGATCACCGTGGTCCCATGCTTCATCGGACCGGCTTCGCGCACCACCGTCCCGCCCTGCTCCTTGATCTTCGCGCAGGCAGCGTAGGCATCGTCCACCTCGACCGCCAGATGGCCGAAGCCAGTCCCAAGATCGTACGAAGCCGTATCCCAGTTATGCGTAAGTTCGATCACGGTGCCATTGCGCTCGTCCGTGTACCCGACGAAGGCCAGCGTGAACTTGCCATCGGGGTAGTCTTCGCGGCGCAGCAGTTTCATGCCGAGCAGTTCGGTATAGAACTTGATCGAGCGATCGAGGTCGCCGACCCGGATCATCGTGTGCAGCAGGCGCATGGTGTACTCCGTTTTGCCGTCGTCAAAAAACGGACTGTACCAAAAACGCGCCGGCCCTGCCGGCGCCGGCAAGATACGCCGATTTGCTCTAGCATGGACGCCATCCCGAAATTGCCGCGGCAATTTTGCTAACTAAGCGTAAGCAAGGCGCGTAAGCCAGGCGTCTACGCGATGAACGCGAGAACGAGGAGTAGACATGCGAATTCTGGTAGTCGGCGCGGGCGCGACGGGCGGCTATTTCGGCGGCCGGCTCGCCGCTGCGGGGCGTGACGTGACGTTTCTGGTACGTGAGGCGCGCGCCGCGCAACTGCACGAAGCGGGCCTTGTCATTCGCAGTCCGGCGGGCGATCTCACGCTGCGCGACGTCAAGACCGTTACGCGCGAAGCGCTCGAGCCGCAAGGCGTTCAACCGTTCGATCTCGTGCTGCTGAGCTGCAAGGCCTACGACCTCGACAATGCCATCGATTCGTTCGCCGCAGCCGTCGGCCCGAACACGTTGATCCTGCCGCTGCTCAACGGCATGCGTCATCTCGAAGTCCTGCAGGCGCGCTTCGGCACGCAGGCGGTGCTGGGCGGCGTCTGCCTGATCGCGTCCACGCTCAACGACAAGCGCGAGATCGTGCATCTGAACGACGTGCAGGCCATCACGTTCGGCGAACTCGGCGGCGGCGTCTCACCGCGTGTGCAAGCCGTGGCGGATCAGTTCGGCAATGCCGGTTTCCACGTGAAGGCGAGCGATCACATCCTTCAGGAGATGTGGGAGAAGTGGGTGTTCCTCGCGTCGCTCGCGGGCAGCACGTGTCTTTTCCGCGCGCCCATTGGCGCGATTCTCGCCACGTCCGACGGTGCCGCGATCATCGAGCGCCTGTTCGCCGAATGCCGCGCGATCGCAGCTGGGCACGGCCACGCCGTGCGCGACAGCTTCCTCGAGCGTTCGCGTGCGATGCTGTTCGCCAGGGGTTCGTTGCTCACCGCCTCGATGCTGCGCGACGTGCAGAACGGTTCGCGCATCGAGGCCGATCACGTGCTCGGCGACCTGATCCAGCGCGGCGGCGCGGCACAGCACGCGTCGAGCGAGCTTTCGGTGCTGCGCATCGTCTACAGCCAGCTCAAGGCCTACGAGGCCCAGCGCGCCGAGGCGGCCTGAGCGGCGGATAGCGCACCGGCGAGGCGGCGCACCACGCGCACATCAAGCGCCCCCAGCCCCTTCCAGCGCCTGCGCGAGACTCACATATTCCTCAACGGGCACTTCCTCGGCACGGCGCGCCAGATCGAAGCCTAACGCGTCGAAATCGAGGCGCTCGCGGTAATCGCTGAGCGTATTGCGCAGCATCTTGCGGCGCTGCGAGAAGGCCGCCGTCACGAGTTCGCCAAGCACGGCGTCGTTGACCTTCGGCAGTTCGTGCGGCGCGTAGGGAATCATGCGCACGATCGCGGAATCCACCTTGGGCGGCGGCTGGAACGACTCGGGCGGCACGTCGATCAGCTTGTCGATCACGTAGCGGTACTGGAGCATCACCGTGAGACGGCCGAACGCCTTGCTGCCGGGCTCCGCCACCATGCGCTCGACCACTTCGTTCTGCAGCATGAAGTGCTGGTCGATCACGCGTTCGGCGAAGCTGGTGAGATGAAACAGCAGCGGGCTCGAAATGTTGTACGGCAGGTTGCCGACAATGCGCAGCGAGGGCTTCTCGCCCGGCGCCGCGAGCGAGCCGAAGTCGAACGCGAGCGCGTCGCCCGCATGGAGTTCGAGCAGCGGGCCGAACTTCTTCGTGAGGCGCGCGATCAGGTCGCGGTCCAGCTCGACCGCGTGCAGCGGCGATTCGGGCGTGGCGAGACGCTCGATGAGCGGCTCGGTGAGCGCGCCGAGACCCGGCCCGATCTCGACCATGCGCTCGCCGCGCTGCGGGCGGATGACGTCGACGATCGAATCGATCACGCCTGTGTCGACGAGGAAGTTCTGGCCGAAGCGCTTGCGCGCGAAATGGCCCTGGTGCTGTCTGCTGCTGTTGGACATCTTCTCTGGAATCAATCAGATGGCGCGCCGGTGGCGCGCCATCGAAACGGCGGTGTCGAGGGCGGCGATCAGGCTGCCCGCGTCCGCGCGGCCAGTGCCGGCGAGATCGAGTGCGGTGCCATGATCGACCGAGGTGCGCACGATCGGCAAGCCGAGCGTGACGTTGATGCCTTCGCCGAACGTCGCGTATTTCAGGACCGGCAGGCCCTGATCGTGGAACATAGCCAGCACGCAGTCCGCGTCCTTGAGGTAGCGCGGCTGGAACAGCGTGTCGGCCGGGTACGGGCCGCGCGCGTCGATGCCTTGCGCGGCAGCGGCGGCCAGCGCCGGCGAGATCGTGTCGATCTCCTCGCGCCCCAGGTAGCCATTCTCGCCCGCATGCGGGTTGAGGCCGGTCACCAGGATGCGCGGCAGCGGCACGCCGAAATGATGGCGCAGGTCGTGGTCGATGATGCCGAGGGTTTCGACGAGCCCCTCGACGGTGAGCGCCGCCGACACGTCCTTGAGCGGCAGATGCGTCGTGGCGAGCGCCACGCGCAACGGACGCGCGCCGGTGCCCGCCAGCATCATGACCACGCGCGGCGTGTGCGTGCGTTCGGCGAGGTATTCGGTGTGGCCGGTGAACGGCACGCCGGCGTCGTTGATGGTGCTCTTTTGCAGCGGAGCGGTGACGATCGCGTCGAATTCGCCGGCCAGCGCGCCGTCGATGGCGCGGTCGAGCAGCGCCAGCACATAGCGGCCGTTCGCGGGGTCGAGTTTGCCTGGCTTGGCGGGCGTGGCCAGCGCCACATGCTCGACCTGCACGGGCTGGTTCGCCAGCACGGCGGCCCAGTCGACGCTCACGGCCTGCGCGCGCGCTTCGAGCAGCGCGCTGTCGCCGAGGACGACGAACTGCGCGTCGGGCCAGTGCGCCGAGGCGCCCGCCAGCGCGGCGGCGGTCAGCTCGGGACCGACGCCGGCCGGCTCACCCGTGGTGATGGCAATGCGGATCGGCCCCGCCCTCCGCGGAGCCGGCGACGACGATGCGGAGGCGTTCATGGCTCGATCCCTGTGTGACTCTTAGTTGTGCGGCGGCGTCATGCCCGCGATCTTGTAATCGACGTAGGCGCTGTCGCGCAGCTGGCGCAGCCAGTCGGCGTAGGCCTGCTCCGCCTTGCGCTGGCCGATGGCCTGGCGCGCGAGTTCCATTTGCTGCGCGATCGAGCCTTCGGCGTCGCGGCGGCCCAGCACCTGGATCAGGTGGTAGCCGTACTCGGTGCGTACCGGCTCGCTCAACTGGCCGTCCTGCAGCGTATTCATGGCGCGCTCGAATTCAGGCACGGTTTCGCCCGGGCTGATCCAGCCGAGGTCGCCGCCCTGCGAAGCCGAGCCGTCCTGCGAGTAGGTGCGCGCAAATTTGGCGAAGTCGCCGCCCGCCCCGATTTCCTGGCGGATTTCGAGCAGCTTCTGGCGCGCCTGGGGCTCGGACATGCCGTCGCCCACACGCAGCAGGATGTGGCGCACGTGCGTTTGCACGAGCTTGGGCGCGTCGGCGGCCGTGCCCTGGCCCTGGCGGCGCTCGACGAGGCGCACGATCTCGAAGCCGTCGCTGGTGCGGATCACCGAGGGGTTCACCTCGCCCGGACGCAGCGTGGAAGCGGCGGTCACGAATTCGGGCGGCAGCTTCGTCTGCGGCAGGAAGCCCATGTCGCCGCCCTTGCCCGCGTCGCTCGCCTGCGAGTTCGACTTCGCAAGGCTCTCGAATTTGCTACCCGACTGGGCCTCCTTGAGCAGCGCATTGGCCTTCGCCTGCGCGGCTTCGATGTCGGTTTCCGAGGCGTTCAGCGGCGCCTTGATGAAGATGTGCTGGAAATGCAGGTCGCTCGACTGGCCCGCGTTCGGTCCGCGCTGGCTCGCGATGTAGTTCGCGACTTCGGCGTCGGTCACCGTGACCTTGCTGTCCACCTCCTTCTCGCGCAGCTTCGAGAGCGTGAGCTCGGTGCGCGCGTCGCGCATGAAGGTGGTCCAGGGCACGCCAGCCGCCTCGATGCGCGCGCGATAGGTGGCGAGATCCATGCCGTTGGCCTGGGCGAGGCGCTCGAGCGTGCGCTGCACGCCGGCGTCGTCGACGGTGATGCCGTCTTCCTTGGCCTTCTGGAGCTGAATGCGCTCGAGCACCATCTGGTTGAGCACCTGCGCGCGCAACTGCTCCTCGGGCGGAACCGGCGCATTTTGCTGCTGCAGCCGGTGAGCAATCATTTCGGCGCGGCTGTCGAGCTCGCGCTGCGTGATCACGCCGTCATTGACGACTGCGGCGATCGTGTCGACCGTCTGGCCGTTGCCAGCCGGGAGACCTTGAGCTTGCGCCGGCGCGGCCGGCAACACGCCTGCGACGGCGAAGAGACTCGCAGCGTACGCTGCCAGGCGAAGCTTTTTCATGATTCCCACAGATACTCCAATGTTGGCGGGCACGCTTCGCCCGTCTCTATGCAACCGACACCGCGTTGCCCCGAGGCGCCTCGCGCAAGCAAGGCGCTCCGGATCACGCGTTATTGATAATCAGTGAAGCGCGAATCCGGCGGCGACTGAGCCGGCAGCTGCGTGTACCCCGGCACTGCGGTCCTGAACGCCGCCACCAGCCCGTTGTCGACGTTCGACAGTCCCTTGAGCGTAAGCTGCGCGAGAAACCGCGTTGACGAATTCGGCGTGCCCGACGTATTGAGCCCGTTCGCGTAACGCTGCAGGCCGACCCCGAGCACCCAGCAGTCGGCGTCGTACTGCATGCCGACCAGGCCGTCGACGATCCGATGGCCGTTCAGATCGTAGTTGAAGCGGCCCACGGCGTACACCCGGTGCGAGAACGGCCATTGAGCCGAGATCAGAACCTGATTGATCGGCTGGAAGTCGAGCGTGGTGTTCGCGCGCGTGTAGCGGTAGGCCACGTTCAGCACGCGGCTCGTTCCCGGGCTGTACCCGAAACCGATGCTCGCCTTGGTGAGCTGGTTGCTGTCGGCATTATATTGGAACGCCGTTTCGGAAGCGAAACCGGCCCCGATTTTCAGGGCCGCGCCCGCAATCAGGTCCGAGTGCGTTGCCTGACTCGTGCTCTCGCCCGAGTTGAGCGTGACGCGCTGATCCTGGAAGTAGTACTGCTGCGCGATCACGAAGCGCGCGCGCTCGTCGCCCGAAGCCGGGTCGATGAAGCGCGTGGTAAGCGCGGCCGTAAGGCGGTTCGCGTCGGCAATGCGGTCGTTACCGACGAAGGTGTTCGGCGTGAAGATTTCCGCGAGGCCGAAGTCCGACTCTGCGGTATCGAAAAGGGGCGCGAACTGCTGGTTGCGGTACGGCGTGTACACGTAGTACAAGCGCGGTTCCAGCGTCTGGATGTAATCCTGACCGAACAGGTGGACCGAGCGGTCGAACACGAGGCCCGTGTCGAAGCTGAAGGTCGGGATCGATTCGGTGAAGCTCTTCGGCGTGCCGACCGGCGAGCCGAAGGTCGTGCCCGCCGGGCCGATGTTGCTCAGGTTGTACGACGCGAAGTGCCACTGAACCTTCGGCGTGACGAAGTAACCCGGCCCCATCAAGGAGTACGACAGGTACGGGTTGAAGACGACGCGGTCGCCTTGGGTCGCATTGTCTTCCGTAATGCGGAAGCGCGAATAGTCGGCTTCCATGCCGTAGTCGAAGCCGCCGACGTTGTACTTCGCGTACTTCACGTTCAACTGCGGCTCACGGCCATAGGGCGGCGTCGACGACTCGACCGTCTGCCAGTGCTGGTAGCGGCCCAGCACGGACCACGGCCCGTTGTTGTACGTGAGGCCGGCTTCCTGCTGGTACAGCGTCTGCGTGCCGTTCAGGAACTGGTTGGCCGGCGACGACAGGTCCGACGGATAGGTGTTGTCCGAGACCTTGTTGTAGTAGACGTAACCGCCGAACCCGTTGCCAAAGTTCTGGTTGTGCTGGATGAACAGCGCGTAGCGGTTCGTCTTCGTGATCGCGTCGTCGGGCAGGAAGGTCCCGGTGATCGAACCCGAGTAATTCGTCGAGAGATACCGGTAGTTGCCCTGCAGGAACACGCCGCGCTTCGAGATGATCTCGGGCGTGAACGTGAAGTCGCGGTTCGGCGCGATGTTGAAGTAATACGGCAGCGAGATTTCGTAGCCGTTCGTCGAGCTGACCGAAAACGTCGGCGGCAGCAGGCCGCTGCGACGGTCACCCGAAAGCGGGAACGACAGCCACGGGCTCGCAAAGATCGGCACGTCCTGGAAGAACAGCACGGCATTGTGCGCGACGCCTTCGTCGCTGCCGGTGTCGAAATCGAACTCGCTGCCCTTGATGTACCACGCCGGATTGGTCGAGCAGTGGCACGCCGTATAGGTGCCGGTCGTGAGCACCGAGCGCTCGCTGTCCAGCAGGTCGGCGCGCGCGGCGCTGCCCGAGCCGCCCGTGAGCGTGAAATGGTACTTCGGCGCGGGCATGAAGCCCTCGTTCGCCTCGACCTTCAAATGCGCCTCGGGCCCCGAGAACGTCGTGCCGTTCTGCACGACCGTGACATTGCCGTAAGCATTGGCCATGTCGGTGTCCTGGTCGTAGTGCAGGGCGTCGCCCTTCACCACGTTCGAACCCTGGCGTAGCTCCGAGGCCCCTTTGACGGCGAGGTCGGTATCCACCGTGCCGGTCGTCGAATCGCCGAGCACGAACGTCGCCGGGTGCTGGCCCGACGCATTGGGGTGATCTTCGAGTTGCGGTGCGATCCGCAGGCTCCACGGGCCGTCCAGCTGCTCGGGCTGCGCGGCCGCGCCCGAGAGCTGGGCGTGCGCGAGCGCGGGCACCAGACCCGGTACGGCCAGGAGTGCCGCGATGAGCCGCCGCTTGCCCGGCACGCCGTCGTCACTAAGGGAGATCGTCTGGAAAAGCTGTCTGGGCGGCATGTATGGTTTTGGCGAATCGGCCCGGCCGCCTGCCCTCTCCATGATGGTGGCCCGCCTGGGCACCCGCCTCCCGATGAACCGGATCGAGGCCGGGCTGCAAACAATTAATTACAATTCATCGTCCCCCTGGAGCGACGATGAATGCGGCGAGCGAACCGTCATGCGGGCTTTGGCGCGAGTCGCGTCAAAAAAGTCGTGGGGTATTATATGGCAAGACGTTGATCCACTGATTTTGCCTCTGGCTTTCATGACCTTTTCCGCCGCGCATTCTCCCGCCGCTTCCTCTGGCGCCTCTCCGACCGACAATCGCCGCGACCTGCTCGCCGCCTGGCTCGGCAGCCACGCCGGCCAGTACGCCCTCGACCTCGCAACGCTCGCCCCGGCCTCGGCCGACGCGAGCTTTCGGCGCTATTTCCGCCTCGCGAGCGCGGGCGCGCACGGCGCGACGCTGATCGCCGTCGACGCCCCGCCGCCCGAAAAGAGCCGCGAATTCGCCCAGATCGCGCAGTGGCTCGAGGCGGCCGGCGTCCACGTGCCGCGCGTGCTCGAAGCCGATTTCGACGCGGGCTTCATGCTCGTGACCGATCTCGGCACGGCGCCCTACCTGAAAGCGCTGCAGGAAGCCGGCCCCGGTGCGCGCTCGCGCGAGCTGATGCGCGACGCGATCGACGCGCTGATCCGTTGGCAGCTCAGCTCACGGCCTGGCGTGCTGCCGGACTTCGGCGAAGCCTTCATGCGCCGCGAGATGGAGTTGATGCCCGAGTGGTATCTGGAGCGCCATCTGGGCCGCAAGGTCGACGAAGCCACGCGCGGCGTGCTCGATCGCACCTTCGCCCTGCTCGTGGCGAGCGCCCGCGCGCAGCCGCAAAGCTTCATGCTGCGTGATTTCATGCCCCGCAACCTGATGATCGCCACGCCCAACCCCGGCGTGCTCGACTTCCAGGACGCCGTGTACGGCCCGATCACCTACGACGTCGTCTCGCTGCTGCGCGACGCGTTCCTGAGCTGGGACGAGGAGTTCGAGCTCGACTGCTTCGCGCACTACTGGGAGCGCGCCAAGAAGGCGGGACTGCCTGTCGATGCCGACTTCGGCGAGTTCTACCGCCAGCTCGAGTGGATGGGCCTGCAGCGCCACATCAAGGTGCTCGGCCTGTTCTGCCGCATCAACTATCGCGACGCCAAACCGCATTACATGGCCGACCTGCCGCGCTTTCTCGCCTACGCGAGCAAGGTCGCGCACCGCTACCGCCCGCTCGCGCCGTTCGCACGGCTCATCGACGAGCTGCAGGGCAGCGCCGTCGAAGTCGCTTACACCTTCTGAAGCGGGCCGTCATGACCCAATCGAATCACACGCCGGCCAAGGCGGGCCACGGGCGCACCGCCATGATCTTCGCAGCCGGACGCGGCGAACGCATGCGCCCGCTCACCGACGCCTGCCCGAAGCCGCTCCTCACCGTGGGCGGCAAACCGCTCGTCGTGTGGCAGATCGAGCGGCTCGCCGCGGCGGGCTACACGCGCATCGTCATCAATCACGCATGGCTTGGCGCACAGATCGAAGCCGCGCTCGGCGACGGCGCGCGCTTTGGCGTGACGCTCCACTATTCGCCCGAGCACGACGCGCTCGAAACGGCGGGAGGAATTGCTCAGGCGCTGCCGCTCATCGAGTCGATGGGCACGCCCGAGGTGTTCCTCGCGGTGAGCGGCGACGTCTACAGCGCCTACGATTTCGCGCGCCTGAAGACGCACGCGCAAGCGCTCGCGGCGCAGGCGCAGCCGGGCATGCATCTCGTGATGGTGCCGAACCCGCCGTTCCACCCGAAGGGCGACTTCGCGCTGGGCGTCGACGGCCGGTTAGCGCTCGAAGGCGCGCCGCGCTACACGTTCGGCAATATCGGCCTCTATGACACGCGCATGTTCCGCGACCTCGCGCCCGGCACGAAGCGCGCGCTCACGCCGTACTATCGCGAGGCGATCGCGCAAGGGCGCGTGAGCGGCGAGCTATACGAAGGCGTATGGGAAAACGTCGGCACACCCGCACAACTCGAAGCGCTCGACGCCGCGCTGCGCAATTCGACCGACGCGCACCCCGGCTGAAACCCGCGACGCGACGCGCCATGCCAATGCCGGCGCGGCGCGCCTCTTCAGTTTCCACCCGCCGCCGGCAACTCCACCTGCCCCTGTTGTGACTGGGACTGGGGCGCCTCAGCCGCCTTCTGCTGCTGAAGCGCCCACATCTGCGCATAGTGTCCGCCCGCATGCAGCAATTGCGCATGCGTGCCGCGCTCGACGATGCGCCCGTGATCCATCACGATGATTTGCTGCGCGTGCACGACGGTCGAGAGCCGGTGCGCGATCACGAGCGTCGTGCGCTCGCGCGCGATCTGGTCGAGCTCGTGCTGGATGGCGCGCTCCGAACGCGAATCGAGCGCTGACGTCGCCTCGTCGAACAGCAAAATGGGCGGATTCTTGAGCAACGTGCGCGCGATCGCCACGCGCTGCTTCTCGCCGCCCGAAAGCTTGAGGCCGCGCTCGCCCACGGACGTGTCGTAGCCCTTGGGCAGGCTCTCGATGAACGCGTGAATGTGCGCCGCGCGCGCCGCCGCGATCACTTCCTCGCGGCTCGCCGTGGGCCGGCCATAGGCGATGTTGTAGTAGATCGAGTCGTTGAACAGCACCGTGTCCTGCGGCACGATGCCGATCGAGGCGCGCAGCGAATCCTGCGTCACATCGCGGATATCCTGGCCGTCGATCGTAATCGCCCCCCCGCTCGCTCGATCGAGATCGTAGAAGCGGAACAAGAGCCGCGCGAGCGTGGACTTGCCCGAGCCGCTATGTCCCACCACGGCCGTGGTCGTGCCCGCCGCAATCGTGAAACTCAGGTCGTGCAGAATCTGGCGCGACGGCTCGTACGCGAAGTTCACGTGCGAAAAGCGCACCTCGGCGCCGCGCACCGCAAGCGCCTGCGCGCCGGGCACGTCGGCCACTTCGCGCTCGACGGTGAGCAGCGTGAACATGCGGTCCATGTCGGTGAGGCTCTGCTTGAGCTCCCGATACACCACGCCGAGAAAATTCAGCGGAATATAGAGCTGCAGCATGAAGGTATTGATGAGCACGAGGTCGCCGAGCGTGAGCCGCCCCGCCATCACGCCCTGCGTGGCGCGCCAGAGGATGAACACGAGCCCGGTGCCGATGATCGCCTGCTGCCCGAAGTTGAGCGCGGAAAGCGAGTGCTGCGACTTGATCGCGGCCTGCCGGTAGCGGTGCAGGTTTTCGTCGTAGCGCTTCGTCTCCCACTCTTCGTTGCCGAAGTACTTCACGGTCTCGTAGTTGATGAGCGAATCGATTGCACGCGCGTTGGCGCGCGAATCGAGCTCGTTCATCGTGCGGCGGAAATGCGTGCGCCACTCGGTCACCTTCACCGTGAACACGATGTACGCCACGAGCGCGATGAGCGTGACGATCGCGTAATACGCCTCGTACTTCACCGCGAAGAAGCCAAGGACGAGGCCCACTTCCACGAGCGTCGGCAGGATGCTGTAGAGCGAGTACGAAATGAGCTGCGTGATGCCGCGCGTGCCCCGCTCGATGTCGCGCGACATGCCGCCCGTCTGCCGTTCGAGGTGAAAGCGCAGTGAGAGCGCGTGCAGATGGCGGAACACCTTGAGCGCGAGTTGCCGCACGGCGCTCTCGGTCACCTTCGAAAACAGGATCTCGCGCAGCTCGGTGAACAGCGACGTCGACAGACGCACCACGGCGTACGCCACCACGAGCAGTCCGATGCCGCCCGCGAGCACGATGCCGGGCGCGTGCTCCGCGCGACCGAGCGCCGTGAGATGGCGCACCGGGGCGAGACCGTCGACGATGTGCTTCATCACGATCGGCACGCCGAGGTTGGCCACCTTCGCGCCGATCAGGCAGGTGAGCGCGAACGCCACGCGCCAACGGTAAGCGGTGAGGTAAGGCAGCAGCGAAACGATCGTCTGCCAGTCGTTGCGCGGCCCGGTGGCGGGCAGCGGGGGTTCGTTGGAAGCGGGAAAGCGGCGCATTGGGCGAGCGGCGTGAAGCCTGTGCCAGGCGGCGCGTCAAGGCCGGTTCGGGAACCGGAAGCTGGCGCGGCGCAAACGGCACGGCGAGTCATGTGGGGCGGATGTGAGTTCCTGGCGACGGGTTTCGCGAAGGTGGAGGGCTCTAATCGACCCGGCCGCCGCGCCTTAAGCTTTCCCGTACAATTCCTGATCAACGTATTGTCGCAGAAGGCGGCGCACGCCGCTGAGCGCCCCACGCCGGCCCCGGGTCCGCGCCGCAGCGCCATCCGCCGTTCGATCCCTTTTCATGGAAGCCCGATGACCGACTCCTTCCCGCTCCCCCAAAAATCGCCTGCGCTGCGCGTCGTGCCACAGCCTTCGGACGCCAACGTTCACGGCGACGTCTTCGGCGGCTGGATCATGGCGCAGGTCGACATTGCCGGCTCGATTCCGGCAAGCCGCCGCGCCAACGGACGCGTCGCGACCGTCGCGGTGAACTCGTTCGTGTTCAAGCAACCGGTGTTCGTGGGCGATCTGCTGAGCTTCTACGCCGATATCGTCAAGACCGGTAACACCTCGGTGACGGTCGAGGTCGAGGTGTACGCGCAGCGTATGCGCCTCCAGGAGGAAGTCGTCAAGGTGACGGAAGCCACGCTCACCTATGTCGCGACCGGCACGGACCGCCGCCCGCGTCAGTTGCCGCCGATCGAATAACCAGGCCGCAAGCGCCCCCGGCGCTTGCACTCGGCTCAAACCCGGCTCAAACCGTCCACACAAGCCCAGGCGCGTCCTCGTACGTAGCGCTCGCGCGCAACAGCGCCGCGGCCTCGTCGCCGGGTAGCGGCGGCGCGAAGAAGTAGCCTTGCAGCTCGTCGCACGCGCGCGCGCAGGAAGGCGAACTGCGCCGAGGTCTCCACCCCTTCCGCGATCACCTGCAACTGCAGCTCGTGCGCAAGCGCAATGATGGCCGCCGTGATCGTTTCGTCGTCGCTGCTCGTGCCGATGTCGGCCACGAACGAGCGGTCGATCTTGAGCCGGTCCACGGGCAGACGCTTCAGATAGCTCAAGCTCGAATAGCCGGTGCCGAAGTCGTCGATGGCAATGCCGATGCCCAGCGCGTGCAGCTCGTTCAACATCGACACGGCTTCTTCGGCATTGCGCATGAGCGTGCTTTCGGTCAGCTCGATTTCGAGCCAGCAGGCTTCCAGCCCGGTTTCCTGCAGCACGTCCTTCACGAGTTGCGCAATGTCGCGCTGGTGGAACGTCTTCGCCGAGAAGTTCACGGACACGCGCACGGGCGGCAGCCCCGCGAGCTGCCACGCGCGATTCTGCCGGCAGGCCTCGCGCAGCACCCAGTCGGAGAGCGGGCCGATCAGGCCGCTTTCCTCGGCCACGGGAATGAACTGCGCAGGCGAGACGAGCCCGACCTCGGGATCGCGCCAGCGCACGAGCGCCTCCATGCCGATGATGCGCCCGCCCTCGATCTCCACCTGCGGCTGGTAGTGCAGCAGGAACTCGCTGTCGCGCAGCGCCCGGCGCAGGCGCCGCTCCAGATTCAGGCGCGCCCCCACATTCGCGTTCATTTCGGGCTGGAAGAACTGGAACGTGTTGCGGCCCATGTCCTTCGCGCGGTACATCGCGACGTCGGCCTTCTTCATGAGCGTCTCGGCATCGTTGCCGTCCTGCGGGTAGACGCTCGCGCCCATGCTGCAGCCCACATACAGCTCGGTGCCGTCGATCCACACCGGCTCCGAGATCAGCGCGCGCGCCCGCTCCATCCAGCCGATCAGCGACTTCTCGTCGATGGTGTCGGTGAGCACGATCACAAACTCGTCGCCGCCGTGGCGCGCGACCGTATCGGTCGTGCGTGTGCAGCGCTGGAGCCGCTCGGCCACCACACCCAGCAGCCGGTCGCCCACGCTGTGGCCGAGACTGTCGTTGACGTTCTTGAAGCCGTCGAGGTCGATGAACACCACGGCCACGCCCGTGTCGTGCCGCTGCGCCGCGAGCAGTGCGTGCTGGAGACGGTCGCGCAGCAGGTTGCGGTTGGGCAGCAGCGTGAGGCTGTCGTAGTTCGCCTGGTATTCGAGCTGCTCCTGGTAGCGGATCAGCTCGGTCACGTCGTTGATGATGCCGATGTGATGCGTGATGCGGCCATCGAGATCGGGCACCGGCGCGATCAGCAACTGGTTCCAGAAGAGCGCGCCGTCCTTGCGGTAGTTGCGCAGCACGGCGCTCACTTCGCGATTGGCAAGCAGCGCCTTGCGCACCGCGATGAGTCCGTCCTGATCGCGGTCGTCGCGCTGCAGGAGGCGGCAGTCCTGGCCGATCACCTCGGCCGGATCGAAGCCCGTGATGCGGCGAAACGCCGGATTCGCGTACTCGATCAGATTACTGCCGCCCGGGCCTGGCGCGGTGATCAGAATGGCGTTGACGCACGCGTCGAGCGCGCGGCTTTGCAGGCGCAGCGCGAGGTCGGCGCGCTTGCTTTCGGTGGTGTCCGAGTACGAGCCGAGCACGCCGATCACGCGGCCGTCGCCGTCGAGCAGCGGCAGCTTGCTCGTGAGCGTCGTGCGGTGCAGGCCGTCGATCGTGTGGTTGTCCTCGTAGTTGATGCGCGGCAGCCCCGAGTCGATCACCTCGCGGTCCTGTTCGCGCATCCCGTCGGCGTAGGCGCGCCACGGCAGGTCGTCGTCGGACTTGCCGATGATCTGCTCGGGGTACGCGAGGCCTGCGTCGCGCGCGAAGGTCATGTTGCAGCCGAGATAGCGCGACTGCGCGTCCTTCCAGAAGATGCGCTGCGGGATGTTGTCGATCACCGACTCGAGCATCTGGTTCGAGCGCTGCGCCTCCGCCTCGGCCTTGATCTGCTCGGTCACGTCGTCGGCGAGCACGAACACGGCGTCGCGGCCGAGGAACGTAAGCGAGTGATGCGAGATGTCGGCGCTGATGATCGAGCCGTCGCGGCGGCGATGGTGCCAGATGCCGGCCATCATGCGCACGTTCTGCGTGACCATGTCCGAGCGCGTGAGGTGTTGCTCGAGCCGCGAGACGTCCTCGGCGGGACGGATATCGCGGATCGTCATGGTGAGGAATTCTTCCTCGCTGTAGCCGTACTGCTGGATCGCGGCGGCGTTCACGGCGAGAAAGCGCAGCGTCTCGCGGTCGAACACGTACATCGGCACCGGATGCGCGTCGAACAGGCCCTGAAAGCGCTCGCTGCGCAGGCGCATGCCGCTCACGGCGCGCAGCTTCTCGCGGGCGGCGCTCTCGCGCGCGCCGAACGTGTAGATGAGGAGCGTCGCGCCCGCGAGCATCGTCACGATCAGCAGTAACAGTGCGCGGCCGCCCGAGCGCGCCGAGTCTGCGAGCGCGGCGGCTAGCGCCAGATCCTCGGCACGTTGCAGCGACGCGAGCTGCCCGTCGAGCTGATCCACGAGGTTGTCGATGCGGATGTATTCGCCGGCGAGCCACGCGGCCGTGGCGGGCGCCGTCGTTGCCGGGTCAGGCAGCCCAGCGGTCGCCGTGATGGGGTTCTGGGCGCCATTCTGGACAGCCGGCGCCGCAGTGAGCGTGTCCAGAGTCACGGCACTCGCCGCCTCATCCGCCGCGGCGTGCAGCGGCAAGATCGTGCCGGTCACGACATGACCGGCCATGCGCGCGTCTGCGGTGTTTCCGGGTTGAATCGTCTTCGCGGCGGCGGCGTTGCGGGCGAGCGCCTCGCGCGCGCCCCACGGCGCCGCGGGCGAACGCGCGGCATTCGCGGGCATGGCCGTGCCGAACTCCTGGCTGGCCGCACCGTCAGCCGGCACAGCCTGCGCTGCCGCGCTCCCGCTCGCCCCCGCCGCCACGCCCGCCTGCCCGCGCTCGTCGGCAACGCGCTGCTCGGCGCGAGCGAGCGTCACGTCGATCTCGCTCGCCATCGCGCTGGCCTGCCCCGCCAACGCGTCGAAACGGGCTGCGAGGTCGGCGTTGCCGGCCAGCTCCGCGCGCAGCGCGCGGGCGGTTTCGTCGAGCATGGCGGCGCGCGCGTCGTGGGCGGCGGCTGACTCCGTCTGGCCCTGTGCTGCGAAACGGCCCAGCGCGCTCACGCCGCCGCCAAGCGCATCGCGATAGCGGTCGAGGTCGTGACGGATCGTCGCCGCCTGGCTCGCGCGCAGGTCGATCCCGCGCTGACCGTCGATCTGCGTCCACGCGACAAAAGCGTTCGCGCCAACGGCCGCCGCAACGACGGCCAGATTGATGAGTTGGCGCTTCGAAAAAAGAAGGTTCATGAATGCCGAGCGTCGTTCGCGCCCACGCCGTGAGCGCGGGATGATGGGTCACGACTGCGCGCGACCGGTCGGCGCCTGACGCGCCAACCCGAAATAACGGCAGGGCCGGCCGGGTCTTGAGGGTAAATGTGGAGAAAGAAGCGGAAAACGACCCGCGGCGGCGCAAGCCAGCCGCAGTTAGCGGGAATCGGGTAGGGATCGGCTATGAATCGTGGCGGGCAGGATCGGCGGGACCCAGCGGGTAAACATCACCGCGGCACCGCCAGCCCGAACTCGTGCATCGCCGGCGCGAAATCGTGATTGCTCTCGGGTTTGCGCGCGAGCTTCGCAAGCACGTAGCGCCGGAACGGGTCGAGCTGCGCCCAGTCTTCGAGGCCGGGCGCCTGCAGGCTGGCAAGCTCGGATTGAAGCGCAATGCCGCCCGGCACCGCGTTCACGTCACGCCAGGCCGGTGCTTCTTCGGGAGCGAACCATTCGGGTTCGACGTTCGCGTGCGTGCGCATCATCTCGAAGAGCGCGTGGTCGAAATTGGGCTCGATTTGCGTGTCCTCGTCCACGGGGAAACACGCCAGCAGCCGGCGGTCCTCATAGGGCAGCAACTGCCATTGGGCGAGAGAAATGCGCAGACCAAAGCGATCCAGGTTGAAGCGCACGCACATCGGAATATAGGTGAGGTTTTCCGACGAGTCGACCTCGAACCGGAAAAGCAGCGGAGCTTCGTTCAATGCCATGACGGTATCCTCGCGAGGCGGACATAAGCGCGGGCGGCCCGCTTGAGGTATTTTAGAACCTTCCGCGCGCGGCGCGGCCCCGCTGTCCCCCGGCGGCGCTGCGGTACCGCGCCGCACAAGGACCGATGGAGTTTTGCGCTTGACCACCCCAACCCCCACGCCAATGAGCACCGCAAACCGGCCGCAGATCACGACGACGAATCCGCCGACGCATCCCGTCGAAACCGAAGGCCAGCCTGGCGCCATCGAATTGCGCGTGCATCGGCACCGCGGCGGCGGCGTAGAAACGCGTGAGGACCACGTGGGCCAGGAATGGCCCGTCGCGCTCGTCTTCAACGGCATTTCGCACGCGGTCATGATGTGCACGCCGCGCGACCTCGAAGCGTTCGCCGTGGGCTTCGCGATCTCCGAAGGCATCGTCGGGCGCAATGCCGACATTCAGGACATCGAGGTGTACTGGCATGCAGAGTCGGATCTGCCGCACGCCGAAGTTCACTTGACCGTGGTGCAGCAGGCGTTCGTCGAACTCAAGGAAAGGCGCCGCGCGCTCGCCGGGCGCAGCGGCTGCGGCGTGTGCGGCATCGAGAGCATCGACCTGCTCGATCTCGAACCGGAACAGGTGCCCGATACGGGCTTCGCCGCGCGCCTCGCACCCGACGCCATCGCGCGCGCCGCACGCGAGCTGCCGCAGCATCAGGCGCTCACGAAGCTCACCGGCGGCCTGCACGCGGCCGCGTGGTGCGACGAAAACGGCGCGATCCTGCGCGCCTTCGAGGACGTGGGCCGCCACAACGCGCTCGACAAGCTCATCGGCCAGCTCGTGATGGAGCGCGCCGACACGCAGCAGGGCTTCGTCTTCCTCTCCAGCCGCGCGAGCTACGAACTGGTGCGCAAGGCCGCGCGCGTGGGCATTCCGATGGTCGCGACGATCTCGGCGCCCTCCTCGCTTGCCATCACCATTGCAAAGCGCGCCGGACTGCGGCTCGTGAGCTTTTGCCGCGAGTCCGGGTACGTCGATTACGAAACGGCCTGAAGCGCCGTTAGCGCTCAATCGAACTGCCGGAAATCCGGCCTGCGCTTTTCGAGGAAAGCCGTGAACGCCTCGCGTGCTTCGGGTGCGAGCAGCATCTTGCCGAAGTGCACGAACTCTTCGCTCATGCGCGTCTTGATCTCGTGCGTATCCGCGCGCTTCATAAGCGACTTCGTCACGCGCAGCGACGAGGCGGGCAGCGCCACGAGCTTCGCCAGTTGGCCGCTAACGAACGCGTCGAGTTCGGCCGCCGGCAGCACGCGGTTCACGAAGCCCATGCGATGCGCTTCCGCCGCATCGAAGGTCTCGCCGAGCAGCAGCTTTTCCGCCGCGCCCTGGTGGCCCGCAATGCGCGGCAGCAGCAGCGACGAAGCCGCTTCGGGGCACAGCCCGAGTTGCGCGAACGGCACGGCAAAACGCGCGTTGTCGGCCGCATAGACCATGTCGCAATGCAGCAGCAGCGTCGTCCCCACACCGATCGCCGGCCCTTTCACCGCGGCGACGAGCGGTTTCTCAAAAGCCGCGATGGCGTCGAGAAAGCGGATCACGGGCGAATCGGCGCCAGCGGGCGGAGCCTTCAGAAAGTCTTCGATGTCGTTGCCGGCCGTGAAGATCTCGGCGTGGCCGCGCAGCAGCACCGCGCGCACCGAGGCGTCCTTGTTCGCGCCGGTGAGCGCGTCGGCCATCGCCTGATACATCGCGGGCGTGAGCGCGTTCTTGCGCGCGGGCCGGTCGATAGTGATCGTGAGCACGCCGTTTTCGTGTGCTACCTGGATTTCGTTGCTCATGTGCCTGTCTCCTCGCATCCCAATCGTGATACGAAAAACGGTCCGCAGACCGCGAAGTCTGCGAACCGTGTCGATAACGCCAATGCGCTAATCGGATGAACGCTTACAGCCGCTCGATGATGCCCGCCGCCCCCATGCCGGTGCCGACGCACATCGTCACCATGCCGTACTTGTAGTTGCGGCGACGCAGGCCGTGCACGACCGTCGAGGCGCGGATCGCGCCCGTCGCGCCGAGCGGGTGGCCGAGCGCAATTGCGCCGCCAAGCGGGTTGATCTTCGAAGGATCGAGGCCGAGGTCCTGGATCACGGCCAGCGACTGCGCGGCGAACGCCTCGTTCAGCTCGATCCAGTCGAGATCGTCCTGCTTCAGGCCCGCGGCCTTCAGCGCCGCCGGAATCGCTTCCTTCGGACCGATGCCCATGATCTCCGGCGGCACGCCGCGCACCGCGAAACTCACGAAACGCGCGAGCGGCGTGAGGTTGAACTGCTTGAGGATCTTCTCGGAGACGACAATCAGCGCGCCCGCGCCGTCCGAAGTCTGCGAGCTGTTGCCGGCCGTGACCGAGCCCTTGTTCGCGAACACCGCGCGCAGCTTCGCGAGGCCTTCGAGCGTGGTATCGGCGCGCGGGCCTTCGTCGAGTTCGATCAGGCGCTCCTTCGCCTTCACTTCGCCCGAAGCGAGATCCGGGAAACGCTCGACGAGCGTGTACGGCGCGATTTCGTCCTTGAACTCGCCGGCCTGCTGCGCGGCAAGCGCGCGGCGGTGCGATTCGACCGAGAACGCGTCCTGCGCCTCGCGGCTCACCTTCCAGCGCTCCGCCACTTTCTCGGCCGTGAGGCCCATGCCGTAGGCAATGCCAACGTCTTCGTTGCGGTCGAAGATATGCGGCGAGAGCGACGGCTTGTTGCCCATCATCGGCACCATGCTCATCGACTCGCAGCCGCCCGCGATCATCGCGTCGGACTCGCCCACGCGGATGCGGTCCGCGGCCATGGCGAGCGCCGTGAGGCCCGATGCGCAGAAGCGGTTGACGGTCACGCCGCCCACGCTCTGCGGCAGCCCCGCGAGCAGCGCGCCGATACGCGCCACGTTCAGGCCCTGCTCGGCTTCCGGAATCGCGCAGCCGACGATGGCGTCTTCGATCACGCTCGTGTCGAGGCCGGGCACCTGCGCGACGGCCGACTTGATTGCGTGAACCAGCAGCTCGTCGGGGCGGGTGTTCCTGAACATGCCGCGCGGCGCCTTGCCGATGGGCGTGCGGCTCGCGGCGACGATGTATGCGTCCTGCAACTGTTTGCTCATCTCTTACTCCAGTATCTGGTGTGCGTCGTGCCGCTTAGTTGCGCACCGGCTTGCCGGTTTGCAGCATGCCCATGATGCGTTCCTGCGTCTTCTGCGTGCCGAGCAGATCGACGAAGGCGCGGCGCTCTAGCTTGAGCAGCCATTCTTCGTCGACGAGACTGCCGGCCTCGACGTCGCCGCCGCACACTGCTTCCGCGATGCGGCTCGCGATCAGGAAGTCGTGATCGCTGATGAAGCGGCCGTCGCGCATGTTCACGAGCGAGGCCTTGATGGTCGAGATCGCCGAGCGGCCCGCCACCGGAATCTGCGTGGCGCGCAGCGGCGGGCGGTAGCCCGCAGCGGAGAGTGCGCGCGCTTCCTTCTTCGCCGTATCGAGCAGTTCGAACACGTTGAAGACGATCGTGTCCGAAGGCTTCAGATAGCCCATTGCGCGTGCTTCATGCGCCGAGGCCGAAACCTTCGCCATCGCCGCGTTTTCGAACGACTTCTGCAGGAACCGGAGCAGATCGCTCGGTGCCGCGCCAATCGCCTGCGCGCCTTCGGCAGCACGAATCGCCGCTTCCTTCAGGCCGCCGCCAGCAGGCACGAGACCCACACCCACTTCCACGAGGCCGACATAGCTCTCGACGTGCGCCACGCGCTTCGCGCTCTGCAGCATGATTTCGCAGCCGCCGCCGAGCGCGATGCCCGACACCGCCGCGATCACCGGCACGTTCGCGTACTTCACGCGCAGCATCGTGTCCTGGAACTTCTTCACGAACGGCTCGATGCCCTTCGCCCCGCCCATCATGAACGCGGGCATCGCCTCTTCGAGGTTCGCGCCAGCCGAGAACGGACCGCCCGGCGCGCCGAGCTTGAGCGACGTCGGTTGCCAGATCACGAGGCCCTTGTAGCCGTCTTCCGCGATGTCGATGGCCTTCACGAGGGAGTCGAGCAGGCCCGGGCCCATCGTGTTCATCTTGCTTTTGTACGAGACGATGACGACGTCGTCCTCGCCCGCGCGGTCGTCCACCCAGGCGCGCAGGTTGTCGTTCTCGAACAGCGTCTTGCCGTAGGTCTTCGGATCGCGTGCGCTCGTTTCACCGAACAGCGCCGCACGGAACACCTGACGCTCGTACACCGGCAGCGTCGAGCGCGGCACGAAGCGCGCTTCAGCGGGCGACCACGAACCTTCCGCACCGTGCACGCCGCCGTTCGCGGCGACCAGGCCTTCGAACACCCAGGCGGGCAGCGGTGCATTCGACAGCGCCTTGCCCGCGTCGATGTCTTCCTTCACCCACTCGGCGACCTGCTTCCAGCCCGCGGCCTGCCAGCCTTCGAACGGACCTTCGTTCCAGCCGAAGCCCCAGCGGATCGCGAGATCGACGTCGCGCGCGTTGTCCGCGATCGACTGCAGATGCACGCCGATGTAGTGGAACACGTCGCGGAAGATCGACCACAGGAACTGCGCCTGCGGGTGCTGCGTTTCGCGCAGCAGCTTCAGGCGCTCGGCGGGCGGACGCTTGAGGATGCGGCCCACCAGTTCGTCGGCCTTGCCGCCGCCATCGACGTACTCGCCCGTGTTGGCGTCGAGCACCTTGATCGACTTGCCTTCCTTGCGATAGAAGCCGCCGCCCGTCTTCTGGCCGAGCGCGCCCTTCGCCACGAGACCCGCGAGCACGGCCGGCGTTTCATACACAGGGAAGAACGGATCGTTCTTCAGGTTGTCCTGCATCGTTTTGATGACGTGCGCCATCGTGTCGAGACCCACGACGTCCGCTGTGCGGAACGTCGCCGACTTCGCGCGGCCAAGGCGCGCGCCCGTGAGGTCATCGACTTCGTCGAAACGCAGACCGAACTTCTTCGCCTCGGCGATCACCGCGAGGATCGAGAACACACCCACGCGGTTCGCGATGAAGTTCGGCGTATCCTTCGCGCGCACCACGCCCTTGCCCACCACGCTCGTGAGGAACGATTCGAGCTGGTCGAGGATTTCGGGCTTCGTTTGCGACGTCGGGATCAGCTCGACGAGGTGCATGTAGCGCGGCGGGTTGAAGAAGTGCACGCCGCAGAAGCGCGCCTTCAACGCATCGTCGAAGCCATGCGAGAGTTCGGTGATCGACAGGCCCGAGGTGTTGGTCGCAAAAATCGCGTTCGGGCCGAGGTGCGGCGCGACCTTCTTGTAGAGGTCGTGCTTCCAGTCCATGCGCTCGGCGATCGCCTCGATCACCACGTCGCATTCCGCGAGCTTCGCGATGTCGTCTTCGTAGTTCGCAGGCGTGATGTATTGCGCGTCGTCCTTCACGCCGAACGGCGCGGGCGAGAGCTTCTTGAGCGTCTCGATCGCCTTGAGCGCGATGGCGTTTTTCGGGCCTTCTTTCGCGGGCAGATCGAACAGCAGCACGGGCACGCGGGCGTTGATCAGGTGCGCGGCCATCTGCGCGCCCATCACGCCGGCGCCGAGCACGGCCACCTTGCGAATATTGAGGTTGCTCACGTTGTTCCTCCAGCGGGTATGCAATGTCGAGCGGATTGAGGTGTGGGGGCGGCGTGCCTCAACGGGCGCCGCCTCTGGACATCGTGTTGACAGGGCGCGCGCCTTTGAAAAGCGCACGCCCGTTGGCTTTTAGAACAGCGCTTCGTCGATTTCCATCAGCGTCTTCGAACCCGCGCGCGCCTGGCGGATCGACGTGGCGGTTTCGGGCAGCAGCTTCGCGAAGTAGAAGCGCGCCGTGGCCAGCTTCGACTTGTAGAACGGATCGCCCGAGCTTTCCTTGTCGAGCGCGATGCGCGCCATGCGTGCCCAGAAGTAGGCGAACACGAGGTGGCCCGCCGTGCGCAGGTACGGCACCGCGGCCGCGCCCACTTCGTCCGGGTTCTGCATCGCCTTCATGCCGATTTCCATCGTGAGCTTCTGCATCTTGTCGCCGATGTCGGCGAGCGGATTCACGAACTCCTGCATTTCCGGCTTGATGCCTTCGGCTTCGACGAAATCCGTCACGAGCTTGCCGAACTTCTTGAGCTTCGCGCCCATGTCGCCCAGCACCTTGCGACCCAGCAGGTCGAGCGACTGGATCGTGTTGGTGCCTTCGTAGATCTGGTTGATACGCGCGTCGCGCACGTACTGCTCCATGCCCCACTCGGAGATGAAACCGTGGCCGCCAAACACCTGCATGCCGAGGTTGGTGCTCTCGAAGGCGTTGTCGGTGAGAAAGGCCTTGATGATCGGCGTGAGCAGCGCGACGAGGTCACCGGCTTCCTTGCGCTCGCTTTCATCGCCGTGCGAGAGTTCCTTGTCGATCTGCAGCGCCGACCAGTACGTGAAGGCGCGCGCGCCTTCGGCCCAGGCCTTCTGCGTGAGCAGCATGCGGCGCACGTCCGGATGCACGATGATCGGGTCCGCGGCCTTTTCGGGCGCCTTCGGACCGGTCAGCGCGCGCATCTGCAGACGCTCCTTCGCATACACGAGGGAGTTCTGGTAAGCGACTTCGGTGAGACCGAGACCTTGCATGCCGACGCCCAGACGCGCGGCGTTCATCATCACGAACATGGCGTTCAAGCCCTTGTTCGGTTCGCCGACGAGCCAGCCCTTCGCGCCGTCGAGATTCATCACGCAGGTCGCGTTGCCGTGAATGCCCATCTTGTGCTCGATCGAGCCGCACTTGATGCCATTGCGCTCGCCCACTTCGCCCGCTGCCGTGGGGATGAACTTCGGTACGACGAACAGCGAGATGCCCTTGGTTCCCGGCGGCGCATCAGGCAGACGCGCGAGCACGAGGTGGATGATGTTCTCGGCCATGTCGTGCTCACCGCTCGAGATGAAGATCTTCGTGCCGGTGATCGCATACGAGCCGTCGCCGTTCGGCTCGGCCTTCGTGCGCAGGATGCCGAGGTCGGTGCCGCAGTGCGGCTCGGTCAGGCACATCGTGCCGGTCCACACGCCTTCGACGAGCTTCGGCAGATAGGCCTTCTGGAGTTCGGGCGTGCCGTGCGCATGCAGACACTCGTAGGCGCCATGCGAGAGACCCGGGTACATGGTCCACGCCTGGTTCGCCGAGTTCAGCATTTCGTAGAGCGCGTTGTTCACGAACGCGGGCAAGCCCTGGCCGCCGTATTCGGGATCGCAGCCGAGCGCGGGCCAGCCGGCTTCGACGTATTGCCTGTACGCTTCCTTGAAACCAGCAGGCGTGGTGACGACGCCGTCGCCGGCGTAGGTGCAGCCTTCACGGTCGCCGACCTGGTTCAGCGGAAACAGCACCTCGGAGCAGAATTTGCCGGCTTCCTCGAGCACCTGGTTGATGGTGTCGGCGTCGAGGTCGGCGTGCTTCGGCATCTGCTTCACTTCGCCTTCCACGTTCAGCAGTTCGTGCAGAACGAACTGCATGTCGCGCAGCGGCGCGGTGTACTGTCCCATGTCTTCTCTCCAAAATTTGAGCTTCGGGTCCCTCGCGCGCCGCCGCGACTTCGATGTTGCAGCTTGGGCGCTACTGGGTCTCGCTCTGATACGAAACAATCAGCTTCTCGAACGCGGCCCACGTATGCTCGACCGCGTCCGGCAGATGCAGGAAGCGGCCGTCATGATGCAGGCCGAGCGTCACGCTATACAGTTCGAAGAGCATCAGCGCGGGATCGGTCTCCTTGCGCAAATGGCCTTCTTCAATTGCCTGCGAAATGGCCCTCAGGAGCGCAGCACGCCACATCGACACGCTCGCGACCAAGGTCTCGCGCACCTGGCTGTCGGCGCGGTCGTCGTACTCGACGGCGCCGCTGATGTAGATGCAGCCGGTCGTGACTTCGTGAATGCGCTTCTCGAACCATCGCGACAGCATCGCACGCAGACGCGGCAAACCGCGTGGCTCGCGCAAACTCGGAAAGAAGACTTCTTCCTCGAATCGACGGTGGTACTCGCGCACCACCTCGACCTGCAGGTCTTCCCGAGACCCGAAGTGAGCGAAGACGCCACTCTTGCTCATCTGCATGCGCTCGGCGAGCAGGCCGATGGTCAGGCCTTCAAGGCCATCGCGACCTGCCAGGTCGAGTGCTGCGTCCAGAATGGCGGCTCGTGTCTGTTCGCCTTTTCGCATAGCTTTCTTTACCGTAACGATGTGGCCGCGATGTCGCTGTCAACTGCTCATTAACTGCTTACATCTGGGCTCGAATTAAATCGAACGGCCGTACTATTGTTGAGGACAGCCGTCCGCGAAACAAGGACTTTATTAGAAACCGGTTTCTAACCGGTACTCTAATTTTCGGGGTTCGGGCGCCGCGCGCAAGCCGACATTCTCTCGATTGCACGTGCGCTGATTCGTATGGCAGCGTTCTGTTTCTAGTCGTAGCCGCCCACGGTGATCAGCTTCATGAGCGCGCGATAGAACGCCCAGGCGAACCAGTTCACGGCGCGCACGTGCCACGGCCGCGCCTCGTAACGCGCGCGGTCGATCTGCGCGGCGTCGCCGAAAGCCGCGAGGATCTCGCCGCGCAGCTGTTCGATCTGTGGATGCTGCACGAGCAGCACGTTGGCCTCGTTGTTGAGCACGAGGCTGAGCGCATCGAGGTTCGAGGAACCCACAGTGCCCCAGCTCGAATCGACGACGGCCACCTTGCCGTGGAGCATCGTTTTCTCGTACTCAGCAATCTGCACGCCCGCGCTCAAGAGCTGGTGATAGAGGAACGGCACTCCGTAGTCGAGCACCTTGAATTCCTTTCGTCCGACCAGAAGCTTGACCGCCACCCCGCGCTCCGCGGCGCTCACGAGCGCGCGTCGCAGCCGCCGGCCCGGCATGAAGTACGGATTGGCGAGCAGCACCTCCTTGCGCGCCTCGCCGATGGCGTCGAGATAAGCCTTTTCGATGGCGCGCCGGTTCACCACGTTGTCGCGCGCGACGAACGCCACGCAGGGCACCTGCGCCGCGCGCGGATCGCGCACGCTCGCGCGCAGGCGCTCGCGCAGACGCGTGAAAAAGCGTTTCGCGCGCGACGAGCGCACGGTGGGCGCAAGCGCGCGAAGCGCGTCGTCGACGATCTGCGTGGGGCGCCCCACCGTGTGCCCGGTGGGATGCGGCGACATGAAGCCCGCGCTCGCGGGCACGCCGGGCGACAGTTGCTGGGGCAGCGGCGGCCGGTAGCCGAGCCGGATACGCCGCCACTGCTGCTCGATCGCGAGGCGCACGTCCACGACCACGGGGCCATACAGCTCGACGGCGAAATCCCAGCGTGCATACGGCAGCCGGTGGCCGTCCTGCTCGAAATCGTCGATCACGTTGATGCCGCCACAAAAGGCGAACTGGTCGTCGATCACGGCGAGCTTGCGGTGCGTGCGCGAAAAGCCAAAGCGCCCGAAGATGTGCGGGTTGTAGACGCGGTGCTCCACCCCCGCGCCCGGCCAGGTCTCGAACAGCGCAATGCGCGGCGAGCCGATGCCGTCGGTGATCACGCGCACGCGCACGCCGCGCGCCGCCGCGCGCATGAGCGCGTCGGAGAGCGCACGGCCGATGTCGTCGTCGCAGAAGATATAGGTTTCGAGCGCGACATCGCGCACGGCGGCGTCGATGCGTTCGATCATCGCGCCAAACAGACCGGCGCTCGAGCCGAACAGGCGCACGTCGTTGCCGCTCGTGAAGCGATAGCGCGAACGATAGCGCCGGCCAAGCAGCGCCTCGCGCAGCCTCACCATGCGCTGCGATTCAATGCCGGGATCGGTACTGGTTTCGCTCATGTTGCGCTCACCCGCGTCCCTCACATCCTTCGCGCCCTTCGCGTAGCCGCATGGGCAGTTGCAGAATGGCCTCGCGGTTCGACCACGAGAAGCACTTCGCCGCCGCCTGCTCGTAGGGCAGCCATACATAAGCCGTATGCTCGCGCGGCGCGAGCGTGACGACTGTGCCCGTGGGCACTTCCAGGCTGAACCAGTGCTCGGTGTTGCGCGTGACGCCGGGCGCATAGCGATGGCGCCACACAGGATAGATTTCGTACTCGATCTCGTGGTGCCAGTCGAGCAGCGCCGCCTGCGGAACGCCCACCGCGCCGACAGCAATACCCGTCTCCTCGCCCACCTCGCGCACGGCGGTTTCGGCGAACGGCTCGCCCGGGCGATCTTTCGAGCCGGTGACCGACTGCCAGAAACCCGGGCGGTCGGCGCGTTCGATGATCAGGACCTCCAGTTGCGGCGTATGGATGACGACGAGTACGGATTCCGGAATCTTCGGCGGCTTCTGCATGGTGTTGGAGCGTGGGGAGGAACGCGCGCTGCGCGCTTGCGGCGCGTCTAAAGGTAATTTAACGCAAAAAGCAAAAAAGGCGCACGATGCGCCTTTTTTGTTGTTGCGATGCAAAAGCCCTGACGGGCCTTCGCAGCCAGGGAGTGCGGCTTACTGCGCCGTCTTCTGCTCGGGTTGACGCAGACGGATGTGCAGTTCGCGCAGCTGGCGCTCGTCCACCGGGCTCGGGGCCTGCGTAAGCAGGTCCTGCGCGCGTTGCGTCTTCGGGAACGCGATCACGTCGCGAATCGAATCGGCGCCGGCCATCATCGTGACGATGCGGTCCAGACCGAACGCAATACCGCCATGGGGCGGCGCGCCGTATTGCAGCGCGTCGAGCAGGAAGCCGAACTTCGCGCGCGCTTCTTCCGCATTGATCTTGAGCGCGCGGAACACCTTGCTCTGCACGTCTTCCTGATAGATACGCACCGAGCCGCCGCCGATCTCCCAGCCGTTCAGCACCATGTCGTAAGCCTTGGCGAGGCAGCGGCCCGGATCCGTTTCGAGGTATTCCAGGTGCTCGTCCTTCGGGCTCGTGAACGGGTGGTGCGCGGCCACGTAGCGGTTTTCTTCCTCGTCGTACTCGAACATCGGGAAGTCGACCACCCACAGCGGCTTCCAGCCCTTCTCGACGAGGCTGTTGGCCTTGCCGAACTCCGAGTGGCCGATCTTCAGGCGCAGTGCACCGAGGCTGTCGTTCACGACCTTCGCGCGATCTGCCGCGAAGAAGATGATGTCGCCGTCTTGCGCGCCGGTACGCTCGAGGATCGCGGCAATCGCGGCGTCGTGCAGGTTCTTGACGATCGGGCTTTGCAGACCGTCACGGCCTTTCGCGGCTTCGTTGACCTTGATCCACGCGAGACCCTTCGCGCCGTAAATGCGCACGAATTCCGTGTAGCCGTCGATGTCGCCGCGCGACAGCTCGCCACCCTTCGGCACGCGCAGCGCCGCGACGCGGCCGTCCTTCGTGTTGGCCGGTGCGCTGAACACCTTGAAGTCGACGTCCTTCATGGCGTCGGTCAACTCGGTGAATTCGAGCTTCACGCGCAGGTCCGGCTTGTCCGAACCGAAGCGGCTCATGGCTTCCGAGTACGGCATGATCGGGAATTTCGCGTCGAGCTCGACGTCGATCGTTTCCTTGAACACGTGACGCGCCATATCTTCGAACAGGTCACGGATTTCCTGCTCGCCGAGGAACGACGTTTCGCAGTCGATCTGCGTGAATTCGGGCTGACGATCGGCGCGCAGGTCTTCGTCGCGGAAGCACTTGACGATCTGGTAGTAGCGATCGAAGTTCGCCACCATCAGGAGCTGCTTGAAGAGCTGCGGCGACTGCGGCAGCGCGAAGAACTGGCCCGCGTTCACGCGCGACGGCACGAGGTAGTCGCGCGCGCCTTCCGGCGTGCTCTTCGTGAGCATCGGCGTTTCGATGTCGATGAAGCCGAGCGCGTCGAGATACTTGCGCACGGCCATCGTCACGCGGTAGCGCAGACGCAGGTTGTGCTGCATCTGCGGACGGCGCAGGTCGAGCACACGATGCGTGAGGCGCGTGGTTTCCGAGAGGTTGTCGTCGTCGAGCTGGAACGGCGGCGTGACCGACGCGTTGAGCACCACGATTTCGTGGCACAGCACTTCGATCTTGCCGCTCGTGAGGTTCGCGTTGACCGTGCCTTCCGGACGATTGCGAACGAGACCCTTTACCTGCACGCAGAACTCGTTGCGCACGCCTTCGGCGATCTTGAACATTTCCGCGCGGTCCGGATCGCAGACGACCTGAACGAGGCCCTCGCGGTCGCGCAGGTCGATGAAGATGACGCCGCCATGGTCGCGGCGGCGCTGCACCCATCCACACAGCGAAACAGTTTGGCCCAGCAGCTGTTCGGTCACCAGACCGCAGTATTCAGATCTCATCGACATGATGTTCGTCTTTCGTTATGCATGAATGAACGGGAGCGGCGCGCAGCAGCGCGTCGTCCGGTATTAAAGCGGAGGATCGATGGGGCGGCGTGGTGAGGTTGCCGGCGCGACCACGCCCATCGAAACAATATACTTGAGCGCGGCGTCGACGGTCATGTCCAGCTCGACCACCTCGCTCTTTGGCACCATCAGGAAAAAGCCCGACGTCGGATTCGGCGTAGTCGGGACATACACGCTCACGTGATCTTCCTGCAGGTGGTTGACCACGTCGCCGCCGGGAATGCCGGTGAGAAACGCGATCGTCCACGAACCCTTGCGCGGGTACTCGATCAGGAGCGCTTTGCGAAATGCATTGCCGTTGCTCGAAAGCAGTGTATCGGAAACCTGCTGGATGCTGCCGTACAGCGGTCCGATGATCGGAATGCGGCGCACCAGCGCGTTCCACCACTCCACCAGCTTCTGGCCGATGAAGTTGTGCGTGAGCAGACCGACCCCGAAGATGAACGCAAGCGTAAGCACCGCGCCGAGTCCCGGCAGGCGCACACCGAACATGCGCTCCGGCCGCCACGATTCGGGCAGCAGCAGCAGCGTCTGATCCATCGTGCCGATGACGAGGTTCAGCACCCACAGCGTGATGGCCAGCGGCACCAGCACCAGCAGGCCGGTCAGGAATACCGATTTGAACGTCGCTTTCTTGATCGTCATGTACACCGCCATGCGGGCCGCGCGCAGCAAACGGGCTGCCGGCACGGCTACGGCGCGGCGCGTGTCCCCGGGAATGCAGGAATCGCGCCGCAGGTTTTTCAGGTCGAGGCTGCCGGGCTGGGCGTGCTCGCTGGGCTGCTCGCGGCGGCCGCGGCTGGGCTCGAATCGCTGGAAGCGCTCGCGGCGCCCTCGCCGGCCGGCTTGCTGGCCTCCGGCGACGGCGCGTTTTCGCCAGCCTCCTTCGCGCCGGTCGCCGCGCCGCTCTTGCCGCCGTTGCCGCCGCGGAAATCGGTGACGTACCAGCCCGAACCCTTCAGCTGGAAGCCCGCTGCGGTGACCTGCTTGCGAAATGCGTCCGCGCCGCAGCTCGGGCACTGCGTCAGGGGCGCATCGCTCATCTTTTGGAGCACGTCCTTGTCGAAGCCGCACGACTCGCAGCGATAAGCGTAGATCGGCATGATCTCTATCCTGATGAAAATCTGATAATTGCTTGCAAAGCCTTGAATTATAGCCGCAAACCAGGATCGCCCCTGGCATTTACCGGGGTTGGGTATCCAGCGCAGAGGGTCGGAGGGTTGCGGCCGCCTCAAGTCAGATGAGGGCAGGTTGCGCGCACATCAAGAGCGCGCGCGGCCATGCAAGGCGGCGAGCCCATGGCGTGCCTGCCTAAAGACAGCTCAAACGGGCGACGGCGCGACGTCGTTGCGGCGCCACACGAGCCAGCGCTCGCGCCCGACGAACACGGGCAGCGAGTCGGCCACGGGCTGATCGTCGGCCAACGAGAAGTACGGCGTGAGCAAGGCGTCGAGTTCGTCGCGCGCGATGGCGAACGGCGGCCCTTTGGGCGTCTCGCCGATGAAGAAGTAGCCCGCGAGCAACGCGCCGGGCTGCAACAGCTGGGCCATGCGGGTGGCGTAGCTCGCGCGCTGCGCTTTGGGCAACGCGCACAGGAACGCGCGCTCGAACACCCAGGCCGGCGTGAACGGCGGCGTGTAGGCGTAGAAGTCCGCCTCTTCGACAACGCCGGCGTACTGCCCCAGCGCCGTACGCGCGCTCGCGACCGCGGCTGGCGCGAAGTCGATGGCGCGCACCGTGCGGCCGTGCTCGGCGAGCCAGCGTGCCTCCCAGGCGTTGCCACAGCCCGGAATCAGCACGGCGGCCTCAGGGTGCGCCGTGGCGAAAGCTTCGAACTGGCGCTGCACGCCCGCCTGATCCCATGGCGTGAAGCCGCGCGCGAAGCGCTCGTCCCAGAACGAGGGCGACGCCGGGTCGCGGGTTTCGAACTCGGGCACTTCGCCCGGTTGCGGCGGCAGGGTCGGGTCGCTCATCGTCTCACTCCTTGTTCTCGTGGTCCGTCAGCCGCCGTAGGCAAACGCGAGCCACACGCGCGCGGCCACCATGCCCACGCCCACGGCCACGCCGAACACGAGCAGGCCCTGCAGCAGGCGGTTCGTGCGGCGTTGCTCGGCGAGCATCGCGCGGATCGTCTCGTCGTTCGCGAAACCGCCCGGCTCCTGGCGGTGCAGCAGCGCCTGGTGCACGAGGCGCGGCAATTGTGGCAGCGTCTTGCTCCATTGCGGCGCTTCGATCTTGAAGCGCTCGTACCAGCCGCGCAGACCGATCTGCTCGGTCATCCAGCGCTCGAGATAAGGCTTCGCCGTTTTCCAGAGATCGAGCTCCGGATCGAGCGAGCGCCCGAGGCCCTCGACGTTGAGCATGGTCTTTTGCAGCAGCACGAGCTGCGGCTGGATTTCCACGTTGAAGCGCCGCGAGGTCTGGAAGAGGCGCAGCAGCACCTGGCCAAGCGAGATGTCCTTCAACGCCCGGTCGAAATACGGTTCGCACACGGCGCGAATCGCGCTTTCTAGCTCTTCCACGCGCGTATGGGGCGGCACCCAGCCCGATTCGATATGCAGCGTCGCCACGCGGTGATAGTCGCGCTTGAAGAACGCGAGAAAGTTCTGCGCGAGGTAGTTCTTGTCGAAGTCCGACAGCGCGCCGACGATGCCGAAATCGAGCGCGATATAGCGGCCGAAATGCGCGGGATCGAGACTCACCTGTATGTTGCCGGGGTGCATGTCGGCGTGAAAGAAGCCGTCGCGGAACACCTGCGTGAAGAAGATCTCCACGCCCTCCCGCGCGAGCTTCGGAATGTCCACGCCCGCCGCCCGCAGCTTGTCCACCTGGCTGATCGGCACGCCGACCATGCGCTCCATCACGAGCACGTTGGCCGTGCTGAATTCCCAGTACATTTCCGGCACGAGCAGCAAGTCGAGGCCCGCGAAATTGCGGCGCAACTGGCTGCCGTTGGCGGCCTCGCGCATGAGGTCGAGCTCGTCGTGCAGGTACTTGTCGAATTCGGCCACCACTTCGCGCGGCTTCAGGCGCTTGCCGTCGGCCCACAGGCGCTCGGCCCATACGGCGATGTCGCGCAGCAGCGCGAGGTCGGAATCGATCACCGGACGCATGTTCGGGCGCAGCACCTTCACCGCCACCGGCTTGCCCGCGTGCTGGCCCGACTTCACTTTGGCGAAGTGCACCTGGGCAATCGACGCGCTCGCCACCGGCACGCGTTCGAAATCGTCGAAGATCGTGTCGACCGGCGCGCCCAGCGACTTCTCGATCAGGCCGATCGCCACGTTCGAATCGAACGGGGGCACCTGGTCCTGCAGCTTCGCAAGTTCGTTGGCGATATCGGGCGGCAGCAGGTCGCGGCGCGTAGACAGCACCTGGCCGAATTTCACGAAGATCGGGCCGAGACTTTCCAGCGCGAGACGCAGACGCAAGCCGGGCGGGTCGTCGAAGCGACGGCCGATCGTGGTGATGCGCAGGAGCAGCGCCACACGCCGGTCGTTGATCCGGCTCAACATCATCTCGTCCAGGCCGAAGCGGATGACGGTGAAGAAAATCTTGAGGAAACGCAGAAAACGCATGTCTGGGGGGCCTGTTGACTAGCGCGAGCCGCGCGGCGCAGCGCTTTGGCTCCCGCCGCTGGCCAGTGATTTTTGTTCGAGCCGCTCGATGCGCTTTTCCACGCGTGCCAGCGCATCGCGTGCGCGCGACAGTTCTTCATTGAAGCCGTCGAGTTCGCCGCGCCGCACGAGCTGCGGATTTTCGTCGAGCAGATATTCCGTGACCGAGCCGAACACGTTGCGCCCGGTGCGCAGGGCCTGCTCGCCCGCGGCGCGCGCGAGCGTGGCGATGCGTGAAGCCGGCGCGTCGCCAATCAGCTTCGCGAGGTCCTCTTCGGGCTCCCAGCGCAGATGCTCGGCGAGCTTGCCGATGACCTGGGCAAACTCGGCATCGCCCTCGATCTTCACGTGTTTCATCACGGCCGCCTGGCCGCCCTGCACGAACGACGAGAGCGCGCCTGCGGGCAGCGACAGCGTCACATCGACATCGCCTGCATCG
Organism: Paraburkholderia sp. CNPSo 3076; assembly: GCF_026343935.1. Classification (NCBI taxonomy): domain Bacteria; kingdom Pseudomonadati; phylum Pseudomonadota; class Betaproteobacteria; order Burkholderiales; family Burkholderiaceae; genus Paraburkholderia; species Paraburkholderia sp. CNPSo 3076. The sequence continues at coordinate 8,940 of NZ_JAPMAL010000047.1, read as the reverse complement.
TGGTCCTCGACCGCACCCAGATAGCCGTCCGGCTGCACGAGCAGCGTGAGCACGACGGGCGGGCACGTGAGGCGGGCCGTCTTGCCGGCATAGGGGGCGAGACGCTCACGGGCCCACGTTTCGCGGGCGAGCAGGTGATTGACGGCAGCGGCGAAGGGCTTGGCGGCAAGAGTCATCGGCATGGAATAAGAAAACCCGCTCGGGCACAAGCCCGGGCGGGTTCCTATTGTAACGTTCGAGCCACAGGATCGCGCCGCCGTCCTGCCCTGTCCAATGCCGCGCGGCCGCTCGAAGGCGCCACACTCCGTGATCTGAATCAAATCACGAGACGCGCGGCCCCAGTGCTGGCTCAGTGAGATTCGACCTGCTGGATGCCCGCGAGCAGCCAGCCTTCGCCCGACGTACGCGATTTCGAGAGATTCCACACCTCGACGAACGGTGCGGCCGGCTCGCCCATGGCTTCGCGAATCAGGCCGGAGAAGCGCACGCTCGCAAGGTACTCGCTGCCGCGCTCTTCCACGCCGAGCAGGTCCGCGTTGAGCTGCACGACGTCGGTCTGGTTGGACTGCGCGCCGCGCCCCGCGAGATCGACGCGGATTTCGGCGAACATCTCGGGCGTCGTGAATTCGCGGATGTCGTCCATGTTGCCCGCGTCCCACGCGGCCTGCAGACGCACGAAGTAGACCTTCGCATTCCGCACGAAGGCTTCCGTGTCGAAGCCGGCCGGGATCGACGCAGCTGCCGGCGTATCGACTTGCGGCGTGCTCACCGGATTGGCTTCGGGCGCGAGGTACTGCCCCGTGGGCGGCGCGGTGTAGCGCGGCTCCTGCGGCTGAAACCCGCCCGACGACGGGTTCACGCTACTCGACGAGTACCCGCCCTGGTACGCGGGTTCCGCGGCACGGCGGCGGCTCATGAACTTGCGGATCAGCCAGACGGCGATAAAGGCGATGATCGCGATCACGATCATGTTGGCCATCATGCCGGCAAACGCCTCGCCAAGACCGAAGTGCGAAAGCAGCGCGGCGATGCCGAGACCGGCCGCGAGGCCCGCGATCGGCCCAAGCCAGCGATTGCGCGCCGGTGCGGGCGCAGGCGTGGGAGCCGGCGTGCCGGGAGCGCGCTGGGCCCCGGCCTGCTGCGCGGGATTCGTGGGGCTGGGCTGGGCAGGCGGCGGCGTGGTGCTGCGCTGCGAGGCCACCGACGACTGCTTGCCGAAACTGCGGCCGCCACCCATACGGCGAGCCTCCGCATCGAACGACGCGAGGCTGCCGGCAATCATCACGCCGGCGAGAGCCAGGACGCCGATTCGTCTGGCCCATGACGATGAAAGCTTTTTGGAAGCATCGATTCGGGGCTCAGACATGGTGGAAATTCCTTTAAAGACAGTAAGTTGGGAACACTAATACTTTGTGCCGACGTGCAAGGCTACCACGCCAGCTGACAAATTGTAATATTTGACAGCTTCGAGGCCGACTTGTTCCATCATCGTCTTGAGCGTTTCCTGGTCCGGATGCATGCGGATCGATTCCGCGAGGTACTGGTAGCTGTCCGCGTCCTGTGCAAAGCGCCGGCCAAGCCACGGCAGGACCTTGAACGAATACACGTCATACGCCTTCTTGAGCGGCTCCCAGACCTTCGAGAATTCGAGCACGAGCACGCGGCCGCCCGGCTTGAGCACGCGGCGCATCTCGGCGAGCGCGGCGTCCTTGTGCGTCATGTTGCGCAGCCCGAAAGCCACGGTCACCACGTCGAAGTAGTTGTCCGGAAAGGGAATTTTCTCGGCGTCGCAAAGCAGCGCCGGCGTGATCACGCCATTGTCGATGAGGCGGTCGCGCCCCACGCGCAGCATCGACTCGTTGATGTCGGTGTGCCAGACCTCGCCCGTCGGGCCCGCTTTCTTCGCGAACGCCATGGAAAGGTCGCCGGTGCCGCCCGCGATGTCGAGCACCTTCGCGCCGGGCCGGATGTTCGCTTGCGCAATCGTGAACGCCTTCCACGCGCGGTGCAGCCCGCCCGACATCAGATCGTTCATCAGGTCGTAGTTCGAGGCGACCGAGTGAAACACGCCGGCCACCTTCTTCGCCTTGTCCTGTTCGTCGACTGTCTGATAGCCGAAGTGGGTTTTGCTCATCGCGCTCGTCCTTTCGCGGAAGGGTGTTCTATTGGTGTGCTGCGCCGCTTCAGAGAAGCGGCGGGGCTGGATCGTAACAGGAAGCGTCAGTGGCAGTGGCCATGCGCGGCAGGGGGCGCCGCCATGGGAGCGTCGCGCTCGACGCCCGCCGCCTTCAGGCTGGCGAAATATTCCGCCCAGAGTTCGTCCTGGCGCGTGGCGAGCTCGTAGAGCTGGTCCCACGAGTAGATGCCGGTATTGTGGCCATCGGAGAACGTGGGCTGCAGCGCGTAGTTGCCGACCCCTTCGAGCGCCGTAATCGTCACCTCGCGCTTGCCGGTCTGCAGCGTTTCCTGGCCGGGGCCGTGCCCGCGCACCTCCGCCGAGGGCGAATACACGCGCATCAGCTCGAAGGGCACGCGGTAGCTCTCCCCGTTCGCATACTGGAGTTCCAGCACGCGCGAGACGGCGTGCACCACGACGCCGGTTGGCACCGGCGTATCGGATTTCAGTCCACTCATGATCGTTCCCGCTGTTGGACGCGCGACGGACGCGCATTGGACGCTCACCGCCCCGCCCGCTCAGACCTTAAGCCTGCTCCATTTCCTGTCGCACCGCGTCACGCAGCAGCGTGGCTTGCGCGCGGCGTTGGCCCAGCATCGCCTCGGACACCGTGCGCTGGCGCGGCGCCCAGACGGGCAGCGGGAAATGGGCGTCGTTCGTGAAGCGCGGAATGACGTGCCAGTGCACGTGCGGCACCTGGTTGCCGAGGCTCGCCAGATTCACCTTCGAAGGCTGCATGACACGGCGCAGCGCACGCTCGACGGCGTAGACCGCGCGCATCAGATGTTCCCGGTCGGCCGCGCCCAGGTCCGAGAATTCGGCGACGTGCGCATTCCAGATGACCCGGCAAAAGCCGGGATAGTCGGCCTCGGCAGTCGCGAGCACGACACGCATGCGCTCGTCCTGCCACAGCACATCGCCGCCTTCCTCACTGCAGAATACGCATGTCATCGTCGTCCTCGAACCCGTTCACCGAAAATTGAGCGCTGCCATTAGACCAGCACGCGCTCGATTCCGCCATTGTTCGCGTTCTGAACGTAGTCCGCCATCCAGTTTTCGCCAAGCAGGTGTCGGGCGATTTCCACCACGATGTAGTCGGCTTCGATGTTGGCGTCTTCGTTGTACCGCGACAGACCCTGGAGGCACGACGGGCAGCTCGTCAGAATCTTGACGTCCTGCGTCGTACCCTGCCCGCCCGCTTCCTGCTGCGTCGCTGGCTGCACCCCGTTCGCGCCGTTGCCGACGATCGGAATGCCGCGCAGCTTCGCCGCGCCCTTGCGGATTTCCTCTTCCTTGCGGAAACGCACCTGCGTCGAAATGTCCGGGCGCGTCACGGCCAGCGTGCCCGATTCGCCGCAGCAGCGATCGTTCTTCTCGATCTTGTAGCCGTCGTGTTCAGAGCCCATCAGCTCGTTGACGAGCTTGACCGGATCGATCGTCTTGATCGGCGTGTGGCACGGGTCGTGGTACATGTAGCGCGTGCCCGTCACGCCGTCGAGCTTGATGCCCTTCTCCAGCAGGAACTCGTGGATGTCGATGATGCGGCATCCAGGGAAAATCTTGTCGAATTCATAACCCGCGAGCTGGTCATAGCACGTCCCGCACGACACCACGACGGTCTTGATGTCGAGGTAGTTGAGCGTGTTCGCGACGCGATGGAACAGTACGCGGTTATCGGTGACGATCTTCTCGGCCTTGTCGTACTGGCCCGAGCCGCGCTGCGGATAGCCGCAGCACAGGTAGCCCGGCGGCAGCACCGTCTGCACGCCCGCTTCCCAGAGCATGGCCTGGGTGGCGAGACCCACCTGCGAGAACAGACGCTCCGAGCCGCAGCCGGGGAAGTAGAACACCGCTTCCGAATCGACGTTCGTCGTCTTCGGGTTGCGGATGATCGGCACGATCTTGTTGTCTTCGATGTCGAGCAACGCGCGCGCTGTCTTCTTCGGCAGGTTGCCCGGCATCTTCTTGTTGACGAAGTGGATCACCTGCTCGACCACGGCCGGCTTGCCCGTGGATGCGGGCGGATGCGCCGTCTGCTTCTTCACGACCTTCTTGAGCAAGTCGTTGCCAAGGCGCTGCGCCTTGTAGCCCACGCCCATCATCGCGGTACGCGCGAGATTGATGGTCTGCGGGTTCGTGGCGTTCAGGAAGAACATGCCCGCCGCGTTACCTGCGTTGAACTTCTTCTTGCCCATCTTGCGCAGCAGATTGCGCATGTTCATGGTCACGTCGCCGAAGTCGATCTTGACCGGGCACGGCGTCACGCACTTGTGGCAGACCGTGCAGTGGTCGGCCACGTCGTTGAACTCGTCCCAGTGCTTGATCGACACGCCGCGGCGCGTCTGCTCTTCGTACAGGAACGCCTCGACCAGCAAGGAGGTCGCGAGAATCTTGTTGCGCGGGCTGTAGAGCAGGTTCGCGCGCGGCACGTGGGTCGCGCACACCGGCTTGCACTTGCCGCAGCGCAGGCAGTCCTTCACCGAATCGGCGATTGCGCCAATGTCGGACTGCTGCATGATGAGCGACTCGTAGCCCATCAGGCCGAACGACGGCGTGTAGGCGTTGCGCAGGTCGGCGCCTTCGAGCAGCTTGCCCGCGTTGAAGCGGCCTTGCGGATCGACGCGCTGCTTGTAGGCGCGGAACTCGGCGATCTCGTCGTCCGTGAGGAATTCGAGCTTCGTGATGCCGATGCCGTGCTCGCCCGAGATCACGCCGTCGAGCGAACGCGCGAGCTTCATGATGCGCGCCACCGCGACATGCGCGTCCTGCAGCATCTCGTAGTTGTCGGAGTTGACCGGCAGGTTCGTGTGCACGTTGCCGTCGCCGGCGTGCATGTGCAGCGCCACGAACACACGGCCGCGCAGCACCTTCTTGTGTATCGCCTGGGCCTCGTCGAGGATCGGCTTGAATTCGCCGCCGTTGAAGATCTTGCGCAGTTCCGCGCGGATCTCCTGCTTCCACGAGATTCGTACCGTGCGGTCCTGGGTCACGTGGAAGACGTTCGCGTCCGGCTGCGCATCCACGCGGTCGGCGAACTTTTCCGCCAGCGCCTCGTAGCCCAGTTGCACGAGATAGTGCTGCGCCTCGCGCAGCGACAGATCGAGCTTCTCGCCCACGAAGGTCCAGCGCTCGCGCACGCGCTTGAGCAGGTCGAGCGCTTGCTGCACGCGGTCTTCGAGGAGTTCCGCGGACGGAATCTCGTTCGCGTCGTCCGTCTTGCCGAGCGGCAGCTTGCCCGCCTTGAAGAACGCTTCGAGCGCGTCGACCAGTTGCAGCTTGTTCTTGAGCGACAGCTCGATGTTGATGCGCTCGATGCCGTCCGTGTACTCGCCCATGCGGTCGAGCGGGATCACGACGTCTTCGTTGATCTTGAACGCGTTGGTGTGCTTTGCGATCGCGGCCGTGCGGCTGCGGTCGAGCCAGAAGCGCTTGCGCGCCTCGGCGGACACCGCGACAAAACCTTCACCGCTCTTGCCGTTCGCCATGCGGATGACTTCCGAAGTCGCGGTAGCCACGGCATCGGCGTCGTCACCGACGATATCGCCGATCAGCACCATCTTCGGAAACGCGTTGCGCTTGCTCTTGGTCGCGTAGCCCACGGCGCGCAGATAACGCTCGTCGAGATGCTCGAGGCCCGCGAGAATCGCGCCGCCCTGTTTCGACGTTTCGAACAGGTAGTCCTTGATCTCGACGATGCTCGGAATCGCCTCGCGCGCCTGGCCGAAGAACTCCAGACACACCGTGCGCGTATGCGCGGGCATCTTGTGCAGCACCCAGCGCGCGGACGTGATGAGCCCGTCGCAGCCTTCCTTCTGCACGCCCGGCAGGCCGGCGAGGAACTTGTCGGTGACGTCCTTGCCGAGACCTTCCTTGCGGAAGCGCTTGCCTTCGATATCGAGCGATTCGGAGCGCAGCAGCTTTTCGCCCGGCGCGTATTCGCCGTCGAACCACTTCAACTCAAAGCGCGCCACGGGAATGTCGTGGATCTTGCCCATGTTGTGGTCGAGGCGCGTGACTTCCAGCCAGTTGCCCTGCGGGTCGACCATGCGCCACCAGGCGAGATTGTCGAGCGCCGTGCCCCACAGCACCGCCTTCTTGCCGCCTGCATTCATCGCAACGTTGCCGCCGATGCACGACGCATCGAGCGAAGTCGGATCGACTGCGAAGACGAAGCCCGCGGCGTCGGCGGCCTCGGTCACGCGGCGCGTAACCACGCCCGCGCCCGAGAAAATCGTCGCCACCTTGCGGTTCACGCCCGGCAGCTCGGTCATTTCGACGGGACCAAGCTGCTCAAGCTTTTCGGTGTTGATGACGGCCGAGAACGGGGTGAGCGGCACCGCACCACCCGTGTAGCCCGTGCCGCCTCCGCGCGGAATCACGGTGAGCCCCAGTTCGAAACAGGCCTTGATGAGGCCGGCGATTTCGGCTTCGGTATCGGGCGTGAGGACGACAAACGGATATTCAACGCGCCAGTCGGTCGCGTCGGTCACGTGCGAGACGCGCGCGAGGCCGTCGAAACGGATGTTGTCCTTGGCCGTGCGCTTGCCGAGCACCTTCGTCGAGCGGCGGCGCAGGTCGGCCACCTTCTCGAACTCGCCCGCGAAGGCGTCGATGGCGCGGCGCGTGGCGCTGACCAGTTTTTCCACGCGCGCGGCACGGTCCACGCCTTCCTTGTCTGCATGCTCCTGCAGGTCGGCGCGGCGGCGCTTCTCGATTTCACCGAGGCGGTGGTTCAACGCCTCGATCAGGAGCGCGCGGCGTTTCGGATTGTCGAGCAAATCGTCCTGCAGATACGGATTGCGGCGCACGACCCAGATGTCGCCCAGCACCTCGTAGAGCATGCGCGCCGAGCGGCCGGTGCGGCGCTCCGCGCGCAGCACGGCGAGCGCGTTCCAAGCCTCTTCGCCAAGCAGGCGGATGACGATTTCGCGGTCCGAAAAGGACGTGTAGTTATAGGGAATCTCGCGCAGGCGCGGTTCGATGTCGGCGGCCACGGCGGCGGGGGCGCCGTGAGGATCGAAAACTTGAGGTGCGTTCATGGTTGGACGACTCTTTGGGCCAGTCCCGCGCACGGCTCGCGGCCGCTGCGACGGATACTGACGGGGCGCGTGGGGCGCTATTCTGAAATCGTGTCCGCCTGTGGCAGGCTGCGGACGAAAGGGGTGGGGAGGCACATGGCGGCAACGCTCACGCCGATGGTTCCCCGGCGCTCGGATTTAGCGACACGATCGTGCGTGGCGGGCGTGCCGCTGCGCCGCCGGGCGGGTCACGCGCCGTGCGGGCATCAAATGGGCTCTCCGAGGTTGCCAGTGCATCATCCGATCCTTGTTTCGAAAAAGGATTTTACCGCATGATCCGCACCCGCGCTGACGCGGCGTAGGAACTTGGTGAACACACAAGATTCACTTGCGTAGACGGGTGATTCGCGCCGGATTGCGCGCGCTTTGACGATGATTTGCCTTCCGGCCGGTCGGTGAATAGCGCTGCCGCATCGAGCGCCAGCCGCCTGCCCGCGCCGCCAGCGCGGGAGCCGTTGGCGCTATCATTTACGCTTTCCCGCCCTAAACCCGCGCCCGGCGCGCCCTCGCATGGCCTCCCACGACGATTACCTGAAGAAAATCCTCACCGCCCGCGTCTACGATGTCGCCCGCGAGACCGAACTCGAGCGCGCCCCGAATCTCTCGGCGCGCCTGCGCAACGCCGTGTTCCTCAAGCGCGAGGACAACCAGCCGGTGTTCTCCTTCAAGCTGCGCGGCGCGTACAACAAGATGGCGCATCTCACGCCCGCGCAGCTCGAGCGCGGCGTGATCACCGCCTCGGCGGGCAATCACGCGCAGGGCGTGGCGCTTTCGGCGGCGAAGCTCGGCGTGAAGGCCGTGATCTGCGTGCCGGTTACCACGCCGCAGGTGAAGGTCGATGCGGTGCGCGCCCACGGCGGCGCGACCGTCGAGGTCGTGCAGGCCGGCGAGTCGTACAGCGACGCCTACGCCCACGCCGTGCGCCTGCAGGAAGAACGCGGCCTGACCTTCGTGCACCCGTTCGACGATCCCTACGTGATCGCCGGCCAGGGCACCGTCGCGATGGAAGTGCTGAGCCAGCATCAGGCCCCGATTCACGCGATCTTCGTGCCGATCGGCGGCGGCGGGCTGGCTGCGGGTGTCGCGGCGTACGTAAAGGCCGTGCGCCCCGAGATCAAGGTGATCGGCGTGCAGACCGATGATTCCTGCGCGATGGCGCAGTCAATCCAGGCGGGCAAGCGCGTGGAACTCGCCGAAGTCGGCCTGTTCTCGGACGGCACGGCCGTGAAGCTCGTGGGCGAGGAAACCTTCCGCCTGTGCCAGCACTACCTCGACGAAGTGCTCACCGTCGATACCGACGCCCTCTGCGCCGCGATCAAGGACGTCTTCCAGGACACGCGCAGCGTGCTCGAACCCGCCGGCGCACTGGCCGTGGCGGGCGCGAAGCTGTACGCGGAGCGCGAGGGCATCGAAGGCCAGACGCTGGTGGCGATCACCTCGGGCGCGAACATGAACTTCGACCGCATGCGCTTCGTGGCCGAGCGCGCCGAGGTGGGCGAGGCGCGCGAAGCGGTGTTCGCGGTGACGATCCCCGAGGAGCGCGGCAGCTTCAAGCGCTTCTGCGAGCTGGTCGGCACGCGCAGCGTGACCGAGTTCAACTACCGCATCGACGACGCCGAGCGCGCGCACATCTTCGTGGGCGTGCAGATCCGCAACCGCGGCGAGTCGCAGCAGATCGCGAAGACC
>NZ_JAPMAL010000046.1:0-53802 GCF_026343935.1 Paraburkholderia sp. CNPSo 3076 | reverse complement strand
TTGCGGCGGGGCATCACACGCGGGCTACGCGCGATGATCAGACGGCGCAGCGCAATCGAGCCAGCCATCGGTCACATGAAGACAGACGGAAAACTCGATCGCAACTGGCTGAAGGGCGCGCTCGGCGATGCGATGCACGCGGTGCTGTGCGGCGCTGGCCATAATCTGCGGATGATCCTCAGGAAGCTGCGCTTTCTTTGTGTCTTCATTCTCGCTGCATTGTTCAACCGCAGCATTGCTGCCGACGCGATGGTGTGACGCCGGCCGCACGAGAAGCGAATTGTTCAGGGGCGACTAATTGGTCAACAACGATCTACCGTGGTCTTTGTCGTCTTCGTGTCTTCGTAGTCGCACTCTCCGTGCGCTACAACGTGTAGCCAGACGTCGCACCCGTTCCTATGTGATTCACGCTATCCAGCCAGCAGGTTGCAAAGCGAGTCTCGGAATCGAGCATGGCGACGAACTCAGATTCCAACAACGGTACGTCGTTAAGCGCCTAGCTCACAATGTATTCGCTGATGGCTCGCCGTGCCTCTTCGCGTGTGGCGAAGCGTCGATGACAGACCAGCTCGCTTTTGAGCGTGCCCCAGAACGACTCAATTGGTGCGTTATCGTAGCAATTGCCACGGCGACTCATCGAGCCCTGCATGCCGAACTGGCGTACGAGCGCCTGATAGGCCAGAGCGCAGTATTGAGACTCGCGATCCGTGTGATGGATCAGACCCCGCGCCGGGCGGCGCGATGCAACGACACGGAACAGTGCGTGCATCACCAGATTCTTCGTCATGCGCTCGCTCATGGAGTAGGCTACCAGTTCGCCGCTGAACAGATCTTTCAAGCCGGCGAGATATAGCCAGCCTTCGTCGGTCGCGATATACGTGATATCACCACATCAGGCCTGATTTGGCGCGGTTGCGGCGAAATCCTGGTTCAGCAGGTTCGGTGCCACTGGCAGGTCGTGCTTCGAATTGTCGTCGCCTTGAATTTGCGTTTCTGCCTACAACGCAACCCGAGCTTTTTACGCAGCCTTTTTATGCGATGAACGCCGAGTTGCACGCCATGCTCACCGAGGTGTTTCTGTAAGCGTTCGGGCCCGAAGGTTTCACGCGTGCGCTGATGCGCAGCGAGCACCTCCGCCTCCAGTCGCGCCTCCTGCTGTGCCCGCAACGACGGCGAGCGTTTGCGCCAAGCGTAATAGCCGCTCACGGAAACGCCCAGCAGCCGGCACATCGGTGGCACGGGATAGTCCTGTCGCATCTGTTCGATCACGCCGTACTTCACCGCGACTCCCTCGCAAAGTACGTTGCGAATTTTTTAGTAGATCGCGCTCCATCTTGACTTCGGCCAGTTCCCGCTTGACTTGCGCGAGCTCGGTCTCGATCTCAGTGAGCGGCTTTTGATGCTGGCCCACGCGCTCTAGCTTGCCGGCCTTCGCAGCACGCGCCCAGTTTGCTACTGTCTTCTTGATATCGACAGCCGTCGCGCAGCCTCCGAGACACCAACACCCTCGGTCATTGCAAGCTTGGGGGGCGAACAAGGTAAGCACTTATGCCCTGCAGCGCATAAACGCTTACCTCGCCGCTACCCCAGCTTCACTGCCTCTTCACGAAATTCCTTCGTGTAGACGGCTTTGGGGATTCGATTCAAGTATGCCTCCATTCCTGAATTTTACGGAATGATGGCTTCCACTTTTTCCGGCCGGCCTCAGGCCCGAGTCGCTGGCCCCCGAGATCCTCCGTGCTTCAAACGGTGTCCATGAGGCCCACAGCAAAACGGCTCCGTTGCATAGATGCGTGGATAGCTCTGACGCTGAAGGCGATAAAACGGCGTGTTTTTCGACCGGAAAAATTTGAATCACAGGCGTCGCAGTGATAGAACGCCTGGGTGGGCTTCAGCAGCGTGATGTTCCGGTTCTCGCAATATGGACACGCAATCGTCACCAGATGCTCCGGTTGCAGCGCTGACAACATCGCCGACATATCCCGCAACACAGGCTCCTCACTCCAGACTTGCACGAGTTCCTGATACTCGTCCGGAGCGACATGTGCGAATGTGGATTTGAACCAGACGGGCAGTCTCGTACCGGCGACTGAGACTGCCCATCGCCTACATTCGCGCGACATGTCCGACAACCGTTCGATCATGTCTGTTGATTCACCGATCAAATCCTGCCCTCAGATGAGCGGGGTCGTTCCGCGCAGCAATCGGCTACGGGTGAGTTCCGCGCCGTTGTTCGCTGAAATGAGTACGACCTGCACAAAGCTGTGTGCGGGGGCATACCGGACGAACACGCTTTCTAGCACTCGCGTGAACGTGCTGAGTGCGTAACCCGCGAGTGCAACATCGTCGACGACCAGGCGTATGCGTAGTCCACGCTCGAGCTGCGACTGCGGCGGCGCTATCACCCACTCCATTACGGGTTCGCCTGCAAGCCCGACAATCGCGTCGATATGCCTGGCCGCGGGCTGCGAATCCTTCGGAACATGACCCGATAGCAGTTCTTTCAACGCGGGCAGCCCCGCTTGGTTCAGGCTGAAAGTTCCGGGCGAGAGCAGGCTCACGAGGTTCCAGTAGCGGCCCGGCTTTCCCGGTCGGGGCTGACTGACTGTTGGTCGCCGCAGCATGACGATACGGCTTCCCCGTGCCCCGACCACATTTACAAAATCGCCCGCCGGGTTACCTGGAGCAATCGCCGCTGGCAGATTGCGGTTTGTGCATCGCAGATCAGCATGAATCTGTTCGAAGCCAGCGGGCTCAACAGGGCGACCATCGATGCCGACGAACGACAGTAGCGTGTCCTGTCCGGCAACGAATTCTGCCAGGCGCCTGTCGCGCTCGGCGACCCAGAAAAAGGGTCCGCGAGCGCCATGCGCACCTGTGCGGCCATGGTGGTTCAGGGACTCGAAAGCCGGCACCGGCGCAATCGTCGTGCTGCTTCCGCCCTTCACGCTCACCCGGACGGCGTCCACAGTCCAGACAGAAGTTTCCCCTAGCGTCAATGTTTGCGGTGCGAGCGGATAGACCGGCGTCGTCATGTCCTTAAGTACAACGGGCTCTGCCGGAAGCCGGAACAGGTTGACAGCGGGCGTGCACGAAAGCCGAAAGTTCGCCGGTCCCAGTTCGCGCAGGACGCGGGCCGCGAAAGAGTCCGGATGGATTCCGCGCACAGGGATATGAAGGTCGACACGATTGCGCGGGCCGTTGCCGCGCAGCAGTGTCGCCAGATCGATGTCGACGAAGTCGAACTTCTGTGGAAACGCGAAATACTCCAGGAGAAGTCGGAACGGCGAACGTTGCCGGTCGGCGCGCTCGATCATCGCATCATCGTCATCGAAGCCTGCGGCGCTGACAGGCACCTGTGGCAACGCTATCCATCGCCCGCTTCCATCGACCTCGACAAATGCGCCCAGCGCACGTTGCAGGAATGCATCGATGGTTGCTGCAACGGACGGCGCGCTACCGTCCACGAAAACGCGAACCTTATCCGGCACGATACTTCTCAGGTCAGCGCAAGCTATCAATGCGTCAAAGGAAATGGATAGAACCCCGGTCGTCTCATCGGACAGGCATACGGCTGCTGGAGCGGCTGTGGGCATGCGAAACCCGGCGTCCACAACCCGTATCGGTGCCAGCGTCACCTCGTACGCGGTCTCGAACGGGTATTCTCCGGTCTGTGTTTTCAGTTCGGTACGTCGTTTGATGACCGCCGGTTTCGTCAGCCGATCGAGCGCCCGGCTGCTTTCGAAACACGCGATGGTGCAGGATGGAAACGCGCGCAGATATTCTGGATACGCGACTTCAAGCAGCGGCTTCGTGAACTCGGGCACGTCGTCTTCAAGCCGCGCCGTCGTCCGCGCGTTGAGCAAAGCTGCGGACTGGATCATCCGCTCAACCTGCGGGTCTTCCGAGTGCTGACCGGAAATCGACAGGCGCGCAGCGGCCTTGGGATATCGCGCGGCGAATTCAGCAAGCGAAGCGCGCAACTGCCCAAGCTCCCGCTCGTAAAAGGAAATCAGATCGTCCATTGTGTTTTGAAAATAAGCGGCTCACGACACCTCTCGTCGACAGACGCATAAGTCAGCATGAACGTGATGCCCACTATTTTCGACGCAATGGACACCCCCTTGCCAGAGCCAGGCCGAGCTCCTCGCAGCAGCAAAGCACACTCGAACCACAATCCGGAATTCCGACGGTACGTTGCCGCGAAGGCATCCTGCGCACCCCGAACCTCTATCACACGGTTAGAGTGAACACAGCCTGAAAGATCTTGACAAAGGCAATCTCAAAGTCATACATCGACATCAATCTACAACTGCCCGTCACACAACCCATACACGATCGATGTGGGCAATCAATGCCCTCGCGTTAACACCGCGCACCAGTACAAAACAGCATATAGCGCGATCAACATCTGGTGCCAAAAGCCTAGGCCATCATTGTGCGAACGCCACGGACGGCACACAAGCGCGTATAGCAGTAGCAGAACGCAACCAGCGACGCTCACAAATATCGAGATCAGTCCGTTGACTAAGGCATCGCCAAATTCATAGGGGCCATTCGCCCAGAAGTAGATCTGGAGGATCAGGAACGCCCACAGGGCTATGCCGGATAGCCATAGGAGAGATGATTGCCTGGGTTGCTTCGCATCTGAATCATGTTGAGGGATCGCTCATATGCTCACCTGCCTTTCACGCCAAGCCGGACGTTGCCACTGAGGAGATCAGGACGGCCCCGCACGAGGTCTTGTGAGCATCGAACGCAACCGCATGCCCATCGATTCTGACATTCTCATCACCCTCGATAATCACGCAATCCCTGTGACCAGATCGAGGACAGGTGCATTTATCGCCAACACATGCGACTGGCCGGCCCATCACTGTAGACCGATTCTGTCCAGTCACCACGCGGCCGCCATGACTTGTTGCGTCTCCCATTCGAATAACGCCTCGCACCCACAATCTCCTGAAAGAGAATTCACCAGGACAACGATCCGTAAATCGAGTCACTTGGCCATACTTTCACATGATGCGGCATACTCCTGGATCGGCAAACATCCACGCCGCCAGACTTACACAAAACGCCGCAGCGAGACCGGGGGCGAACCATTTCCAACTGAAGCGAGTCCGCTTACTCCCACTGATAACGGCAACTACCGCAAGGTATCCGAGAAGCGCCTGGAAAAACACGCCCGGCTCATTCATCGCAGTTTCAATGGGCGCACCGAATGCCATAAGGAATGTCCAGAACACTGCGCCCACGGGTTCCCGACAATAAGCTATGGAAAAACCAACGACCGCGGAAAATGCGACAGCAGCCCCTGCGATTGCAAAACCCGCGAAGGGCGGCTCTGGTGCAAATAGGCGGTCTGCACGAGATTTTTCTTATATAGAGGATATCTTATCAAGCAGACAGGACGACCTCCCAGACTGCGGGCGCAGTGGCATCTTTGAGGCCGAGCTTCGCGAGACCGAATTGGCCCTTGCGAATGCGATGTACCAACTCAATACCAGAGAGAGTGATCGCTGCGTTCCTGAAACGTTTGAAGCCGAGCATGACTTTCGTCCGGGACTTGATGTTGCGGTGGTCCTGCTCGACCAGATTATTGAGATATTTCGAGGATCGGACCTTCGTGTCCTCAGGCAGCAAGCCATCGGCCTTCATCTCGCGCACGGCGCGGTGCGAGGCGGCATAGCCATCAAGCGTGATGCTCTTCGGTGGCTGGCCCTGATGTCTATTGCCTTCCTGAAAAAGGCTCTTGCCGCCTTCACGTCGCGCCTGGCACTGTCTGGCCCACCCGATCCACCGCCCGATAAAGATAGACCCACTTGCCGCGCAGCTTGAGATAAGTCTCGTCAACACGCCAGGACTGGCCGGTGGGCCTGCCGAAACGATTCCACCGTTTGACGAACTCCGGCGCAAAGCGCCGCACCCAGCGCAGGATCGTCGTGTGGGCCAGCGCCAGACCCCGTTGCGCCATCATTTCGACCAGATCGCGCAAGCCAAGCTTGTAGCGCAGGTACCAGCGAACACACAGAATGATCACATCGCGGTCAAAGTGACGGCCTGCAAACAGTTCGTCCAGGCTCTTCAGCTTGCTCATCGCCAGTTCTCAATTCGTTCAGCCCGACACCTTAACCGATTCGCCCCCGCGCTATTTGCACCTGAGCCGCGGAACCCATCACTGCTACTTCGTGCCTGCACTGCAGCAATAGGCGAGCAGGAATGTAGGAGTTCCGGGCGTCTCTGCCACGATCGTGCGGATGTCCTTGTTGAGCTTGGCCATCGCTGCGGACACATAGTCGGGAGCCGGCAGCTTGTTCGTATTGAAGTCGTGGACAGCCACAACAATGGTCTTGTTGTCTGCCGTCATGGGGTGGGCGAGAGCCCGATCTTCTTCCGCAAACCTTTGCTCGCGTGTTGCGACAGCACCGACTCGCCCCACGCAACAGCCGTGGGTGCCCGACATCACGTGAATTGTATGGCTGTCGCCCTTCAGCCCCGCAGCGATCTCCTCAAGAGCCGCTGCGACGTCCCTTACGTTGCATTCCCCATGGAACCCCCAAATTTGCACGGTGCCAAGGGTGTCATCGGTAATTTTTGTTAGTTCTGCCATATAAATTTACGAAGGAGATATTGGAAACGCGTGGCGATGCACCGCGTAACATCAGCAAGGTGTCCAACCATTCTTGAGGAGCTAGTGACTCAACGACCATACCAGATCCTACTGATTTAAGAGGTGCCGTTCACTATTCTGAATCAATCTTTCAACCGTTGGTGAGCCCACTTGGTTACCACACACTGCCCGCGCGAGGTAGAAGTTTGCCTCGTGGGTAGGAGAGGGCACAAGACAATTAACATCAAATTAATTGATATGTAGTTCAGTCCGAACAAACTGCGTGAGGCATCAGTTTTTTTCATGCGGTCCAGTGCATATATTTCCACTGGCCGCCCTTGACCTTGATGTAGCTCTTCCGTGCGCCGGCTTTTTCAGTCCCATAGTCACTGCGCAACACGCCGGCCAACATAAATCGAAGTTGTACGCAGGAATCGTATTGGGGCTTCCTCCCGGCTGTTGCACGTGGACGTCAGCGCGCCACGCCGTCAAAAGATATGTGCAGCAACGCCAGTCAAAGTAGCTCGATTCTTGTCGCAAGCTCGCCCTTAGCAGGTTGCGGAAATACACCCCGACGGAAGCGGCCTTCCTCCATTTCCGCAACCTGCTAACGCTTGATGAATCGCATAGGGGCATCCCAACACGACAACTAAGACATCGATCTACTGGCGACGCATCTTGTCGAGATCGAACAGATTCAGGGTTGACCCGTCCTGACTTTGACCTACCGGCTTCTGCGGCACGACAGGGTCGTCGTCCTTCATCAGGTTGTTGTCCTGACGATACGCGCCCTGCACACCTTGAATGTAGTCGTAGCGGTTCGACGTGACAGCCTGCGCCTTATCCCGATCGTCGATGATGACCGGACGCAGGAATATCATCAGATTCGTCTTTTCGCGGCTCTTCTGCTCCGAACGGAACAACTGGCCGATCCACGGCACGTCGCCTAGCAGCGGCACCTTGCTGTTGCCGTTCGCGTACTTATCTTCTATCAGGCCGCCGAGTACGATGATCTCGCCATCATCGGCCAGCACCGTCGACTGCACCGAGCGCTTGCTGATCGTCACGCCGCCCTGATTGTTCGTCGAGGCCGAATCGACGGACGAGGCTTCGGAATAGATTTGCAGCTTTATGATGCCACCGTCGGTGATCTGCGGCTTCACGCGCAACACGATCCCGACATCCTGTCGATCGAACGTGTTAAACGCGGTTACGGACGTCGCGGCATTCGCGGTCGGCGTGGCGTATGAACCCGTCACTACAGGCACGTTCGAGCCAACGACGATCTTCGCCTCTTCGTTATTGAGCGCGATGAGGTTAGGTGTCGATAGGACGTTCGCGTCGCTCGACTGCGACAGCGCCTGCAACAGGCCGCCGAGACCGAACACGTCGCCGAAGCGGTGCAGCAGGCCTACGTTCAGGCCGTTGTTCAGCAGGTCCGCGCCCTTCGTCGCGAGCGCTGGGGCCGGGTCGTTTGCGATGGTCGCCCCCTGCGCGGTCAGGTTCACGATGCCCTGGCTGCCGTTGGAATTGAAGTTGGAGCTGCCGTAGAGACCGTTGTTTCTACCATTCGACAGCAGCGCACCCTGCCACTGGATGCCGAGATTCGCGTTTGTCGTCGCCGACAGTTCGACGATTAACGCCTCGATATATATTTGCGCGCGGCGGACGTCAAGCTGATCGATCACGCTGCGCAGATTGCCGTAGACGGCGTCCGACGCGGTAATGATCAACGAATTCGTCTCCGGATCGGCCTGGATCACCCCGCCGGGCTGGTTCTCTTCACCGTCACCGCCTTCCTTTTCGCCAAGAAACGCCGCGTTGTTGCCTTGACCGCCGTTGTTGCCGCCGCCTGCGAGTCGATTGCTTCCCATCGACGAGAATGACGAACCGCCCAAGGATCCGCCTGGAAGTGGCGGCTGGCCCGGTGTGCTCGCCGACGAGTCCATGCCTTGGTTGAACGAGTTCGCGGCATTACCGCCCCCTGTGGACATCAAATCATTGCCGCCCTTGCCGAGCATGCGGCGCAGCGTCTTCGCAAGACGCCCGGCATCCGCGCCCCGCAGCTGCACAACGTGGATGTTACCGGGTCGCCTGGTTGCCGCATCAAGCTGCTTCGCCAGCGACTTCGCCTCCGCGAGGCGCACTGCGTTCGACGCTCGCAGCATTAGCGAATTCGTGCGCGGATCGGCCTGCACCGAGACTTTCAGCGTCGCATCCGTATTACCGATCGACCCAGGGTCGAGCATCTTGGTCATCTGCCTCGCAACGTCGATCGCATTCGCGTTTTTCAGTTCCACTACCTGCACCTGCTGGCCGGCCGCAGAATCGACGCCCGCGATGATCTGCGCAATGCGGCGGACGTTATCAGCGTAGTCCGTGACGACGATCGTATTATTTGATGGATAGGCCGCAATCATATTGCTCGGCGAGATGAGCGGACGCAGCACTGGCAGGAGGTTGTTCGCCGATTCGTACCTGAGGCGAAAGATCTGGGTGACGACCTGATCGCCGTGTGCCGAAGGCGCATTTCCGATGTACGTCGGCACACCCTCCACTTTCGCGTCCGCTTCGGGCACAACCTTGAGCACACCGTGATCCTGCACCAGCGAGAAACCCTGCATTCGCAGCGCAGACTGCAGAGTTTTCAATGCTTGATTCTCGGAAACAGGGCGCTCAGAGACTAGATTCAGCCGCCCTTCGACGTGCGGGTCAACAATGATCGTCTTCCCTGTCGCCGCGCCGACCGCCTTGGCGACCTGATCGATGCCGGCGTCAACGAAATTGAGCATCACATCTGCCTGCGCGGTATGGGCGGCAATCAATCCAGCCAGCAGCAATGCGGTTGCGATGCGACGTAAAGCCATACGGTTTGTTCTTGTGAGGTTAACAGTCAATGTGGATTTGCCGGCAGTTGAATCAACACGCACAGCGCTTTTACGTTGTGACAGTTGCCGCTTTGTTCGCGAGTCACCCTCAAACTCCAGGAGGA
Organism: Paraburkholderia sp. CNPSo 3076; assembly: GCF_026343935.1. Classification (NCBI taxonomy): domain Bacteria; kingdom Pseudomonadati; phylum Pseudomonadota; class Betaproteobacteria; order Burkholderiales; family Burkholderiaceae; genus Paraburkholderia; species Paraburkholderia sp. CNPSo 3076. The sequence continues at coordinate 44,197 of NZ_JAPMAL010000046.1, read as the reverse complement.
CCGCATGAGGGGAAACACGATCACGATCGCTACGCATGCAACGGTGGGAAGCAATCAGTCGCACGGCAGGACCATGGCCGCCACATTGCAGAAGAGCGAACGGCGTGGCGATGAACAGCGACGTCAAGAGGCCTTGACAGCCATGGAACAGCGCGCCCAACCGCTCCATCATCACGATGCAGTTGAGGCAGCCGAGCTGCTGAGCCGATTCCGACCACCAGCTCGGTGAACGAGGTGGCCAAATATCCTGACCGTCGGTACGCGGAGCCGCCCTACGACGCAGATGGCGACTGCTATTGCGAGACTGCCCTAGCACCCTCTGAACTGATTCGAAGTAGACAGGGCCATCCTTGCGAGGACACTACGGACAAGAAAGATGGCAATCCGGCGCGGCGGTCGCATCACGCTCTCAAGCTCCAGCTCGAGAACATAAAGGCATCCGAGGCGTGCTGAGCCCGCTCGTCACGGGCCGCGACAACTCCGCGCTCGCACCTAACCCCGTGGCAACGATGCACGAATCGTAACAGCGCAGGCTCGTTTTGTATAAGTCGCTATTTTTTTGGGATGCATCAAGCACATTTATGAGTCGCGATTTGCGCCGAAAGCGAGCACCATAGCGGAGCTACGCAACCTTCCGCGAAGGGGGAGTCATGGACAAGATTGCTCGTGTTGGAGTTGATCTGGCGAAGCATGTCATGCAGATCCATGCCGTCGACAGTGCCGATCTTGTCATCGTCCGAAAGGCGATTACGCGCGATCGGTTCGTTAACTGGTTTGCGAATCTCGAGCCGTGCCTCGTTGCAATGGAGGCATGCAGCGCCGCGCACTACTGGGCACGCAAACTCCGGTTCTCGGAGGCTCTGGTGCAAATAGGGCCGGCGAATGGGTTAGAGTTGTCGGAACAAAACGAACCGACGAGCCGCGATGAGCAAGCTGAAGAGTCCGGAGAAGTTGTTCGACGGACGCCATTTTGATCGGGAGATCATCATTCTGTGCGTTCGCCGGTACCTGCGCTACAAGCTCAGCTTTCGCGATCTGGTCGGGATGATGGCCGAACGGGGATTGTCGCTGGCTCACACGACGATTCTGCGCTGGGTGAGGCGTTATACACCCGAGTTCGTCAAACGCTGGAACCGCCTTGCTACACCTGCGGGTCGCTCGTGGCGTGTCGATGAGACCTACCGTACGCCCAGCCAACGTAGCCCGCCCACATGGGGGTGAAGTTGCTTGAACATGTTTGGAATGCAGGACCCGGTGGATTTGAAGTTGCGGTACCGGGGCATGCCCTTTCTCTGCTGCGAGAGAAAGTGAGCCGAAGCGGCGGTGACTTGCCGGACACTGGCAAGGTGACGAAGTCCGTGGGAAACGGAGCTTGCGGCGAAGCGGTTACGCCAAGATGAGCTTCCAGGCTGAGCATGGGACGGTTGAGGGACACGAACCTATTGAAACGCATCTGAGGGTTGAATCGTCACCCCTGCCTACACCGCTTAAGAGGCAGGACGCGGATCGGCGTTGGTCACAGGTATGGACTGGTGCCGCGAATGCTGGCTGGAGATGTATGCCGGCCGGCTGGAATCACGGAGAGCGCGCAGCTAGACCGTGGTGTCTGCGACGACTTGCGGCAAGCAAGGATAAAGACTGCGATAGGCAACCTCGCCCGTGCGTTGAGTCCGACATGTGAACTGGGGAAGGCTTGCATAGATGTCAAGGGAGTGTGCCCCCGATGATATGCAGGCTGGCGGAGCCCCCGTAGTAGTCCGAGGCCGGGAAAGCCGGCTACATGGCGAAGGGGGGCAGTTGAAGTGGTTTGCTGGGTTGATTAGCTGACCATAGTGAGGAGAGGTTGCTTCAATTCCATACCGGTAACGGATCCATTTGACCATTTCAAGCGTGAACGATTTGCCAGTAGAACTGCGCAAACCTTCCTGATTGAGGTGCGCCACAATTGGCCGGTCAGGCAGATGCTGCGATAGTTCGCGCACCCGCTCAACGAACGCGGCGGGGTAACGCATCGCTTCGGCAGCCGGCATGGGCAAGTTCACGGTGATATCAGTACACGCGCTGCCCTGCCAGCGGATATGCAGCACCGCTTGTCTCGTGGCGGACAGTTTGTCGACCGTGATGTCCCGGATGAGCAGTCGCAACATGCGCTTGCGATCCTTCGCTGATGTGGTCGGCGCCCGCCATAGACGCGGCAGGTTGCGCGCCAGCGCGAGGACCTGAGCTTTCTGTTCGGGCGTGGCGACGCGTGCTTTCTGGTTCCGGAACTGGGCGGCTTCCGTCCTGATCGCCTCGAGGCGAAGCATCGCGTCATTCCAGCGCCGCTCGAGGGTACCCGCGACCAGACGGTTGGCCGGGTCGCATTCCTGGTAGCGACGTTCAGCGAGTGCGACCTCATACTCGGCGCGTTCGATTCGCATGTGCCACTGGCGCATGATGGCACGATCGCGTTGCTCGAGTTCGTTCAGGGCGGTCACGGCGAGCTCAAGTTCGGCTGGCTGCAGGGCGGTGAACACAGCCTCGCCAATTGCGTTGTCAAGTAGTTCGCTGCGCATGCTCATGCAATCGGTGGTCGCCAAACCCTCGCGGCGCCGAGCACTGCATAAGTACAATGGATAAAGGCCGCCGTTACCCTGGTAGCGAACGGTCAATGCCCGACCACAGCAGCCGCATATCAGCAGTCCCTGAAGCAGCGTCAATCCTTCACGCGCCGCACCACTGAGCAAGGTCCCTTCGCCGTTGGTCCGGTTGCGCGCCAGGTTTCCCTGGTTGCGCTCAAATTCCTCCGGGGTGATGTAGCCTTCATGATGGTCGGGCAGATGGACGCGCCACTCTGCCTTTGGAACTGGCTGCACGCGCTTATGGACCTCTCCCTGTGGTGTGATGCGCTGGCGATACTGGCAACGTCCAAAAATATAGATGCCGGCATAGGAAGGATTACGTATCAAACCGAGAACACGTCCGTGACTCAGGCGCCCCCAGATGAGTCGACCTGCCCAGGCACCTCCATAGGCGCGCTTGGGAAAGCGCAGACCCTCTTCGGCAAAGCGCTTGACAACCGCGTATGCGCTGCCAGTCTCCTGAAACAGCCGGAATACCAACTGCACGGCGCCGCGTACCTCGTCGTCGGGATCCAGGACGATGCGGCCGTCATCGTCATAGCACAAGCCGACGGGCAGTGGAAAGCGCAACTCACCCTTCTTCGCCTTGTTGAGTTTGCCGCCCTGGAGGCGGCCGCGCAAAAAGTGCAGTTCCGCCTGTGCCATCGTACCTTTGAGACCAAGTATCAGGCCGTCGTTGAAGTCGCCCGCGTCGTAGCAGCCATCGGCGTCGATCACGAGCGTATGGGTGAGCGCGCACAACTCGAGCAGGCGATGCCAGTCCAGATTCGAGCGTGCCAGGCGGGAAACCTCCAGTGCGAATACGGCACCCACGTTCCCCATCGAGACGTCTGCTACGAGGGTCTTGAAGTCCTCGCGCCCCGTCATCTGTGCCCCCGATTGACCGAGGTCGCGGTCCAGGACACGGATCGCCGTCTCCGGCCAACCCAGTGCCAGCGCTTTGTCGCGTAACGCGTATTGACGCTCGGTGCTCTCCTGATGGTGTCGTACCTGGGCCAGCGTCGACTGGCGAATGTATATGTACGCCGGCTTGCTTTGATGTTGGGGGGTGATCTTGGTGTTCATCGAAGGCCTCCTCGGTCAGCTCCAGCGCAGGCTCGGCAGTGAGCCAGGCCTCGAGCATGTTGGCGACGAGTACGCCGGCCGATTGCGGATCGATGAAGTTGGCGAGCGACAGCGACGACTGGCTCACCGGCGCCCCTCAGAGCGCCTCGCGGCGGCGCAATAGTTCGCGGTTGATCTCGCAGATCTCCTCGATGATCTCTCGAACGCGGTGATAGTTCGCCAGGTGCTCGGCGACGTCGGTGTAATTGGCTTGCGGCACGTAGTCCATTTGCGGACGGCGGCCGGGGAAGCTCACGGACAGGTAGTACTTGGGACCATGGCCGGGGCCGTCTGCGCACCTGCAGCCCGGTTTGCCGCAGCGCTTGTAGCGCTCGATCAGTGAGCCGCGCAAGAGCGTCTCTAACGCCGGCATTTGCTTCAGCAATTGCGCGCGGCGTCTGCGCAAAGTGGACGACGGAATATCTTCCATTGGCGGACCACGTGCAAAACTGGTCTGATAGTAGGACAAGGAGTCGCATTGATCAAGCTCCTTTGTTCGATGACTTCCTGGATGGGGCAAGCTGGTCAATCAACGTGACCAGCTCCAACAACATGCCCAGATCGAAGTAGCACACGGGCGCGATGGCGTCGTCGTGGACAGACGGTGTGCCCCAGTCGGTCCATTCGCGCGCAATGCTAAAGCTGCCGCGTTCTGTATCGCGCAGAAGCAGTGTCTCGGCGCCTGCGACGCGGCGCGCCTTCAGCACGAAAAAGCGTTGGCCCCTGAGGGGATGAAATGGATGACGGATCTCAGCCCATCCCAAATGCTCGTTGAGCACTTGTGCAGTTCGCACCGACCGTCCCGGCTATCCGTGACCGGGTGGTCCAGGGCGCGCTCAAGCTCATATTGGAGCCGATCTTCGAGGCAGACTTCCAACCGGGGTCGTACGGATATCGTCCCAAGCGTACCGCGCATGAAGCGGTGCATCGGGTGGCGCCGGCGATTGTTCAGTGCAAGACCCGCGTCATAGATCTCGATTTGCGCGCCTACTTTGACACAGTTCGGCATCATCTACTGCTCGAAAAAGTGGCGCGTCGGATCAGGGACGACGACGTCATGCATCTGCTGAAGCTGACGCTAACGGCGTCGGGCAAACAAGGCGTTCCGCAAGGAGGTGTGATCTCGCCCCTGCTCAGCAACATCTACCTCACGGAGGTAGACCGGATGCTGGAGCAGGTGAAAGGGTCAACCCGTAGCGGGAAGTACACCTACGTCGAGTATGCCCGTTTCGCTGACGATCTGGTCGTGCTGATCGATGCTCATCCGCGCAATGCGTGGTTGCTGAGGATGGTGAGCCGGCGTCTTCGGGAAGAGTTTGCCAAACTACAGGTCGAGGTTAATGAAGAGAAGAGTCGCACCGTGGATCTGAACCGCGCGGAGAGCTTCGGCTTCCTGGGGTTTGACTTCCGACGCCTGCGCAGTATCGGGCGACAGGTGTGGCGAGCGCACTATACGCCGAAGTTGAAGAAACGCACGGCGCTATTGCGCAAGCTCAAGGAGGTGTTCCGGCGATACCAGTCGCAGCCGGTGAATCGGGTAGTGCAACTGATCAACCCGGTGCTGCGCGGCTGGGTCAATTACTTCGCTGTGGGACATTCCAGCGAGTGCTTCAGCTTCATCAAGGACTGGGTGGAGAAGAAGATTCGACGCCACATGGGTCGATCCCGGAATCGTCGGGGCTTCGGCTGGAAGACGTGGAGTAGGTGCTGGCTATATGACGAACTGAAGCTGTTCAACGGCTACCGAGTTCGTCGTGCTGCCGCACTGAAAGCGTCCCCGGCATGATAGGCCCCATAAACTTTGAAGTGAAGCAGACAGGAAAGCGTAGTGCGGGAAAACCGCATGCTGCGTTTGACGTGGCGGGAGCTGGAAACGTGACCATGGCAGCCGGATTGAGGCCCACCGCGAAAGCGAGGGAGAAGCCACCGGAGCCTACCGTGCGCGCGCCAGTTCTCGACCCTACCGGGGAGGAGAGGCAGGGAAATAGTTCGACTACGCCCTGTCTCTTACTCCACTGAAGATTCGCGGCAGGTGGGTCTACCTGTACCGGGCAGTGGATCGGGCTGGCCAGACGGTGGACTTCATGCTCAGAGCTCGACGCGACGTGGCTGCGGCCAAAGCTTTTTTCAGCAAGGCCATCAAGCGTCAGGGCCAGCCGCCGCAGACCATCACGCTCGACAGCTATGCCGCCTCGCACCGCGCGGTGCGCGAAATGAAGACCGATGGTCTGCTGCCCTGAAGACACGAAGGTCCGGTCCTCAAAATATCTGAACAACGTGATCGAGCAAGACCATCGCCACATCAAGTCCAGAACGAACGTGATGCTTGGGTTCAAGCGATTCGGGAGCGCCGCGACCACGATTTCAGGAATCGAGTTGACGCATCGCATTCGCAAGGGGCAGTTCGATCTCGCGAAGCTCGGCCTCAAGGAGGCCGCTGCGCCCGCCGTATGGAATGCGGTCCTGTTTGATCGATAAGCTTTCCTACCTATATGAACTTTCTCAACCCGCTTACCTATTTGCACCAGAACCACAAGGCTGGCAACACCGTTGATTTTCTCCTGCGAGCCCGTCCGGAAAAGGCTGCGGCCCGGGCCTATTTCGAAAAGGCAATCGACCAGAATGGCGAACCCGAGACCGTGACGATCGATAAGAGCGGATCGAATCTGGCTGCCTCGCAGGCGATCAACGCCAGGCGGGAGGTGCCGATCAGGGTCCGTCAGAAAGGGTATCGGAATAACATTGTCGGACAGGATCACCGGGCCATCAAGCGTTCGCACCCGCCCAATGATGGGACTCGATAATTTTCATTGCGCGCGTATCATTCCGAGTGGAATCGAGACGATGCATATGATTCGCAAAGCCCAGATGAACGATGGCGGTAGGGCACTCTCTTCCGTCCAGCAATTCACCTCGCTCTTTTCATCAGCAGCTCTCCATATTTCGGTGCTCTCGCCGGTCAGCTTCCTTATTGCGACAGTACCCGATACCGTGCAGTATGCACGCCGCATCGCGCCGGGAACGCATCACCTGCCGGCACTCGCGCTGATCTTCGCGAAGTCCAGGCTGCCGAAGCCCGTAACCATGTCCCAGCTTGGCTTCGCAGTGTAGCCGTAGCCACCGCTGCCGTTGTTGCCCGATGTGACGTCGTGGCACAGCGCCGTATTGCCTGGGAGATTCTGATAAAACGCCGGCGTTGGCAGGCTGAGGCTGTTGTTGGCCGATTCGAGCCGCGCCCACCCGCCCACGAAGATCGGTGACGCGAGGCTCGTGCCGCCGATTGGCGACGTCGTCTTCTGCCCGTTGACGATGATGTACGCGCCTGTCGATTGCAAAGCATCGAACGCCACGTCGGGCAACGCACGCTTCGTCACCGAGCTGCCGAGCGCCGCGGTCTGCCAGCTCGGCGCGGTTTCGTACGCGCTCACGCCGCCGCCCGTTGCCCGGAGCCGCACCGCGTTGTCGACCGGGTTGCCGTTGCTGTCGAGGTCCGCGTAGTCGACGCCATCATTCCACACGGTTTCGCCCGCCCACGTCGTGGCGCCGGTGGTCGAGAGCGTCGTGCCGCCGACTGCGACGACGTACGGCGAGCTCGCGGGAAACGAGACGCTGTATTTCGACAGATCGATCGTCGTAGCGACCGAGGATCCATTGTACGTACCGATATAGCCCGGCTTGCCTTGCGGCGAGATCGACCACTGATAGACGCCGGCGTCGCCTGCAGCAACAGAGAAGATCTGTCCTTGCGCGACAGCCTGCTTGAATACGGCGTCGTCGGCAGCGAGCGAGCCGTCCGAATTGGCGGCGGTTTCGTCGAGGCCGAGCGAAACATTGATGATGGTCGCCTTGTTGTCCGTCACCGCTTTGTTGTAAGCAGCGCTCAGCGTTGCATCGGTGAGATCGCTGTCATTGCTGTCGCCGTTCACGGCCGAATAGAAGATCAGCTGCTTGACGCCGCCGGATGTGCCGATGATGGTTTGGCTGTCGAGATCCCATTCGGTGGGATCGCCGGTGTCGGCCAAGGTGCCCGATCCGCTCGCGACGACCGCCGCGTTCACCGTCGGCAGGCCTGCGTTCTGCGTGAAGGTGTTCAGGTCAGCGATGGTCTGGGTCATGTCACCCCAAGTGATGATGCCCACCGTCGTGAGGGTCGCGGCGGGCAGGCTGCTTGCGTCATAGATTTTCGCGAAATCGGTCGGCTGATGGCCGATCTGCTGCGACTCGGGTGTCGCATTCTTCGCAATGCGGTTTGGTTCGATGAGCGCACCCGGCGCGAAGCGGTGGAGCAGGCGGTGCGGCACCGCCGCGTTCTGTAGGCCCAGCACCGAATCGACGATCGGGCCAAGCGATGCCGGGACCATGGCTGACGAATCGTTCGCGTAGACCGGCTTGTCGCGATAGGCGAACCGCTTGATGCTCGCCTGGAAGCCGCTTTGCACGTTGCTCGCGTTGCCATTGGCGGAGATCAGCGTGTTGTTCGCCGATACCGAGACGTTGCTGAAGCCGTTCGCCTTCAGGTGATCGACTACGGCCGCGACCTGCGCGTCAGTCGGCGAGAAGCGCGCCTTGAACTGGGTCGGCGTGAGGTACTCGTGGTAAGTCTTGCTGCCCAGCTGATTGACGTCGCGAAGGAAGTCGTCCAGTTGCTCCGCGTTTCGGTTCTTCAGGACCACGATGATGTGCAGCGGCACACTCAATTCGAGCGGCGTCACATGCGTATCGGTCAGCGCCGGATTACCGAAGCTGTTCAGCGAGTAGTTGCGCGCCGCAACGGACGCCGCCGATGCCGGCGCATTGGACAGGAGGAAGGCGTTGGTGTGGGTCGAGACCCAGCTGGTTGCGGCGTGGGCGGGCAACGGGATCATCGTGGCCGTCTCGCCAAGCGAAAATACCGCCAGCGCATAAAATTGTAGAAACATGGAATTGAAGTACGGCATTCTCTGCATGGTAGTCTCCAAGATTTCGACGAAAAACAGATGCAGCCCGCAGCCCGCATCGCGGGTGGCGATGGGCACCGTGTTGCACCCCGACAGAAAATCGCGCGGACGCGCATCGTCCAAAGCGGCATAGATTCCCCCCTTTCCTTCGATTCCGCTGACTCCGAAAAGGCTGTTGATCAGCATGTTGCGCCGACGTTAGCGTGGCCTTTCAGGCTACCGATGAGCCAGATATGTTGCACGCGCAACCTGCGATTCCGTTGATCGCCGGCGAGGCATTCCAGTTCGAGTCCAGCAAGGATTGGGCCATCATCAACGGCTAGCGCACTTAGCTGCGTGTCGGGCAGCTCGAGCGTGGACGCCTGAAGTGCGTTGGCCGTACATTCCGTGGACCGGCGAAAATCCATTCCCGTTGAGGGTAATCGTTAATATCCGAAGCTACAGATATTTTCGAATCCCGGCCACGCCTCAACTGGTTGTCGCAAACCAAACATTGGCATGTATCGGACAATGCGAAGCCAGATTGACCGGTTGGACGCTCACGCAGTTGCTCAGCCTGGCGATTGCCGAAGACTTCCCGATGCGCGAAATCGCGCCGTGGAGAATCGGTCAGCCCGTCACCGCTGGGCTGGTCGCCCAATGGCTGCGTCGGGAATTTACCGGACTTGCCTCCCAGACTTCCGCGCACGGGAAGTCCCGAACCTTGCCGGTGCCCGATTCGCCGAGAATGAGAAGCGACAGGTCGTAGCGCACGAGCTTCGCGGCGAGCGAGCAGACCGGGTCGAGCGGGCTGCCCGGCGAGCGCACGATCGAATCGAAGCCGAACTCGCTTTGCACGCGCGCGAGCTTTTCGTGGCGGCGGCGCCGCAAGAGCGAAACGCTGCCGCGCAGTTCGAGATCGAGGCGGCACATGTCGTGCTGGAGCGACTGCGCCTCGGCGGCCTGGCGCACGGTTTCGATCAGGTGATCGGGCAACCAGGGCTTGAGGATGAACTAGTGGATGGATGCCCGCGCGATTGATGCCCGCGACGATGTCTTCCGAATCGGTGTAGCCCGAGACGATGATGCGCACGACGTCGGGCCAGGTCTCGCGCACCTCGCACAGGATTACGGAGACCGCGCGTTCCTGGAGGACTGCGCGCGCCTCGTCGGCGGAGCCTGCCGTCAGCACCTCGAACTCGTCGTCCGGCACGCACCGGGTCGTCTCCTGCAAGCGCGGCTCGTCGTCGACCACGAGCACGGTGGCGGCCTGGCGCAGCGGGAGCGAAACGGGACTGGCGGGGACTGGCGGAACTCATTGCTTGATCGAAGCCGTGGGGAACCCGTCGTTCAGGGCTCCCCGCGAGCGCAACGTGACAGGAGGGCTGGCGGTCCGCCATCGTACCTTGAGTCTCCCGATACCCATCTGAGCCATCGGCGCAAGCGGATCAGCAGATCCGCGGCAGTTGCTCGCCCGAAAGCCAGTCGGCAATGCGCCGGCCGCCGAATTTCGTCTCGATCTGCACGAAGCCATGCGCGTCCTCGACCACTTCGCCGATGCGCGCCGCCGCCGCGCCCAACGGATGCGCGCGCATCGCCGCGAGCAGTTGCGGCGCGTCGCCGCTTGCGCAGATCGCGACCAACTTGCCTTCGTTGGCGACATAGAGCGGATCGAGGCCCAGCAGCTCACACGCCGCATCGACTTGCGGCAGCACGGGAATCGCGCGCTCCTGAATGCGCATCCCGACGCCCGACTGGCCGGCGATCTCGTTGAGGGTGGTGGCAAGCCCGCCGCGCGTGGGGTCGCGCAGCACGCGCACGCCAGGCGTGACGGCAAGCATGTCCGCCACGAGCGTGTGCAGCGCGGCGCTGTCCGAGCGGATCTGCGTTTCGAAGCCCAAGCCCTCACGCTGCGACATGATCGCCACGCCATGTTCGCCGATCGTGCCCGAGAGCAGCACGACATCGCCGGGCCGCGCCTGCGAGCCGTCGATATGAATGCCCGCGGGCACGACGCCGATGCCGTTCGTGGTGATGAACACACCGTCGCCCTTGCCGCGCTCGACGACCTTGGTGTCGCCCGTCACGATCGGCACGCCGCACGCGTGCGACGCCAACGCCATCGACTCGACGATGCGGCGCAGATCCGCCAGCGGGAAGCCCTCCTCCAGGATGAAGCTCGCGCTGAGATACGAAGGCCGCGCGCCCGCCATCGCGACGTCGTTGACGGTGCCGTGCACGGCGAGGCTGCCGATGTCGCCACCTGGAAAGAACAGTGGCGAGACGACGTGCGCGTCGGTGGCCATCACCATGCGCTCGCCTGGGCCTGGCGCAAGCGGCGCGAACGCGGCCTGGTCGTTGCCCTGGCGCAGCCATTCGTTGTCGAAGGCCGCGACGAACAGCTCGCGGATCAGTTGCGCCGACGCGCGGCCGCCCGCGCCGTGGCCCATGTCGATGCGGCCGTCGCGAAAGTTCAGGGGCCGCACGAAGGCGGGCTTGACCGGAGATGGGTGGGCTGGGCTCATGCTGCAACGACCGGAATATCCTTGAAACGACCATAAGAGTAATGCGCGGCGCACGCGCCTTCGCTCGACACCATGCACGAGCCCATCGGATTCTCGGGCGTGCAGACCGTGCCGAACAGCGTGCAGTCGCGCGGGTGCTTGAGACCGCGAAGGATCGCCCCGCACTCGCACTTGCTATGATCGGCGACGGGCCGGTAGACGAGTTCGTAGCGGCTTTCCGCGTCGTAGCGCGCGTACTTCGGGCGAATGCGCAGCGCGCTCGCCGGGACCTCGCCCAGGCCACGCCACTCGAACGACTCGCGCGTTTCGAACACGTCCTGCATGAGCGCCTGCGCGGCCGCATTGCCCGCGCGCGTGACGGCGCGTGCGAATTCGTTCTCCACCTCGGCGCGGCCGTCGTTGACCTGGCGCACGAGCATGAGGATCGCCTGCAACACGTCGAGCGGCTGGAACCCGGCGATCACGACCGGCTTGCGATACCCCTGCGCGAAGGCCTCGTAAGGCGCGGAGCCGATCACGATGCTCACGTGCGCGGGGCCGACGAAGCCGTCGAGCGGCACCGCGTTCGCGTCGACGGACGGTGCGGCGAGCAGCTGAGTGATGGCGGCGGGTGTGAGCACGTGGCAGCACAGCACGCTGAAGTTCTCCGTGCCGCTGGCCGCCGCCTCGCGCACGACGAGCGCGGTGGGCGGCGTGGTTGTCTCGAAGCCGATTGCGAAAAAGACCACCTCACGCTCGGGATGCTCGCGCGCGATGCGCAGCGCGTCGCGCGACGAATACACCATGCGGATGTCCGCGCCGCGCGCCTTGGCCCGCTGGAGCGACAGGCCGTCCGAGGCCGGCACGCGCATCGTGTCGCCATAGGTGCAGAGGATCACGCCGCGTTCGAGCGCGAGGCGAATCGCCAGATCGATGCGCCCGATCGGCAGCACGCAAACCGGGCAGCCGGGACCGTGGATCATCCGCACGTTTTCAGGCAGGAGATCGGCCACGCCGTAGCGGGAAATCGCGTGCGTGTGACCGCCGCAGAACTCCATGAAGTGGTAGCGGCGCTCGGTCTGCGTCTGCGCCTGGATGCGCCCGGCAATGCGCGCAGCGAGTTCGCCGTCGCGGAATTCGTCGACGTATTTCATTGCGCGGCTCCGGGTTGCGCGATGGGCGCATCATGCGCCTCGCCAAGCGACTGGGCGACTTCGCCGAACAGCGCGAGCGTGCGCTCGGCCTCTTCCGGGTCGATCACGCCCAGCGCGAAGCCGACATGCACGATCACGTAATCGCCCGGGCGCGCGTCTGGCACGAGCGCGAGCGAGACCGTCTTGCGCACGCCCCCGAGATCGACGACGCCCGTTTCAGCGTCAGACCATTCGATGAGCCGTGCGGGAATGGCTAAACACATGGGCTAACTCCTGATTCCTGGCGCAGTCGCGAGCATCGCGCCTAACTGCGGATCGTATGCGGCAACCCAGGCTTGACCAAGCGCGAGGCCGGCGTCGCCACAGGGTACTGTGCCGGGCATGAGGGTGCGCACCCCGCGCGTCGCGAGAGACGCGCGCAGTTGCGCGGTGAGCAGCCGGTTTGCGAAGCAACCGCCGCCAAGGAGCACGGAGCGACCTTGCGCGGCGAGCGCGGCCCAGTGGGCGAGCGCCGCAGCCAGTGCGAGATGAAAGACGGCGGCGCCGCGCGCGGCTTCGCCCGCGTCCGCGAGCGTCAGCAACTCGGCGAGGAGCAGACGAAGGTCAAGCTCGCCGTTGTCCGTGACTTGCCACAGGTCCGCCACATCGGGGGCCTCGTGCGCGTCGAGGTAGCTGCTCGCGAGCCTTTCGAGCGCGATGGCCGCCTCGGCTTCGGCGCGCTGGCGCAGGCTCACGCCGAGCAGTCCCGCCGCAGCGTCGAACCACCGTCCCGCGCCGGTGCTCGGCGGGCAATTGAGGCTGCGCGCGAGCATGACGCCGACCGTGCGCGCGGCGCTATCGCCCACGGCGGCCGCGAGGCGCGGCTCGATTTCGTCGCTGCGCCCGAGCGCGTGCAGGGCGGCGGCGGCCATGCGCCAAGGCTCGCGCGCCGCGACGTCGCCGCCGGGCAGCGCGAGCGGCGTGAGACTGCCCAGGCGCCGCCAGCCGGCGGGCGCCACTTCCAGCAGTTCGCCGCCCCAAGCGGCGCCGTCCGTGCCGAGACCCACGCCGTCGAGCGCGAGGCCGACAACGTGCTCGCTCAACCCGTGCTCGGCCGCAACCGCGCCGATGTGCGCGTGATGATGCTGAACGGCGACGGTCGGTACGCCGAGCCGCTCACCCCATTCGAGCGCGACGCGCGTGCTGTAGAAGTCGGGATGCAGATCGTGCGCGATCGCGCACACGGGCCGCCCCGCGCGCGCGGCGGCCTCGACGAGCGCGGCCACCGACGTATCGAGCGCCACGCAGTGCGCCGGGTCGTCGAGATCGCCGTGCAGCGGCGACCAGTGCACCTCGCCGCCGATGCACACGCACGCGGCGTTCTTCAGCCACGCGCCGGTGGCGAGCACCGTCTGATCGCCGAGGGCATGCGGCAGGTGCTGCACATGCGCCGTCATACGGCGTCTCCGGCGCGCCGCTGCTGCGCGCGCAACGCCGCAAGCTCGCTCTCCAGCACGCCGATGCGCTCGGCAATCGGGTCGCGCGCACGCGCGATCCAGTCGAGCCACGCATCGAGGCCTTCGCCGGTCGCGGCCGAGAGCCGGATCACTTCGAGCGACGGATTCACGCGGCGCGCATACGCGATGCACTGCTCGACGTCGAACTGCACATAAGGGAGCAGGTCAATCTTGTTGACGATCATGAGGCGCGCGGCTGCGAACATGTCGGGATACTTAAGCGGCTTGTCCTCGCCCTCCGTCACCGAGAGGATCGCGACCTTCGCCTCCTCGCCGAGATCCCACCGCGCGGGGCAGACGAGATTGCCGACGTTCTCGATGAACAGCACGCTGCGCGGTGCGTTGGACGCGAGGGGCGCGTGTTCATGCTCGTGCTCGTGCTCGTGCTCGTGCTCGTGCTCGTGAGCATGGTCGTGCAGCGGCAGCCGCCCGAAGGCCGTCGTGACCATCGCCGCGTCGAGATGGCAGCCCTTGCCCGTGTTCACCTGGATCGCGGGCGCACCGGCCGCGCGAATGCGCTCGGCGTCGTTCGCCGTCCGCTGGTCGCCCTCGATCACGCCGACGGGCAGGCCCGGCATCCGCTCGCGCAGCGCGGCGATCGACGCGCACAGCAGCGTCGTTTTCCCCGAGCCCGGGCTCGACACGAGATTCAGCGCACGCACGTCGTGTGCCGCGAAGTGCCGCCGGTTGGCGGCGGCATGGCGATTGTTCTCGCCCAGCACGTCCTGCTCGAGCTTGATGGTGCGCCCCTGGTCGAGGCCGGGCACCGTCACGCCCGCTGGCCCGAGGCCATAGTGCAAGTCCTGGCCCGATGCGCCCGGGTGGGCGTGGGAATGAGAGCCGGAGTGGCCGTGCGCCTGCGCGGCGTTTTGCCGATCGCCGGTGCTGTCGCACCCGCATACCACGCACATGTTGCTTCTCCTTGCGCTAATCCGATGATGGCCAGGCATCGTCGACGGTCAGGTCGACGATGCGCAGCTCCGTGCCGCCGTTCGGCTGGAGCCAGTAGCCGCCGCAGTGTGCGCAGGGGTCGCCGCGCGCGGCCAGCGGCACGGTCGCGTTGCAGGTCATGCACCACGCGCTGCCCGATGGTTCCTCGATCTCGACGCGCGCGCCGGCGAGGCAAGTGTCGGTGGCGATTGCTTCGAGGGCGAAGCGCAGCGCCTCGACCTCGACGCCCGCGAGTCGCCCGACTTCGAGCCTCAGCACCTTCACGCGGACAAAGCGCTCGCGCTTGGCGGCCGCTTCGACCGATGCCAGGACGCCGCCGGCCAGGCTTACTTCATGCATATCGTGGGTTCCGCCCGGTCGAGCGCATAGGCGATACACGGATCGAACGCGCCCATCCACACGCCTGCGCGCGCGGCGAACGCTCCATCGCCGGGCGCGGGGTCGAGCCGCGACAAGGCTTGCGCGAGCGTGCCCTGGCGGTGGAAATTCCACTCGGTCGGCGCGACCACGCGGTAGTCCTCGATGCGCGCCGTATCGTCCGGCGCGAGTCGCACCCAATGGACCAGCACGCCGCGCGCCATCTCGCACCAGCCGAGCGCCTCGCCGGGTGCGCACGTCAGCGCGCCAAAGCGCAGCGCACGTGCGCCGTCGGCCGCCGCCAGCCGCACCACGTCCGCGACGCGCGCGCCAAGCCGCAGCCAGGGCGTATCGTAGTCCAGCGCGCACGGATCGTCGCTACGCGTCCACACGCCGGTCTCCGCCGGTAGGCCGCGTTGCAGGGGAGCGTGCGCGAAAGCCGGACTCCCGGCAATCGCTGTGGCCAGTTCGCTCAACCGCGCTTCGTCGACCACGAGTGGCCGCGGCGTGGCACGGGTCGTATCGGCGTATGGGCGGCAGTCTGCCAGCAACCGGGCCGGGAACGTCTTGGCCCGCGCGCTCCAGGCGCTCAGGCAGCCACGCGGATCGTCCGCCCAGTGTGCGAGCCATTTGCACGCAGGCATGCCGAGAACATGCCGCTCCACCCAGTCGGGCGAGCCTGCCGCTTCGACATCGGGCAGCCTATGCGGCGCGGCGGCGGCAAGCCTCACGGGCCAGTCGGTCCAGATGCAGCGCAGCTGCACGGCGAGCGTTTCGCGCGTAAGCATCGAGGTATGAACCGCTTTGACGGCATCCTCCCGCTCGTGCACCGCTGAGCCGCCCGCCGCGCCGACGGCAAGTTCCGCGCAGAGCCGGTGCGCGAGTCCGCACAGCGCGAACAGCGCCGAGAGCCGCGACGCGGCGGTTGCCGCCGGTTGCCCGCGCAGCAGCGCGGCGGCGAGCGGCGGGCGGCCGCCCGCGATGCTGTCCTGCCGGCCGGGGCGCACCCGGTATTGCCCGGCCAGCGCGGCCAGCGTCGCCGCATTCATGCAGCGCTCCCGAACGCGGCCGGCCGCAACAGGAACGCGCGCCGCGACGCGCGCGGCGCAATGCCCGCTGGGTCGCCGTTCCCATCGCCCTTCGCGCCGCCTTCCCCGCCGCGCAACTGCGCGAGGACGGCCTGCGCGGTGGCGACGGCGCTCTCCTGGCCAGCGAATTCGAACATCGGCGAAAAAAGCGAGCAGCACGCATACGCGCCAACGCCTTGCACGTGCGCGCCGATCCATTCGAAATCGACGTTGCCTACGCGCAAGCGTGCCTTGCCGCCCGGCCGCGGACATGGCACCGAATCCTGCATCGCGCCGAGCAGCCAGAGGAGATTCATGGACCACGGCCTGATCAGTACGCCGAGCCAGGCACCTCGCGCCCCGGCCTCCCCGGGCATCGGCGCGAAGCCGATTGCCTCGACGCGCAAGGCGCGATTCACGACCGGCATATCGCGCATCGCACCGCTGGTGACCGTCTCGAAGTGCGCGACCAGCGCCGCCACCCGTGGCTCGCCGCGCAGGGTGTCTCGCGCGATGGCGCGCGCGGTCAAGCCGCGTCCCCCACCACCATGAACTGGTCCGCCGCGCCGTCGCAAACGGGGCAGCGCCAGTGCGCGGGAAGCGCCGCGAACGGCACGTGCGGCGAAATCTGCCAGACCGGGTCGCCTTGTTCGGGATCGTAGATCCACCAGCAGATCTTGCATTCGAGGCGCGTATGCGCCGCGATGCGGCTGCTATCGCCGAGATAGCTGCCCTCGAATTGCATCATGCGATCGTTCATCGTCACGCTTCGCCTACCCACTCGATCAACTGGGCGAGGCGCTCGCACGAATCCGCGATGTCTTCCGGCGCGGCGCGCACGACCTCCGGCAGATCGGTGATCTCGATCGTGTTCAGGATCAGCGTGTCCTGCGAGTTGAAATACGCAACGCGCCAGCAGTTTGCGATCGCCGTGCTGCCCACGCGGCAATTTCCGTAGCCGCGCGAGAGCACCTGCACGGAGCCCTCGCCCAGCATGGCGTCGATCAATTGTTCATCCCCTAGCGACAACGGCAGGAGCGTCAGGTTGACGGCATGGGGCGCGTCCCCGGCACGCCAGCGCGCAACATGATCGCGCACCTCGCTCAGGATCGACGGCGCGTTCATCACGCCCGGTGGCAACAACCCCGGCAACGGCGCCATCGGCTGCGTCCCCTCTGCGGGCCGCGCGAGGAGCGCCGGTGCTGCACCGATTTCGAGGCGGTCGGCCGCGCTCGCGCCACCGGGCTCGACCATGCGCCACAGCCCGGGTAGCACCGTCTCCTGGATCAGGACGCTGCCCCGCTGCGCATTGTCGATGCGCGCGCTGACCTCGCCCTCGCCCAGCACGTCGTTGAGAATGCGCAGCGCCACCGCGTCGCAGGTCGTCAGGTCGATCGCTTCGGGCGGCGTGCCGGGTTCGTATGCCGCCAGCACGCGCAGTACATCGCGCAGCACGCCGCGTGCGGCGTCGAACGCCCGCGCATCGGCGCGCTCGGGCAGCGACGGCGCTACATAGGTGCGCATGCCTTGCGGCATCGGCAGATAGTCGAGCACCGCATCGCCCTCGTCCTGGCTGCCAGGGCCGAACGGCACGGGAAACGGAGTCATGGACATGGTTGGCAATCCAGATGATTGATCGATGTTCATTCGACACTTGGTAACGGATAGTTAAGACTAGTCACAATCCGCCGAAGCGCCGGCGGCGTTGACGGGAATGCCGACCGAAGGCGCCCGCGTAGTCGGCTGCGCGAGCGCATGGGCGACGTTGGCCACGTAATCGTCCCAGTCCATCAGGCCCGCGAGCGTCGTGACATAGCCGCCGTCGCGCAGCCACAGCAATGCGGGCCAGCGCTGCGAGCCGAAGCGGCGCGCGATCGCGTCCTCGCCTTCGCGCGTCGCCACAGCCACGCGCAATGGGCGGCCAAAGCGGCCCGCCGCGAGGCGCGCGAGTTCGGGCAGCACCACGGCCACGTCGAGGGATTCGGGAAAGCGCACCGGGTCGCCCGCAAGCAGCACGACGCATTCGCCGCCATCCGCCAGCCAGTCGTCGAGTGTGCGTTCGTCCACGAACTCGGCGTGTCCGTCGTCGATCAGCCGCTGCACCACGGGCGCCGCCTCATGCGCGCCGCCGCTCGTATTTGTCACGTCGATTCCTTGGTGGACCGGTGAGTGCCGCGCGCCGCCAGTCAGCCGGATCAGGTCGTCCACGCCGAGCGCGGACGGCAATTCAAAATGCGCGCTCGCGCGGGCCATGGCGGCGTCGCCCGCCAGCGCCCGCTCGACAAGCGAGAGCGTCGCGTCGATTTCCGCCGCGCGCGTCGCGTCGAGCTTCTCGCGCGCCGCGTCCAGAAAGACCAGCAGCCATTCACCGGCGCTGCACGGGCCAACCAGCGACGTGTCGATGCGGCGGCGCGCGCCGCGCCCGTCGCACGACGCCTGCAAGCCCTGCACCTCGATTACCCGCATCGGCACGCCTATGCACACGACGGCGGCTCCTCGCGGCGCATGCGCAGCAGCACGCGCTCGTCGCCGGTGCGGCACGCATCGGCTTCGCTCGGCCGCTCGCCTTCGTAGCGCGCGAGCGCGAGATGCGGCAGCGTGACCGCCTCGTCGGCGCGCAGCGGGGTGCGGCGCGGCGAGGGTTCACCGCACCATGCGGCAAGGCGCTCGACGCCCAGTTCGAGCGCGCGCTCCAGCGACGCCTTCATGGCGGGCCGCAAGCTGCCGCCGTAATCGTCCACTTCGTCGGGCTGGCAGCCGACCAGCAGCACGCGGCGCGGATACCGGCCGGTCAGGCGCGCGAGCATCAGCACCTCCTGGAAGCCGGTCTGGTGCAGGCTCATCTTGCGCACCCCGAGAAACGCCGGAACGTCGTCATCCTCAACGATCTTCAGCGTGCCGGGCGCGAGACCGTAATCGACCGCGTCGAAAATCAGCAGGCTGTCGGCGGCCTGGACGTACTGGACCAGATACAGCCCTTGCGTGCCGCCGTCCATGAGGCTCACGTGCGGGGCGAATTCGAAGCGCTGCTGGAGCGCCTCGATGCAGCGCACGCCAAAGCCCTCGTCGGCCCACAGCACGTTGCCGATGCCGAGCACGACGATGGCGGGCGCGCCGCTTTGCGGGGAAGTCAGCATCGCGGCCTCACTTCTTGAACGCGCGGTAGCCCGAGATCATCGAGCCGACCACGCTCTGGCGGCCCATGATGTCCTCGCGGATCGCCGCATAGACATGCAGGATCACGAAGATCAGGATCGCCCACATGCCGAGGTGATGCCTGGTGTGCACGCCTTGCGACTGGCCGAGCAGCGGACGCACCCAGCCAAACGCAATCTGCTGCCACGAACCCGCCTGCGCGCCTTCGCCGTACAGCGCGAAGCCGGTCACGATCATGAACAGGGAGACCAGCAGGAACACGAAGCACATTGCGATTCGCGACAACGGATTGTGCCCGCTGAACTGGCGCGGCGTGGGCCCGACAAACGCGTAGTAACGCAGCATGGCGAGCATGGCGAGCCAGTACTCGCGCGAGAACACCGGCACCCAGAACATCTCGCGCGCATGGTGATTGCCGACAATGGCCCAATAGGCGCGGCCCGCGAGTCCGATGGCGAACAGGTAGGCGGCGGTGAAATGCGCGAAGCGGATATAGCGCATCAGAAAATGCGCGCTTGCCTCGCCGGGCTGCGTGGGAAGCGGCGAGCCGATCAGGTAGCCGGTCACCGCGAGCACCACGATCGACGCCGCGTTGATCCAGTGCCAGACGCGCACCGGCGCTTCGTACACGTAAATCGCCTCGGCGGGCGGAACGGTGTCGCGCGCCTCTTCGCGTCGGGAATACGATTGCATCGTCATCATCCTTTCTTGGCCGCCACTGCGCCGGCGAGCGCAGGCGCCGCAGCGGCCTGGTGGAGTTAGAGCACGGTCACGGCGGTCATTTCAGCGCCGTCCTCGCTCATCACGTGCGTCGAGCACGCCATGCAAGGATCGAACGAATGCAGCGAGCGCAGGATCTCGACAGGCTGCTCGGGGTTCGCCATGGGCGTGTTCATGAGGCTCGCCTCGAATGCGCCGATCTGCCCTTTAGCGTCGCGTGGGCCGCCGTTCCAGGTGCTCGGCACGACGCACTGGTAATTCTCGATGCGGCCATCCTTGATCCTGATCCAGTGGCCGAGCGCGCCGCGCGGCGCGGCGACCGCGCCCACGCCCTTCGCTTCGGCGGGCCACGTCGACGGGTCCCACTTGTCGACGTTCGCGGTCGAGGTGTCGCCGTTGCGGATGTTGTCGATGAGGCTTTGCCAGTCGTCCGCCATCATCTCGGCGCAATACTCCGCTTCGAGCGCGCGGGCGAGCGTGCGGCCGATGGTGGTCGGCAGCAGTTGTTTCGCGCCGAGCGAGGTTTCGGGCAAGCCGAGCAGCTTCGGCATGCCCTGGTTCACGGTGACGAGCGAGGTTTTGATCTGCTCCTTCGTGCGCCCGCAATGCGCATTGCCCTGCTGCGCGTGCGCGTAGCCCAGGATGTAGCGCGCGAGCGGTCCGACCTCCATTGCGTGCCCGCGCCAGCGCGGTGACTTGACCCACGAGTATTTCGCGCTCTCGTCAATCGACTCGATCGCGGTGCGCGTGCCCTTCGTGTTGGGCCCCAGCTCGTAATGCGGCTCGGTAATCCCGTCCCAGGGATGCAGCCCGCGGTCGTTGTCCGGGTATTGATACCAGGAGTGCGCAACGAACTCCTGCACTTGCTCGGGGTCGCGCGGATCGACCGGCAGGATCGTGTTCCAGTCGCCGTTGAGGATCGCGCCGCCCGGCATCTGGTTGGTGGATGGGCTGTAGTTGACGAGCGGATACGCGCCGTAGTCCATCACGTTGGTCGCGGCGAGGCCGCCGCCATGCAACCAGCCGCGCGCCTTGTAGATCGTGCCGATCGCAAGCAGATCGGGCACGTAGACGTTGCGACAGAACGTGATCGCTTCGTCGATGAGCGACTTGACGAAGTTCAGGCGCTCCATGTTGATCGGCGCGCCGGCGGCGAGATCGCCGTCGATATTGATCGCGCACGGCACGCCGCCCACTAGGTAGTTCGGGTGCGGATTCTTGCCGCCAAAGATCGTATGAATCTTGACCCACTCCTTTTGCAGGTCGAGCGCTTCGAGGTAGTGTGTGACGGCCATCAGGTTAGCTTCCGGCGGCAGCACGTAGGCGGGGTTGCCCCAGTAGCCGTTCATGAACGGCCCGAGCTGGCCGCTTTCAACGAACTTGCGCAGGCGCGTCTGCACGTCGCGGAAGTAGCCCCGCGACGACATCGGATGCGCGGGCGAGACGCGTTGCTGCAACTCGGACGTGAGCTTGGGGTCGGCCTTCAGCGCCGATACCACATCGACCCAGTCGAGCGCGTGCAGGTGGTAGAAGTGCACCACGTGGTCGTGCACCTGCAATGTCTTCTCCATGATTTCGCGGATCAGGTGCGCGTTCGGCGGAATGCGGATGTCGAGCGCGTCCTCGACGGCGCGCACGGAGGCGAGTGCGTGACATCCCGTGCACACGCCGCAAATGCGCTCGACGAATGCCCACGCGTCGCGCGGATCGCGCCCCTTGAGAATGACTTCGAGCCCGCGCCACATGGTGCCGGTGGAGACGGCGTTGCGGATCACGTTGTTCGAATCGACATTGACCTCGACGCGCATGTGGCCTTCGATGCGCGTGACCGGATCGACGACGATGCGCCGCCCGCTGTTGTCGAGCTGAAACCCCTGGGTGGAAATGGCTGTCATGCTTGTTTTTTCCTGTGCTGCTTCCTGTGCTTGTCGGCGGCGCCCCGGCGCGGGGCGCTAGATGCGGCTATCGGCCGTCGCGGTCTTGCCTCGCGTCGTGCTTCGATTTGGCGCGCTGAATCGCCGAAGCGGCCGCATGCGCCGCGGCAGCGGCGCCCACCACGACGGCCGCGGTGCCACCAATTTTGTCGGCGTTCGCTTCGACGCCGAACTGGTTGATCTGGGTGAGCCGGTCGTAGAAGGAGCCCTTGTCCCAGAAGCCGTCCTCAGAGCAGCCGATGCAGCCGTGGCCCGCCTGAATGGGGAAGCTCGTGCCGCCGTTCCAGCGCACGGTCGAGCAGGCGTTGTAGGTCGTCGGGCCCTTGCAGCCGGCCTTGTAGAGGCAGTAGCCGCGCAGTGCCGCATCGTCGTCCCACGACTCGACGAACTGGCCCGCGTCGAAATGGGTACGGCGGTAGCACTTGTCGTGAATGCGCTGGCTGTAGAAAATCTTCGGGCGCCCCTGGCGGTCCAGCTCCGGCATGCGGTCGAACGTGAGCATGTAGGTGATCACGCCCGTCATCACCTCGGCGATCGGCGGGCAGCCGGGCACCTTGATGATCGGCTTGTCGGTGATGACCTTGTGGATCGGCACCGCCTGCGTCGGGTTCGGCTTCGCCGCCTGCACGCAGCCCCACGACGCGCACGAGCCCCACGAGATCACGGCCTTCGCGTCCTTCGACACACGGCGCAACTGATCGACGAACGGCTTGCCGCCGATAATGCAGCTCATGCCGTCCTGGATCAGCGGCGGATTGCCTTCGACCGCGAGGATGTAGTTGCCGCGGTACTTCGTCATCACTTCTTCGAGGATCGCCTCGGCCTGGTGCCCCGCGGAGGCCATCAACAGGTCGTCGTAGTCGAGCGAGATCATCGAGAGCACGACGTCCTTCGCCAGCGGGTGCGCCGAACGGATGAACGACTCCGAGCAGCACGTGCATTCGAGCCCATGCAGCCAGAGCACCGGCGTGCGCGGCTTGGTCTCCATCGCGTGGGCGATCTTTGGCATGAATGCGGGCCCGAGACCGAGCGACGTCGCCGTCAGCGAGCAGAATTTGAGGAAGCTGCGGCGCGAAATCCCCTGACGTCGCATGACTTCATAAAACGTTTCGATCACTGTGTGGTTCCTTGATGGCCATCGGGTTGGCGACGCCGACATGCGGTTGCGTCTCGGGGCGCCCCCTGTCGGCGTTTAGCGTTCTCAAAACACAAGATTCGTGCCAGCTTCGTGCGCACCCGGTCCAACCCGGCCTCAGAATGGCGTTGATCTAGGTCACAAAAGAAAAATGCTCCGGCGGCGGTGTCACACACCTGTCGCGGCGCCGCACTCAGGCCGCTCAGGTAGCCACGACGCGACCATTCGCGCGCCAAAGAGGCAACGTCGTGACCACCCGCGCGATGGCTTTGTCCGGATGGGTACGAGTTCCCGTGCTACGGACGCGACTATGCACTTTTGACGCAAACCGGTTTGCCGAAGGCGTTCCACCGGTTCAGCAGGTTGGCGATGATTACGCCTTCGCCTTCCTGCGACGCAAGCTCCTGCGTCAGCAGGCGCTCGCCGATGCAGCGCTTGATGCGCGAGATCTGCGCCTCGACCAGCGAGCGCACACCGTAGCCGTATTTCTTGTGAAATGCATAGATGCCTTTGTCCTCGATGTATCTGACGATCGGGTCATGCCGGCGGGTTCGCTCCTCGCCGTGTCCGACAGCGTGAGCTGGCGGTGGGATGACGGGCGTCACGCCCGCGCCTGAAAGCGCTTCGGTACGCTCGATGCTGTAGTACGCGCCATCGGCAATCACCCGATCCATCGGCACATCAGCGGGCAGCACGGCGTCCATTCCTTCGCTGTCCGATACTTCTGTAGTGGTGATGCGGATCGCGTGTACGTTCATGTCAGCGTCGATCGACAGGTGCATCTTGCGCCATGGCGTGCGCGCGGCCTTCTGACCGTACTTTTCCTCGTACCACTGGCTCGCCCGCCCAAAGCTCAATCCCGTGCTGTCGATGATGAGACTGATCGTCTCGCCGCGCGCGAGACGTCGGGCCAGCTGTTCGCAACGCTGCGTGACGCTCACCTCCAGTGAAGCGAACCATTCGCCCAGCTGACTGGCGCTGGGCACCGGGATGTCCAGCCCGCGGGTCTCCCAGTAGTCCTCCATATAGCCGGTGATCTGCCGCATCCCCCAGCCGAACAGCCGGTAGAAGGTAAAGATCAGCTCGATGTACGCCGTGGTGTAGGTCGGCTCACGCCCCGACACGCCCGGCGTACGGATCTTTGCGTTGATAAGCTGCGCCTTCAGATCGCCGCCCGGCACATACAGGCTGATCATGCCGCGCTTTCTCAGGCTCTGGTTATACGCCCGCGCATTCGTCACCCGGTACCCCGGCTTCTTGCGCTTGCGCGGTTCACCCGTCTTTAGTCTGGCTTTATATGGCATTATTCAAGCTGGCTTCATGATGTTGCGCTTTTACACAACCCGTAGCATCGTTGCAATACCCCCATCCGGACAAAGCCGTTCGGAAGCGCGGCGGCACCGGCATCCGTAAAACGGGCATGTCCTTTTTACTGGGCAGGTCACATGTTGATAAACGCGAGTTTCATGCCAATTCACTCGTTTGCGCCCACACTCGCGCCCGTTGGTCAACCAACGTAATTCTTTTACGTGGACCTACATTCAAACCAGACAAACCAGACAAACCAGACAAACTCGCCGTTTGTTGGCTTTAGTTGCGACGAAGCCAATTTCGGCGCTGTCACGTTAAATTGTTCGCGGCGCAATAGCGGAGAGGACACGGATCTGTTCAGAAAACGGACGGAATCCGGCTAACCTCAGTGAAAAGATGCCAAGCGGCGAAGCGTGCGGCGAGCTGTTTGCGATAGAGTGAGGTGAGCAGTTCCTCGACGCCGCCTTCGCCCGGTCGCGTGCGCCGCCGCGTGAGCACTTCGGTCCGCTTGCGAACACATGATGTCGAGAACCGGACACCCGGGACAGTCACCCTCAAAGATTACTCATAGGTCAGAAATATAGGCGACAGACGGATGCCTGAAAAACGAGCGCACGAGCTCTGGGTTTTGCTGAACCTGGGCAAGTTGCTCGTGAATCTTCGGAGCGAGCTTTTCACCTTTGCGCAATGGATTTGGAGCCACGCCTGTGCGCTTCACGTGGCTCCAAACTAACTCATCCGGATTGAGGTCCGGTGCGTAGCCGGGCAGAAAGTGCAGAGTCAGTTTGCCGTTAGTACTGGCAACGTAGTCCTTCATGACAGCTTTTTTGTGTGCTGGTAGTCCGTCGACTACCAAATGAACCGGTCTCTTCCGATAGAACATCAACTTCTTGAGCAGCACGACGAACAACTCTCCGCTAAGGCCTCCTTCGTACGTCGCAAACCAGAAGGCGCCCTTCGAGTTCACGGCAGACGCTGCGCTCATACTCTGCCGCTGACCGGGTCGCTCTACGACGGGTGTTTCGCCGCGTGGCGCCCATGTTCTGCCATGTACCGAGTCGGCCCGAAAACCCGATTCGTCCCAGAAGAAAATGTCCGCCTTCTGCTCGCGAGCCCGTCTGGCGATGGATGGATACGTATCGTGTTGCCAGCGCTCGTTGCCTCCGGATCGCGCTGGTAGGCGCGCTGCGGTGGCTTTTGTGACGTCAGGTCCAGGCGCGCCAGCATCGTACCGATCGAAGCCACGCTGAGCGTGATCCCGAATTTACGTTGTACCAGTTCGCCTACCAGGTTACGCGTCCAAAGCCCGAAGTCAAAAACCATACTGCATCGGGTTCTTGCCATTGATCCACCGCAACACCTGCTGCTCCTGGGCGGCGGTGAGCTTGCGCGGGCGGCCTGTCGCCAAGGTCGAGCGCAATGCACGCGCACCTCGTCCTCGCGCCCGCGCCTTCGCCCGCAGCTTGTATGCCCACGAACGATGCATTCCAAACGACGCCGAAACCACATCGGGATGTTCCCCTTCATCCATCCGTTGAAGCGCGAGCATGCGCATCGCTTCGAGGACGTTGTGCGCCAGACTTCTTCCGTCTCGCTTCACAGTCCGTGGCTCCATCGAGTGACACGAAACGATAGATCTACTACAAGGGCTTCCCCATTCAGCGCAAGTCCGATGGGGTTCCTGATGTTGCCTGTTGCGTTGCCCGCAGTGTTTGAGAAGGTGAAGGACTGCGATACTACAAACGGTCATTTTGGGCCTACGGCCCGGACCCTGATGAAAGACGCGCGCGAGGACCTAATTCATTTATCGGGAGCGAGTACCCCAGTAGATCTTGCAGGTATCCCCCGCGCGGGTCCAACCCACTTCACATCACCGTTGGCAGCGCAAAGTGATCTTCTATCTATTGATGATTCTGACCGCCGTGGAGAAGGTTCGATTGAACATTGCGGCATTGCCGGTCAGGCTTCCACCGGTTCTTGCTGGAAAGCATCGCCGTATCTCAATACCGCCCACGCCATCCGCGCATTCTTGGCGGCAATGGCAACCGCCGCGCGCCAGTATCCGCGCCGCTCAATGAGGCTTCTAATCCAACGGCTAAGCCGGTCTTGTTTATCCCGAAGATTTGACATCACGGCGCGTGCGCCGCTTACCAGAAGCGTACGTATGTAGGCGTCGCCGGCCTTGGTTATGCCTCCGAGCCGGACTTTGCCGCCACTGCTATATTGCGAAGGCGTCAAGCCGAGCCATGCAGCCACTTGCCGGCCATTCTTGAAGTCGTGGGCAGCGCCGAGAGTGGCGAGCAATGCGCTGGCCGTGGTGGGCCCTATCCCGCGCAGTTCCATGAGCCTGCGACTGCGCTCATCCTCGCGGGCAAGCCCACGAATGGCGCGATCGTACTCGTCGATACGTTCTCCCAGCCGATCGATATGTTCGAGCAGATCTCGAATGCAGCGATTTGCCCAGCCAGGCAAAGCCTCCATACGGGTCGTAATGTTGCTGCGCAACTTCGCCGTACTTTGCGGCAACACAATACCGAACTCGGACAGCAGGCCACGTACACGGTTATAGCTCGCGGTGCGCTCTTCGACAAAGCCTTGACGTGTGCGATGCAGGCAAAGGGCCGCCTGTTGGTGTTCGTCTTTGAGAGGGACAAACCGCATGTTAGGCCGCGTGACAGCCTCACAGATGGCAGCCGCGTCAGCGGCATCGTTCTTGCCCTGCTTGCCTGACATCCGGTACGGCGCAACCAGTTTTGGCGCAATCAGCTTTACCGTGTGCCCGTGTTGCTGGAACATTCGCGCCCAATGGTGTGCGCCTGAGCAGGCTTCCATGCCAATCAGACAAGGCGGAAGTTGTGCGATGAGGGCCGCCAATTGATCGCGCATGACACGCGGCTTTACAAGTACGGCTTTGCCAGCCTTGTCCACGCCATGCACGGCAAAGACGTTCTTTGCAAGATCGATTCCTAACGTAGCAATGGTCATGAACTTCCCCTGATATCGATGCGGTTGAGGGATCGGGACCGAACAATGGTACGCCGAAGCTGGTTCGCGGCTTCCACCGAAACCAGGATGGGGAAGTCCCTTTCATTCATTTACCGGTTTTGTTCCCTAACTTTCTGACTCGTGAGTAAGCGTCTCGCAAAGCTCTGCGCGGCATCCACAAATTCTTCAAGGCGAATAACGTAGTGATCTGCGCAGCGTTTTTTATCAAACTGCTAGGGGCATGGCATCCTGCAGGTTGGGAAAAAATCTCGCCAGTCGACTTGCGCAGCGCTACAGGGGTAGCGCCACAGCGCACAACCCAGACAGACATTGCAGGTGTGCCTTAACGCCTGAAACGTGGATTTGAAGAGTCAAAAAAATTATCAGCACCATCAATTTTATTTATTTGATATGGTTACTTCTATGCCTTATAAAGGAAGAACTTCTTTTTTTGTAAATCAACTGACTCGTCAAAAAGCAATGGGTCATATAATGTCTGCAAAACTCATTCGACTGTTCACGACAATACGGCGGCCGTATTGTCGCTAGACGACAACTCGAGCTGAATAATTTAATTGGATGCCGTATTTAACCAGATCAAGCTACCAAAGGTTAGCACGCGCGCGCCCGGAATCAATATGCGTTCCACCTGCTTAAGCAGCAGTTCGGTTAAACGTATATCTGTTACCGAGAGTCAATGCAACACTTCGTGCAGGTTCGATGCTGTTTGCGCCCACAAGTTGGCTGCGACTCACGGCTCGCGCTTTATGTAAAGGCCTGCTTTCCATCCACCGGTTATTGATGTCGGTATTGGCTGAAGCAGTCGTAAGCTGCCCGATTACCGATGATATCGCGATGGCAAGAGGGTGTACACAGCAATCGCCGGCGATGGCGAGAACAAATGACTGCGTGTTGCGCCGGGACTTGGGGGAAAGCACCATCAAGGCGTTTCTCCACCGTGTTTCTTCAACACGTACGAAGGATAGTGGGTCGGCTGCGTCCTTGAAGTGCTCTTACGAGCCATTTTTTAATTCAGATTCAAATCGATGATTTGGATTTATTCTCCGAATATACTTCTGTGTACTAGGATTAATCTTGACTATGAAGAAAAGCATTTTAATTTTTCACATCGCAGTTAGCGCATCGTGGTACGCGTCGGCCGAAACGTTAGAGCGCTGTCCAGTTATCTCTGAGATAAGTAAGGAAGGAATTTGGTATACAGCTACAGCAGTACCCAACGATGCTGAGGGTATGTGGTTGGGCGTTGCGCCGGACGATGACGATCGCATCAAGAGATTTACCTCTGCCACGTTCTATCCAGCGAAGGATAGTGATAGTGGGCCGCCAGCGCTAGTTAACTGCTCGTATGAGCTTAGGAACGGCCGCCATGCAGATTTACGATTCGTACCGAGGCCTCCGCGACCGACTTTAGGGGTGGATGAAAGCATGTGGCGCCGGAAAAATGGTCCTTACGGTCGTAGCTACTATGAATGCACTGCGGTGGCCGGCTCGGGTTGTAGCTTCTATCTTGTTCGACGGTCCAACAAACCGTAGAACCTTAGTCAGCGGGCTTACAATTGGCAGCGGCTCTGTCAGGTTGATGGAGAGGGGGCGGTAGAATGACGTAATGAAGAAGGCAAAACAGCTTTCTCACGGCCACCGGTTCCCTGCCGTCGTCATCAGCTGCGCGGTTCGCTGGTATTTCCGGTTTAGCCTGAGCCTGCGCGACGTCGAGGAGTTGCTGCTCGAGCGTCGGTAAATTTCAAGCTAGATGTCGCCTCAACGATTATATTCAGGCGGCTTTTTGCTCCTGTCGGTGGTCGCGTTTGATGGGTTCGAAGTTGTCTTTCTGATCGGGATTCAGGTGGACCGTATGTACGCGCTTCCAGTTTCGCGTGGGGCCTTTCCATCGTAGCGGGTTGCGCTGCTTTGCCGCCTCGTAGAGCGTAGCGCGGCGATCGAGGATCTGCTGGTCGAGCTTGGCGTGCCGTTGGGCAGGCGTGACGAAACGGATCGCACTGTGACGATGTTCGTGGTTATACCAGCGCACCAACCCGGTGACCCAGGCGCGCGCGGCAAACAGGGTGTCGAACGCCTGCAGGGGATAGGCCGACCGCCTATTTGCACCATGTATGGACGACTCCCAGTTGTCAAGCAGACTGACTCTCTGGCATTGGGTCGAGGTTGCAGCCATGTATCCGGGCTCATTTGGCAGCAATCGCTGCTGGCCCACGATGAATATCCGCGAGTGGGTACCCCATCAGAGCCACGGGCTTGATTGCCCTTGGTGCAAAGCGGGTTTGGCCCGCCACGGTCCGACCGTTCTGTCATCGAATCAAAATCTGCTCAAGCAACCTCTGGAAGGTGGTGTTGTACCTACGTTAGAACCTGAGCCTGTTAGACCGTTGCGTCAGCTCGCACGGGAACGTGGCTAACCTGATAGACCTGCTTGCGAATTAGCAAGGCCCACGCCGTTCGGGCGTTCTTTGCTGCAAGCGCCACGGCGGCGATTTTTTTGTGTCGGCGTCGACATAGTTTCATGACCCACGAATCGGTCATTTCAGGTTTGTTGACTGCCATACGGATAACAGCACGAGCGCCGTGAATCAGCAGTGTTCGTAGTGCTGTATCGCCGCGCTTGCTGATGCCCAGCAAACGTGGCTTGCCTCCCGAGGAGTGCTGACGCGGGACGAGACCCAGCCATGCAGCGAGTTCGCGGCCGTCCCGAAACGCTCGTGGGTTACCGATTGATGCTGCCAGCGCGGAAGCGGTGAGCGGCCCGACTCCGGGAATTGTTTCGAGAAGTTGCCCGGCCTCATCCGTACGATGCATCGCGCGGATGCGTCCCTCCAGTTCAGCTGCCTTGTTGCCCAGTTCGCGTAAGTGCTCCACAAGTAACTGGATCAGAGTCCGGAACTGTTCGCAAAGGCCATGCTCGCGATTAGAGAGGGCTTCGATGACCCTTTGCCTCAACCCCTATCCACCCCATTACCTGGTGGCATTCGCTTTTTCGACCATCCTCTACCCGCATCCCCGTCGGCGTTCCTTGCGGTTCGCCTGCCACGGGGGCGAAGATTCGGGCTTACCGTGTTCCACGCCAGTTACACGAACAGCTTAGGTCCCGCCTTTCTTCCGGTGACTGTCTGTCCCTGTTGCTCGCAGCACGTATCGAGCAACCCGTCACATACCTTTTGGTCCAAGCCTGCCAGCATCTTGGGCTTGTCAAATTTAACGAAAGTTACGGCGGTTCACCTACGTTGACCATCCTGTCCAGCCTAGCGTCCCTGCCGCCTGATGCTGGCAGCAGTTGAGCTTGCCTCGCGGCCCGCTCTTCTCTTGCGAAGGACTTCATTGTCCCGAGGGCTTCGAACCCAGCCGTTACCAGCCACGCTCGCCCCGGTAGGCTATTGCTGAGGGAACAACAAGTCTCACTGTCCCTTACGGGCCGAGACCATAACTGGCGCGACCTCACGTCGCACACGTGCTTTATTTTCCGTTTTCTCAAGCGACCCCAGGAAGACCCAGCTGTCGAGCGCCGCGCCCGAAACCTATTCGCTCGCGAACGCGGCTTACGCATTCGGTGATGACGCGGCGATTCCATTTGGCAACGCATGGCGAACTCCGGACGATGTAGGCCGCCAGCAGCCGTTTTTCCAGCGGCAGTACTGGAGCGGCGGCGACTGGCGCAGGATCGACTCCGACTATCTCGGCGCCGCGACCGCGCTCGCCATCGCCCTCGACAACATGACGAACAACACGAGCCTCGTGCTCGCAATTGAGCTCGACGGCGGCGACGTGCTGCTGTTTGCCGCCGATGCGCAGGTCGGCAACTGGCTGACATGGTCCGGGTGCAACTGGAACGTCGGCGCAGGCACGGTTTCGGGAACCGATCTGCTGCGCCGGTCCATTTTCTACAAGGTCGGGCATCACGGCAGTCCCAATGCGACGCTCAAGGAGCAAAGGCGTGCAGCTGATGTCCAATCTGCGCTACGCCATGATTCCGGTCGATCACGACATGGCGGTCAAGAAAGGCTGGGGCAAGCTCCCGCTTCCGTCGCTGGTCGAGGCACTCGAAGCCGCGATTCAGGGACGCGGCAGCGTGTTGAGAACCGACCAAGACCCGGCTCCGGCGGCGGCGACCGACAACGTGAAGACGACACTGTTGTATTTCGAGGTTTCGCTTTGAGCGATGAGCGGGCGTTCGATTCGGGCCTGTGTCGCTGGCGGGTCGCCGCGTGAAACTTACTGAGGCGCCGTCGCGAGACCTGCGCCGGTATCGGTCGGGTCGAAGCCGGGGGCGAAGCCGTTCGACGTACCCGATGACAGCACTCTTGCATTGAAGATCTGCCAACCCAGCGGCGAGGACTGGATCAGCTTCTGCGCCCAGAGCGCGGCGACGCCCGCGACGTGCGGCGTGGCCATGCTGGTTCCGCTCATCGTGCGCAAGCCGCCGCCCACGGCCGCCGAGATGATGCTTACGCCCGGTCCTGATATGAGTGCACCGGTGTTCGAGAACTCCGCGACTGACAATCCAGCCGCGTCCTGGCCCAGTGCTGCAACGGAGACAATCCCTTCCGACACGGCAGGTGGCGACACCGCGATCTCGAATCGGGGATCGACCTTGCGCCGACTCTCATTGCCCGCCGCGGCGACGATCAAGGTTGCCTGAGCGCGAGCGCGCAGCGCCGAGGCGAGCCGCTCGAACAGCAACACGTTCATCCGATATCCAACCAGCGCGCGCGAGATCGCGAGTTCGGGCGGAAATCCCCGCTCCTGCAGTCCCGCCGAGTATCCGGGAAAGTCAATGCCGAGCGACATCGAAATGACATGAGCGCCGTTGTTGACCGCCCACTGCATCGCGTCGGCGATGCGCTCGCTCGAGCCGCCCTTGTCGCTCAGCACCTTGCCGATCAGCGCCTTCGCGACGCCCCGCGCGATGCCGATGCGGAACCCGTCCACATCGCGCCCAAAGATCGTACCGGCGCAATGTGTTCCGTGACCGACCGTGTCTCCGCCATTCGGGTCGTCCGTGAAGTTCTCCTGTACGAACGTCACGCCGCTGAAGGCGGGATGAGTCGCATCGATGCCGGTATCGAGCATCGCAACGACGATGCCCTCGCCGTCAAAGGGAGAGGTGTCGGCCTTGACGGCATGAACGCCCCATGCGGTGCCCGGCCCTTGCGCGGGCGCCGCGACCGGCAGCATTTCGACGGGCTGGGTCAGTCGCATCGGCATGGCGGGCGCGACCATCTGGATGTCTGCTCGTGCGCTCAACTGCGCTGCCTTGCGATAGTCGAGCTCATCGACCTCGAAAGCAGGCGCCGGCTCGGCAGCAACTTCGAACGGCGTGGCCCCGAGCCCTGCGGCGAACCCGCGGCCGCGGAGAATGATGTACTTTTCCTTCACGAGAAGCTCCTGTAAAGTTCAATTGGCCGCGGCCGATCGCCGTGACCGCGTCACAAACTCCCCGGAATCCATAACGGGGTTCTACGCCGGAATCCCAGAAAATTCCGTCATCACGACATTGAGAGCGTCAATCGGCTTGTTTGCTTGGGACGTGACGCGCGACAAAAGCCTGCCGCATCTGTCTGGCGCTGGATTTCATCGCCGTGCAGGTACATCGGACGGGCTTTGTCCGGATGGGTACGAGTTCCCGTGCTATGGACGCGACTATGCATTTTTGACGCAAACCGGTTTGCCGAAGGCGTTCCACCGGTTCAGCAGGTTGGCGATGATTACGCCTTCGCCTTCCTGCGACGCAAGCCTTTGCCCATTCGCGACCAAACACGCTATACGAGTTTTCGCTCTTGAAGTTGAGAGAAAAATTCCTTTGATGCTCGTTGCTTCCAGGCATAGTAGCACTCCTTACCAATTGTGGAGTATCCGAATAACTGTGCGAACGTCGTCCAGACGCGATACGTCGAGCGGTCGCCGCGTCGACGGCGACCGCCTCACAAGAAGACGCATCGATTCGACGTTAGATTTTGTCAGCCAGCTTATACCGGAGTAAAGGAAAACTTAAATTGCGAATTACTGTAGTCGAGCGTAACGTTCACAGCGGGCGTTGCCGCGGGCAGCACATATTTCGTCAGCGGCGTGACCTGGTTGTATGTGTAATTGGGCCCGGTGACTGTGTTGCCGACGGCCCAATACAGCGTGGTATTCAATTCGAATGCCGACAATACATTGCCGGCACTGACCGGAGCAATCGATTGGCATGTCAAATTTCCGTTGATATACCAGAGCGCATTCATCTCGACGGCCGGCTGGTCCGTTGCATTCTGCACGCCCGATTGCTGGGCAGTGACGTGAGGTAGCCGTGCGCTCGATCCCAAAATGGGCGTGCTCAACGTCGGTTGCAGCTGAGACCCATTGACCAGTTCGGAGACATATCCGGGCGGGATTGCAACCACATTGGTCGAATAGGTTCCGTCGGTGGCCTCCATTTGGCCGCTGACTTCCTCGCACAGGACAAATTTGCTCGTACCCCCCTTTCCCGGATGCAGCTGCTGCCATGCAGCGTAGAGCCACTGATGAGCATCGTTCGCCGGTGTGAGAAAGACCAGGATAGATTGATTTCCGAGCTTGTCGGTATTGTTCGTAACACGGAATTCAGTCGAATTCACGTTGGAAGCGAATGCATTTGCCATGGTGATTCCTTCGATAGGTTTCTGATTAATCAGGGTAGACGAAGCGGAATCAAAATTCTGTCGAAACCATATTCGTCTGGTTAATATATTCGTCCGTTCGTACGGCTGCTGCCTATCGACCAAAAGGCGGAAAATGGATTGAGAAAAGATTGAGAACCGCTCGATCGGCTTGCGGCGTTGGATTCGCCGGTGGTTATTTGACAATCGTGTCTTACGTGAATAGCCAGCGAGATGTCGACGCCCAAAAGGCCAATTGCGCACGGCGTTGAAGTTTCAGCTTCACGAGGACGTTGTGCACGTGCGTCTTGACGGTCGCAACACTGACGCCGAGTGTCCGAGCAATTTCCTTGTTGCTCAAGCCTGAGGCCACCAGCCGTACAACGTTGCACTCGCGCGCGGTTAAGGGCACCGGGGCGGCACCTTCGGTAGCGACGCGGTTCGGCACGACAAGTTCCGCTGCTGCTGGAGTGAGTGACGCGCGGACCGCATCGATTTCCTGCAATGCATAGATCAACTGCGTCAGCGACAGGATGGCTTCGACGCTGGCGGCCCCGACGCTCGCCGTATAGTCCACTTCATGCGGAGGTTTTTCCGCCCGTTTGAAAACGAGGACACGTGCGGTCGTCCCCGCGCTCAGTGTCGGCATGCGGTCCTCGTATTCGCCTAACGCAGCGTCAACAAGCACGAGATGCGGCTGCAGGTTCGTCGTGGCCGCCGCGCCTTGAGCAGTGCTGGTACTCCATCCCGCCAGCTGGATCTGCGGCACCGTGGCAAGGACTGCCGCCAGCATCTGGTTCGGCCAGCATGGGGGAGCGATCAAGAGTACCCGCGTCGTCGATGGAGGCATGTTCACTGGGCGTTCCTATTGGGTATCGGCTACGCAAATTGGTTCGGTATCCATTGGTTGTCCCCCCATCCTGTTCCCCGCGTTATGCCGGTAAGCTCAATGCGTCCGGTTGTTCTGGCTATCGTGCTTATATTGGCCGAGGTCTTCAATACTCCCGATGTCGTATCGGGTAAGACGCACGCTGTTCAGACATCGCCAAAACCCGGGTTGGATAGCCGTGAGACGAGTTCGACCGTGCTGTGCAAGTCCAGCTTCCGCAGAACATTCTCGCGGTGCTTGCGCACAGTGAGGTCACTGATGCCGAGCAGGCGTCCAATCTCTTTACTGGTTCGCCCTTCAACGACGAGCGCTGTTACTTCATGTTCACGTGCCGATAGGGAGCAGTCTTTTTTCGAGTAAGGTGGGTGGCATTAACCATCCCTGTCGCCGTGCATGAGTGACGAGTTCGGCAACATTGCGTAAGCAGAGCCTAGTGAGCATGTTGCTTCGGTGCTTGCGTACGGTGAACTCGCTGATCGACAGTTCCCGAGCAATGCTCCGGCATGAGAGACCGCGGCCGAGGGCGCCGAGAATCTGGTTTTGTCGAGCAGTGAACGGCGGCAATCCGCAGGTCACCCCGTTGTGTGCCCGCACGACGAGGTCGGTCACAGCAGGATAGGCGCGAAGCTGGACCCACGAGTTCGGGCGAGCATGGCGACGTAACCGACAGGTGCGATAGGCTCTGGCTTCAACGCGTAGCGCGCAAGCTGCCGATTAGGGTTGCAGTCCTGCCGCGTGAGCCAATAGTCAGCACCGCGTCGCGTGCCACATCGAATGACCACGTGACCGCCGGGGTCTGGCCGGGCCGCGCGGAGTGTTGGTACCAATGGGTGCCGATGTCGTTCAGTTGTGCGGGCTCGTCGGTAATATGTCCATCGTTGGCAATTTCCGCGTCGGCTGGCGGGGTGGCGTTGGCCGGGCATTGTCAACTCAGCGAAATGAGACGAGTTGATGGCCTGCAGGCCGGGTAATCAGAAAGCGAAGGACGGATTTTGGGTGGCATCGGTGAATTCGCGCCAAGCCACAAATCGTGCGGCAAGCTGTTTGCGATAAAGCGAAGCACGCACCAGATGTCGCTTGAGCGGGAAATGTTGGCGGATTGGCCCGAAGCAAGAAAGGAATTTCTGCGTTTCGGCTCACGAAAGCCGCGCATGCGCCGCTCGCGTTCACGCGTGGGTTGATGGCTATTCTCGGCGCGGTTGTTCACCCGGGCCGCCGCTTTAACGAACACATGCTTCACGCTCGCCAGCTCCGGGATTTCGGCTTTGGCCGCCGGGTAGCTGCGCAACTGGTCGGTAACGATCTTGCGGGGTACCGGGTTTGAGCGCAGCACCCGCTTGAAAAAGCGCTTGGCCGCGGCCGTGTCGCGCCGCTTCTGCACCAGGATGTCGAGTTCGGCGCCATGCTCGTGCACCGCTCGCCATAGCAGATACGGTTCACCGCGCAGCGTGACGTACATCTCGTCAAGGTGCCAGGTTGAACCGGGCTTGCGCCGCGCGGCTTTCACCCGGTGCGCCACGCTCTTGCCGAATTTGTCGCATCAGCATCGGATCGTCTCGTAGCTCACGATCACCCCGCGCTCAAAGAGCAACTCCTCGATATCGCGCAAGCTCAACTGAAAGCGGAAATTATCGATGACGTCATCACGAATGGGCACGTAGAGGGAGTCGATGAGCTTTGGCCATTTCCAATGTTGCCCGCACCGGGCCGAAATCCTCGGAACTGGGGTGTGATTATGAATGCATCGACATGACTCCCTCCGCAGTGTGATCAAGAGCAGTCGCCTTTGGCCGGCAGAATTGAACCATACTTGTCTCGACGGTCCAAGTGCAATTGGCGGCCGAGCGCCATCCACCATTTCCTCCTCGCGAAGTCTCGACATCTGCCAACGCATTCAGGTTTGCGATGTCAAGTGCGTTATTGAAGACTCCTGCATGGCACGATGCCGTACGCGGATAGTCGCCGCTTGCGCGTACTGCCTGAGCGGCGCTTTCGCTTCGTGCATCGCGCCTTCGACAGCCGCAATCTTGTCTCGCAGGCGAGGGGGTAGTGAAACGGGCGGACGCGAGGAAGTTCCAACAATCGACGACATTTCCAGTCCCCGGTGCCCAAGCACTGGACCGAGCGTCGCCAGCGTTTTTGTGTGACTCATGCCCAATTGTTGCGTCAACGCCGGCACCGCAGTTCGCGCCTCGGCTGCTTCCAATGACGCGGCAACCAAGTTGCGTCCGTGTGACGCAGCGCCTGTCGTTCTCCAGCTTGGACGGCCAAACACCAACCGCGTTAGTGGTGCTGCACGATGGTTGCGGTGGGTCGGAGGCAACGGGAGCGCTAAGGACATCGCCAGCGGGCGCAGAACTGATGCTACATCTAGCGCCGCCGTACGGGATCCTGCATCGATTTTCGGCATGGCTACATATTCCTCACGGAATGCCCTATTGCTGCACGATACAGGGTGCATGTGTCAAGGAGGACGAAATGAAGACGCTCCTTGCTGAAGATCAAGGGCTGCGGTGCCAATAGCGCGTGGGCAAATCGGTTAAGGTGTTGGGCTGAACGAATTGAGAACCGATGATGAGCAGGCTGAAGAGCCTGGACAAACTGACTCGCTTCAGGTTTTCTGAGGACTGTCCAAACCTTTTGAGGCGGCTTCGGGTCATTTCGACGAGCATCTTGTCGCCCCTTTCTTCAGACCGCCCCAAGTACAACCACCTCGCCGCGAACATGGTGAATCCTGTACAAAGTGCGCATGGACGAACTGCCGGAGGACGTGTGCCGGCTAGCTGGGGACTGTTAAAAGGCGTGGGGTTCCGCTTCTCTTCCGCCTGCAGTATGAACTCGAGGACGCGGGTTTTGGCCGCCCGCGGGGATCGGGAATCACTTTCGTTCTCAGTTATTGCGGGGCACAGGGTTAGCCGGCGTCGCGTCCAAAGAGACGTTAAACTGCGAACGCCTGCCGATCCAACATTGAGGCCATTGAGGCCGCATCATGCGAATTTTATTTCACGACATCGTCCGGGCAGGCGAGAGCCCGGAGGAAAGCGCGCTGCGCAAGGCTGCGTTCAGCGTCGACAGAACGCCCGGTGCAGATGACCTCAGGCCCGATCGCGATCAGGTCTGAATGTACCGCGGAAGTCGCATTGGAAGACCCAGCCGCGCTTAGCTGAAGACCCACCCTATGAAGGTGTTCTTCCTTCATGGCCCGAAGGACATCCGGGGTGTACGTCACCTCATCCCGATCAATGAGGATGCTGTGATTGCTGCACAGCCAGATACCATTGCTAATATGCCGCCGCTCATCTGAGGTCATCTCTTTCAGGTATCGCCGGCTCCCTGGCCCCTCGGCGGCGCCATGAATATGTGCGGCCACGCCTATGCTTGCGACCGCCATGTCCGATTCATCGCTAGGGCCCGATGTCGGACAATCGCATCCTCGAAACGAGCACCGATAGTTCGCCCGAGCAGCGAGTGCGTTCCTTGTCTTTGAATCGAAGTCGTCGCGCATCTTATAGGCCGTAGGGTCAGGTTTCCAGTCAGGCTATTTCCGGAGTTGTGGCGGTCATTCGCCCTTTCGCTTCTTCAAGCTGCATCATCTGTGTTGCTGAATTTTACCGGTCATTTCGAAGGCTCGTCGAACGCCCGAGCCAAGATGTCAAACTTCGCAGCAAGCCCATCTTCACTGTGCGCAGTACTCGGTGAATTGCCTCTCCCGTACGCCTTCGCGAAGGTGCGGTATCCCACCACCGGAGCCACCGCTTGATGGAGCCGTACAGCCAACGGCTCAACTATCGACCACAGCGGAAATTGCTTCATTCCAGTTCGAATATAGCGAAGGCCGTGCAGCTCATTCAATCTGACGAGCATCTGCATGGTTCTGTCGCAGTAAGAGCGAAAGGTCGGCCAAGAGCGATATGGTATGGATTCCTTATCCAGCCAGCGAATAGAACTGCTGTGCGGGAGTTTGACCAACGCCGCCATCGTTCAATTGCCCCTTGACGATCATCTGCATGACTTCGATGCCACCCGGGAGAATGCGGGCGCAACGAAATTTCTTGAACCCAAGCATCGGTCGGGTCCGGCGCTTGATTGCCCGATGATCCTGTTCGATGATGTTATTCAGATACTTTTTCTGGCGGACCTTGATCGGCACTTCCCGCCTGGCGTTGATCGCTTGCAAGGCAGCCAGATTCGATCCGCTCTTATCGATCGTCACGGTCTCGGGTTCACCATTCTGGTCGATTGCCTTTTCGAAATAGGCCCGGGCCGCAGCCTTGTCCCGTCGGGCTCGCAGCAGAAAATCAACGGTGTTGCCTGCCTTGTCGAC
Organism: Paraburkholderia sp. CNPSo 3076; assembly: GCF_026343935.1. Taxonomy (NCBI): domain Bacteria; kingdom Pseudomonadati; phylum Pseudomonadota; class Betaproteobacteria; order Burkholderiales; family Burkholderiaceae; genus Paraburkholderia; species Paraburkholderia sp. CNPSo 3076. The sequence continues at coordinate 4,926 of NZ_JAPMAL010000046.1, read as the reverse complement.
AGCCCGGTAGAGATACCGCCACTCACCCCTGATTCGAATGTAGGTCTCGTCCATCCTCCAGCTCTTGCCGACCGTCCGTTTGCACCGTCGAAACGCCTTCTCCAGGACCGGCAACAGTTTGAGTGCCCAACGGTGAACGGTCGAATGATCGACCGCAATCCCGCGCTCGGCCATCATCTGTTCAAGATGGCGCAGGCTCAGCGGATAGGCCACGTACCACCGAACGCACAGCAACATCACGTCCAGCGGGTAATGCAAGCGTTTGAGTACTTTTCCCACACCCGGACTCAGCTTCTCGGTCATCGATCACGTCACGCATTAAGGCCCGTCAGCATAGCAGACCGCCTTATTGCGACAGATCCCTCAGACAAGCACCAATATGACTCGCTCACCAACTTCAATTATTAGCCCGAGCCGGCAGAGATTCACGCAGGCTATCAAGAGAGATATGCCGCTCTCCGTCGGCTTCCTGAAGAACCCTGAACACCTTTTGCTCAGCAGGCGTGGAAATGACAAAGTCGTTGTACGCTTTCAGCAGGAGATTTCGATATATCAAGAATAAGGTTGCGTCGTGATCCGCGGACAGCTCCTCCGCCTGCCTGATGTACTGGAAGAAACGCCTTAGTATATGTAATCGACTTACGTTCACCACCTTGTCGTCATATGAGATGGCGAAGAATCGGAAGAAGTCCTCAGCCGACGAAAGCCGGTGCATTTTATCAATTAATGCTTTCATGTTGTTGCTCCGTATGACAAAGTTGGCCGCGAAGCCGTCCGTAGCGAGGTGGCGAGTTTTATGCCATTGTTAAGCGCTTTCTCATTGACGAAAGGTCTTAACTTGTCTGTGCCTTCTAACTTAGCGGCCCACGGCACGCAAGGACCATGCCTGTCTTAGGCATTGTTGCAAAAATCAGGCGTAAAGACGACATGACCTCTGTGCTCTCAATCTCAGGCGATACGGACGGACTGCGGGCGAGCGAGGGCTCCCATGCGATTGAGTACACCCGCACGGATCGACACCTCGGTGGCTTGCGAGCCAGTCGCGCGCGCCCACATACTGGAGCCCGTGAGTACCTTGAGCTGGTACATCAAGGTCTCGGCGAGCGATCGCCGGTGGTAGCCGGTCGCCTGCCTCCATTCGCGCCTGCTGCTTCCTTCGATAGCAGCAATAGCTGCATTGCGCCAGGCGTGCGATCTGGCCACGGCTTCGCTCCCTCGCGCGGCGGAATCGACGGGCTCGCGCCACGCGCGGCGATCCGCGCGTGGCAAGGCCTGGTGTCGTAAGCGCCATCGCCGCCGATGGTATCGATCATCACGTCAGCCGGAATCTGGTCGAGCAGATCGGGCAACACTTCGCCATCGGCTTCGTCCTGATGGGTCATCAGCGCGGCGCAGATCTGGCCGGTGTTCGCGTCCATCGCAAGGTGGACCTTGCGCCACGTCCGGCGCTTGGACCAGCCGTGCTTGCGCACTTTCCATTCGCCTACGCCGTAGACCTTCATCCCGGTGCTGTCGATCACGAGGTGCATGGGCTCATGGGGACATTGCGCCGGCAGCGCGACCTTGAGGGTCTGCGCGCGACGGCTCAACTGCGTGTAGTTAGGCACCGGCAAGCCCGGGTAGGCGAGTTTGCGCATTCTGTGCGCGAAGCCCTGCACAGCGCGCAGAGGCAGATGAAAAACCTCCTTGAGGCCAAGCAGCATCTGGATCGCTGCACCGCTGTAGACACGCGGTCGGCCGCGCCTGGTCGAGCCAGCCTCGGAAACCTGCGTCAGTACGCCTTCATCAATCCACATGGTTACATCGCCTCTTGCGATCAAGCCGGCGTTGTAATCCCGCCAGTTCCTGACGCGGTAGACCCCTTTGGGCCCGCTTGCCTTGCGTTCGTCCTTGCGCATCTTGCCGGCGAAAAAAGCAAGAATCTACGCAGTTCGAAGCGGAGTTAACATCCTGGTCAACCCGAGCGTTGCGCGTAAACGTCAATCCGCCGCGAAGCTCTCCGATTAGTGCAACAACGCCCCTGTCTTACCTAAACCTGGAAGATGTTTCTAGCATGCATCGCAATTCCCGATCACCGTAATAGGGAGGCCGGTGTCACGTTGCCTCTGTCTGAATTGTCTGGATTGTGACAGCGCAGCGCGTTGCGCGAAGTGCATCCAGTCGGCTTCGGTTGCCGGCGAAACTTTACTGAACATGAGTCGGGACGTTGCTGGCGCAACTCAGTCTGCTCGCACCACTACGAACGGACTTTGCCGACGGACGGGTCAAGAGTTTATCCGTCACGAGTTTGGTCTGCGGAAGCCAGCGGGGCGATTCGAAACGTGTCGTTTGGTTACGACCAGCACCTGTGTGATGTTTGACACAGGTCAAGCCTACATTCTCAAGCGTTTGCGGTTACAGCGGTATCGCCTGCGTCGATAAGACTTCCTTTAACACCTTGAAGCTACGCAGTTCCCTTACTCCCGGCAGGTGCAACAATTGTGCAGCATGTAACCGGTTGAAGCTTTCGTTGCCGCGTGCTCGAACGAGCAAGATATAGTCAAACTGCCCGCTCACAGCGTAGCACGTTACGCAGCCCGACACCTTCTGTGCCGCTTTCTCGAATGCGGCAAACGCCTCGGGCGTCGAGCCGTCGAGCACGATCCCGATTACGGCGAACATGCCCGCGCCGATGGCCTTCGCGTCGAGCAGTGCGACGACTCTTCGTATCAGTCCCGTCTCCTTGAGCCGTTTCACGCGCCGCAGGCAGGCAGGTGCACTGCGTTTCACTTTCGCTGCAAGGCTGACAATCGATAGCGAGGCGTCTTGCTGCAAGTGTCTGAGGATCGCGCGGTCTACGGAATCCAAGGCGGCTATGCCCTTCTGGGCGGCGACTGGATGCGCTATCAATTTCATTGCACTCATTTCCCATCTGACAAATGAGAGGAATTCGAAAAATGTATCGTTGTTTCATGCGTTATCCGTGCAACTCGCTTTCCCCGAGCGAGAGTCGCTTGCGCTAACCATTCTATATCAGCTAACTTCGCGCCGTTATTCCGTCTGCGTTTCCTGAGCGCGGCGCTAGTTTCTCAGTGTATAGGGAAAACTTGGTTTAACGTCGAATGTGGACGTCCAAGATCGCAAACTTCAACTGATTAAAGAGAACGTCTATCGACTCGCGACGAAGTCGCAAGTCGCGCGCCGCGGATCTCGCTTAGTTGTTTTCTATGGCGCAAGGAGATCTCCACTATGCCCTTCCGCGCATCGCTTCACTCTTGATGACGACGTCTGGGGGCGAGCTCAACAGCGTGAATAATTTGGCTTGTCGCTTACACAGCCTCTGGGTGCACACTCGCCTCAACAAGCTGATTCCGTACCCGAGCAATAGTATTGCGAGCGAGCGTCGTGGCGCGGTACTTGCTTTCCTTCGTTGTGCAGATTCGCATTTGTCAAGACGGATATCGTTCTCTGTTAATTTTCAAGGAAAATCTATGATTTCCCAACGATCAAGCATATCGACAGCACCCGCGTGTGAATTTTTTACGTTCACGGCCCGAGCAGCAAATGAAGCCGCCGAGCTTGTCGCGCAGAGCCACGAAGCGCCCCTTTATATTCGACTGCGTGCCGAATTTCGTGCGGGAGGACAGCTAGAATATTCTATTGTCCTGGTTGACTCCGTAAGCGATTTCGACACGAAGGTGTTTACACAGGGCCTCACTGTGTTCGTGGACGAGACTAGCCTACGTTATTTTATCGGCACCCGGATCGACTATGAGGAAGATACCCCGCTTCCGCGCTTCGTGATTGAAATTCCGAGCGCATCAACATCTTGCGGCCGCAGTGAATCATTTTCCTCATGTCCGCGCTGACATCGCAGCATGCCGATATTTATACCGCTTGCACGTGGTCTCGATGCAGACCAAAGATGGTGAATCGGCGACGCGCGGACCACCTCTGAATGCAATGAGATTCGTGCAAGCCTCGCTTGGTCTGCGCGCTGGTATCAACAGTACCGGAATGAACGCTCTTACGGGTTCATTCAGTCACCTAACACCCGTTGCCAGCCATATGTGAGTACCGATGGGCGAGCAATCACGCTGGCATCAGCCTGCGGAGCACGAGTCGCAACTGCGCTGGATCAACGCATACCGGGCTTGCGATAAACTGGCGAGCCGTCGCAGTCGAACCCACCCAGATCGCGATCCACCGGGAACTTCGCCAACCACATCTGGTGGTTGACCACGCGCACGGCCCGATCGACGCTCTCAGCGGCAAGCAACTGCTCAAGCGACCGCCGCCCCGTTGACTGTGCAAGCTCGCCCTGTTCGAGCAGTTTGCTCGAAGCAGCGGCTATGCCTTGCATACGTAGCTCCTGGGTTCTGATCACATCACGCATGTCCAGCGGCTCGCCGTCCATCACCCAGTGATGGGCTTCCAGTCTTCTCGCCAAGTTCAAATGCCATGTGCAGGCGGCCACCTAGCGTCGTATTCTCCCTCGGAGGGATGTGTCAGACGCGTCCATTTGCGTGCTCCTCGGAGAAGATGAGTGTGCGAATCCCGCTTTACACCAGTCGGGTTTACTGCCGCTGCCTTCTCTAATTGCATCAAGTTAATTTATCGAGATTTGCAACTTCCAACAGGGGCTTTAGCAGGTTGCTGAAGTACCGCTGAAACACGTCATCGCGCAGAGTTCGTGAAGCGTTGATAGATGAACCACCACTTGCCCACTGGAGATCATGCGCGGCGCCGACACGTTCACTGAGAGTCTGTTTTCCATGCGCAAGCTGGACGACTTCGTCCCAAAGTCGCATCCGTTGCGTTCGATCCGCGTGATGGCGAACGAAGCGCTGGCGAAGATGGATCGACTGTTCGCCGAGATGTACGAAGCGGACATAAAAGGTGGACGGCCGAGCATCGCACCGGAGAAGTTACTGCGAGCCATGCTGA
>NZ_JAPMAL010000045.1:0-55338 GCF_026343935.1 Paraburkholderia sp. CNPSo 3076 | reverse complement strand
GCGTGACGTTCGCGAGGCTGATGACATAGTTGCCGTGGTTCTTGAAGTTGTCGGGCAGCGCCCAGTTCGGCACAGATTTAGCCCCCGTTTCGGAAAGAAAAAGGAACTTGTCCTCGGTCACGGGCACGTTCAGCGGTGCGCCTTGCTCCTTCCAGTCCGGAATCAGCTCGTTCAGGGCACGCGGATCCATGACCGCGCCCGAGAGGATATGCGCCCCGATTTCCGAGCCTTTCTCCAGCACGCAGACGCCGATTTCAGCGCCTTTCTCCGCGGCCAGCTGCTTCAGGCGGATCGCGGCAGACAGCCCGGCGGGGCCGCCGCCGACGATCACCACCTCGTATTCCATCGACTCGCGTGGACCGTACTGTGCAATCAGATCACTCGACGACATATCCTCTTCCTTGCTTGCTAACTGAGCGCCCTAAGCCGCTCGATCAAAACTGCACTTCGCTCAGCGCGAGCACGCCAGCGTCGCCCTTTGCGGACAGAATCGACGTCTCGAGGCCGCCTGCCTGCGCGAGAATGTGCTCGGCGTAGAACTGCGCGATCGCGATCTTCGCGCCGTAAAACTCGGCGTCGTTCGCGAGTTCGCGTTGCGAGACGAGCAACGCACGCGCCATCTGCCAGCCGCACAGCACGATGCCCGCGAGCTTGAGATACGGCACGCTGCCCGCGAACACCGCGTTCGGGTCGCGCTTGACGTTCGCAACCACGTAATCGACGACATTCGCCAGCGCGCGTGCGCCCTTCTCCAGTTGCTCGCGCATCGATGCCGCCGCAGCGCCGCCGGCCTGACCCAGTTCCTCAGCAGTCCGGGCGATCTCGCCAAGCAGCGCCTTCGCAACCGCGCCGCCGTCGCGCACCGTCTTGCGGCCTACCAGGTCGTTCGCCTGGATCGCCGTGGTGCCTTCGTAGATGGCGAGAATGCGCGCGTCGCGGTAGTACTGGGCCGCGCCCGTTTCCTCGATGAAGCCCATGCCGCCATGCACCTGGACGCCAAGGCTCGTCACCTCGTTGACCATTTCGGTGCTCCAGCCCTTCACGATCGGCACGAGGAATTCGTAGATCGCGAGATTGCGCGCACGCGCTTCAGGGTCGGCGTGGTAGTGAGCATGGTCGCTATAGGCGGCGGCGACATACGCGAGCGCTCGTGCGCCCTCGGTCATCGCGCGCATCGAGGCGAGCATGCGGCGCACGTCCGGGTGATGGATGATGGTCGCCGACTGCTTGAGCGAGCCGTCCACGGGGCGGCTCTGCACACGCTCCTTCGCGTACGCCACGGCCTTCTGGTACGCGCTCTGCGCCACGCCCACGCCCTGCATGCCCACGCCGAAGCGCGCCGCGTTCATCATGATGAACATGTATTCGAGGCCGCGATTCTCCTCGCCCACGAGGTAGCCGATCGCGCCGCCGTGATCGCCGTACTGGAGCACGGCCGTCGGGCTCGCCTTGATGCCGAGCTTGTGTTCGATCGATACGCAATGCACGTCGTTGCGCGCGCCGAGCGAGCCGTCTTCGTTGACGAGGAACTTCGGCACGACAAAGAGCGAAATGCCTTTCACGCCTTCGGGCGCGTCGGGCGTACGCGCGAGCACGAGGTGAACGATGTTCTCCGCCATGTCGTGCTCGCCCCACGTGATGAAGATCTTCGTGCCGAAGACCTTATACGTGCCGTCGCCCTGCGGTTCGGCGCGCGAGCGTACCAGTGCGAGGTCGGAGCCGGCCTGCGGCTCGGTGAGGTTCATCGTGCCGGTCCAGTCGCCGGAGATGAGCTTCGGCACGTAGCGCGCCTTCAGCTCGTCGCTGCCCGCGGTGAGCAGCGCCTCGATGGCGCCGTCGGTGAGCAGCGGGCACAGCGCGAACGAGAGGTTCGCCGCGTTAAGCATTTCGATGCAAGGCGTAGCGATCAGCTTGGGCAGCGCCTGGCCGCCGAATTCGGACGGATGCTGCAGCCCCTGCCAGCCGCCCTCGACATACTGGCGAAACGCTCCGGCGAAGCCAGGCGTCGCCGTGACCTCGCCGTCGCGCCAGCTGCTCGGCGCGCGGTCGCCTTCTACGTTCAACGGCGCGATGACTTCGCCGGAGAGCTTCGCGCACTCGTCGAGCACGGCCTGCGCAGTGTCGAAACCAGCGTCTTCGAAACCCGGCAGGGTTGCGACGGCGTCGATGCCGGCCAGCTCTTTCAGCACGAACAGCATGTCCTTGACAGGGGCGTTGTAGCTCATGATCGGTCCTTCCAGTCACTCAGGGGTCAAATTGGATGCGCCGCCGGGCCAGGGTTACCTGGGTGGCTACCTTGCGGCAGTACAGGACGGATCGTAGCGTCAATGGGCCGCAATACCATTGTCCAAACCGGACCACATGGTGACAATTCTGGCCACGGTGTCGGCGGCTGTGCCCACCCATCATGGGTGGGTGTCGGCACTTTGCGCCGGGCGGCGCTCAGGCGCCCAGCCGCTCAGCCGCGCCGGCGGTAAGTGCCGGGCGTGCTGCCCGTCCAGTGGCGAAAGGCGCGGTGAAAGGCGCTGGGGTCGTCGAAACCCAGATCGCCGCCGATGGCCGCGATCGTGTCCTGGGTGTCGGTGAGGCGCTGGATCGCCACGTCGCGGCGCAGTTCGTCCTTGAGCGCCTGGAAGGTGGTCTCCTCCGCGGCGAGGCGCCGGCACAGCGTGCGCACCGAGCAGTGCAGGCTGTCGGCCGCCGCTTCGATGGTCGGCAGATCGGGCAGTTGCGTAGCCAGGTACTGACGCACGTTGTGGCTCACGAGCTGCTCGCTGAAGGTCTCGAAGATCCAGTCGCCGGGAGAGCGCGCGAGAAACGCGCGCAGGTTGCGTTTGCTCTGCCGGATCGGCATGTCGAGATAGGCCGCGCTGAAGCGCATCAGCGTGGCCTCGCAGCCAAAGCGCACGGGCCCGGAGAAGAAGTAGCGGTGATCGAGCGCGTGCGGCGGCTGCGCGCAGGCGAAATCGACTTGCAGGAGCGGAATACGCTGGCCGATCAGCCAGGAGGACACGCCATGCGCGAGCTTGAGCGTCAGCTCCTGGCCGAGCGGCCCGATCGCGCCGTACGCCGGGTTGGCGCGTAATGCCACCTGGGCCACCAGCCCCTGACGGCGCGATTCGAGCCGGAAATCGTCGAGCACGATGTGGAAGAACTGGTCGAAGCGATGCAGCGCCGTTTCGAGGTTGCGCGCATCGAGCAGGCTCAGGCAGAGAAACTTGAGCGTGCCGCTGCGCAGCGGCCGGCTGAAGATGCCGGGCATCTCGTCGTCGAGTTCGATGGCGAGCGTCTGGTAGAGCGTGGAGAACTGCTCTTCCGTCACACGGCCACCCGGCTTGGCGAGCAGTTCCAGCGCGATGCCCGCCTCGTTGAGATAGCGGCGGATCACGGTGGGCTCGGCGCCCGCGCCGGCGAGAAAGCCGTTGACGAGCGAGATGGGAACGGTGGCGCTAGGCGATGGCATGCATTGACGATGGAAGGCCGCGGAAACGGACGGACATCGGCGTCGGTCCGCGCGCCATTTTAAATCGGCGCGGCCAGAATCACGCGGCCGGGCCCCTCGTCCGCGCAAACGCCGCAAACCACGCGAGACTTTCCGGGTTGGCCATGGTGTCCGGATTGGCCACCTTCTCGAGCGGCTGCCCGAGCAGAAGCCGCTTGATCGGCACCTCCATCTTCTTGCCCGATAGCGTGCGCGGAACGGCTTGAACCTGATGGATCTCATCGGGCACATGGCGCGCCGAGAGCGCCTCGCGCACGCGCGCGCGAATGCGCTGCGCGAGCGCGTCGCCCAGATCGACACCCGGGCGCAACACCACGAAGAGCGGCATTGACGAGCTGCGCCCCAGGTACTCCAGATCGACCACGAGGCTGTCGAGCACCTCGGGCACCGACTCCACCGCGCGATACAGCTCACTCGTGCCCATGCGGATGCCGTGGCGGTTGATGGTGGCGTCCGAGCGTCCGTAGATGACCGCGCCGCCGCGGGGCGTGATGCGCAGCCAGTCGCCGTGGCGCCAGATGCCAGGAAACATGTCGAAGTAGCTTTCGCGGTAGCGCAGGTTCGCTTCGTCGCGCCAGAAGTAAAGCGGCATCGAAGGCATCGGCGCGGTGCACACGAGTTCGCCGACTTCGTCGATGCGCGCGTGCCCGGCGTCATCGAATGCCTCGACGCACGCGCCTAGGCACCGGCACTGCATTTCGCCGAGATAAACCGGCAAGGTCGGCACGCCGGCGAGGAAGCAGCCCGCGAAGTCGGTGCCGCCCGAAATCGCATCGATCCAGACAGGCCCCACCTGCTCGAGTATCCAGGCATACGCTTCAGGCGGCAGCGGCGAGCCGGTCGAGCCAACCGCGCGCAGGCGCGAGAGATCGGCCGCCGCACGCGGCTCGACGCCGGTCTTCAGGCACCCCTGGAAGTACGCCGCCCCCGCGCCGAAGAACGTCACGCCCGTCTCGCCCACGAAGCGCCACAACGCCTGCGCGTCGGGATACGTGGGGTTGCCGTCGTAGAGGCAGAGCGTCGCGCCCGCGAGCAGGCCGCCCACCTGGCAGTTCCACATGATCCAGTTCGTGCTGGCGTACCAGTGGAAACGGTCACCCGGGCTCAGGTCGAGATGCAGCGCGGTGAGCTTCACGTGCTCTACCACGATGCCGCCGTGCGAATGCACGATGGCCTTGGGCATGCCCGTCGTGCCCGACGAATAGACGATCCACAACGGATGATCGAACGGCACGTGTTCGATCTGCAGCGGGACGTTGCCAGCGATGGCGTCGCGCCATGCCGTGGCCTGCGGGTACGCCTTCGCGTCGGCGTCCGGGTCGAGCTGCGGGACGAACACGAGGTGCGCCACGCTCGGCAATTCGCGCAGCAGATGGTGAATCAGCTCGCGCCGGTCGTGCGGCTTGCCGCCGTAGCGATAGCCGTCCACGGCGAACAGCACCTTCGGCTCGATCTGCCGGAAGCGGTCGAGCACCGCGAGCGGCCCCATGTCGGGCGAGCACACCGACCAGATCGCGCCCACGCTCGCCGTGGCGAGGAATGCCACGACGGTTTCGGGCGTGTTCGGCATGAAAGCCGCCACGCGGTCGCCGCGCGTCACGCCCATGCGCCGCAGCGTGGCCGCGCAAGCCGCAACCTGGCGGCGCAGCTCCGCCCAGCTCAATTCGCGCGTGCGCCCCGCCATGGGGCCGCTCTCGCTGCGCGAAACGATCGCGGGCCGCGCGTCGCTCGCGAGCTGAAAGGCCCGCTCGACGTAGTTCAATTCGACACCCGGAAACCAGCGTGCACCGGGCATCGCCGCATCGGCGAGCGCCACGCCGCGCGGCTCGCGCGAGGGAATCTGCGCCCAGTCCCACAGCGCGCTCCAGAAACCGTCGATGTCCTCGACGGACCAGCGCCAAAGCGCGTCGTAGTCGTCGAACGCGAGACCGCGCGTCTCGCCGAGCCATTTCATGAACCGGGTTACGCGCGCTGATTCGACTTGCTGCGGTGTCGGCGTCCAGGCCGGAGCGGATGCGGGAACAGTTTCGTTCATCTCGTTGCGTGAGCTCGTGCGGGTTCGTTTGACCTAATGGTGCCGGAGCCGGTGCGCCTCGAACAATTCAGGGAAACCAGTGGAAGGTTTCCAACCGCGTTTGCTGACGACGATGTCCGCTAACGTCGCGTGCAATGACATGTCACGTTGTGATTATTTCCAATATTTCGAATAAAAGCGGTAATTGAACACTTACGCGCGATCAATATTTTGTTTCCCGATTTAATCTAAGATAAATCCAAATTCACATGCCGGGTTGTCCTGCACAAATAGATCGAACCGCTAATTTACCTTGCGCCGCGTAACGCCTGTTTTACCGGGAAAGTCCGGCAATACGGCCCATTCCGTACGCAATTGGCATAAGGCCCGTCATAAAACTGCAATCCACTGACGCCTTTAATTTGGCTAATTCCCGCCGGTTTGCCTCTCCCTATCGGACCAAGGTCTTATTGTCAGATTGCGCGCCCCCTATCAGATTGAGCGCGTAGCGGCACGGGTTCCGCTCTCGCGGCATGCGAACCGCGCTGCAGACTCAGGCACAAGCATGTTGATGGCCTCGCGCGCAGCGCGAGATCTGCAACCCAGCCGGCTCGTACAGGAGATCGCGCATGTCCGAATCGACGTCTACGCCTCACCCCGCCGCCAAGCCCGATAGCGCCGCCGCGCCAGCCGCTGCCAACAGGCTTCGCCTCGGCGCGCTCACTGCCCTCGTCGTGGGCTCGATGGTGGGCGGCGGTATCTTTTCCCTGCCGCAAAACATGGCGGCGAGCGCCGACGCCGGCGCGGTGCTGATCGGCTGGGCGATCACCGCGGTCGGCATGCTCATGCTGGCGTTCGTGTTCCAGTCGCTGGCCATACGCAAGCCCGAACTCGACGGCGGGGTCTACGCCTTCGCGAAAGCCGGCTTCGGCGACTACATGGGCTTTGGCTCGGCCTGGGGCTACTGGATCAGCGCGTGGCTCGGCAACGTCGGCTACTTCGTTCTCCTGTTCAGCACGCTCGGCTACTTCTTCCCGGTGTTCGGCGAGGGCAACACGCCGATCTCCATCATCTGCGCCTCGGTGCTGCTCTGGGCGCTGCACTTTCTCGTGCTGCGGGGCATCAAGGAGGCTGCGATCGTCAATCAGATCACTACGGTCGCGAAACTGGTGCCGCTATGCCTCTTCATCGTCATCTGCGCGTTTGCGTTCCGCTCCGGCACTTTCACGGCCGACTTCTGGGGACAAATGAATCCCAAGCTCGGCAGCGTGACGAACCAGGTCCGCAACATGATGCTCGTGACGGTGTGGGTGTTCATCGGCATTGAAGGCGCGAGCATTTTCTCCGCGCGTGCGGAAAAGCGCAGCGATGTCGGCAAGGCCACGGTCATCGGTTTCGTCGGCGTGCTGCTCCTGCTCGTGCTCGTGAACATCCTTTCGCTCGGCGTGCTCACGCAGCCGAAGCTCGCGGCCCTGCAGAATCCCTCGATGGCGGGCGTGCTCGAAAACGTGGTCGGCCACTGGGGCGCGATTCTCATCAGCGTGGGGCTCGTCGTGTCACTCGCGGGCGCGCTGCTCTCGTGGGTGCTGCTGTGCGCCGAAATCATCTTTTCGGCCGCGCGCGACCACACGATGCCAAACTTCCTGCGCAAGGAAAACGCGAAGCACGTGCCCGCCAACGCGCTGTGGCTCACGAACGGCATGGTGCAGATCTTCCTCGTCATCACGCTGTTCTCGAAGGGCACGTATCTTTCGCTCATCTATCTCGCGACCTCGATGATCCTGCTGCCCTACTTCTGGTCGGCAGCCTACGCATTCCTGCTCGCACTGCGCGGCGAAACGTATGAAGCCAACAGCGGCGGGCGCAACAAGGACCTCGTCATCGCGGGCATCGCCGTGATCTATGCGGTCTGGCTGATTTACGCCGGCGGCCTCAAATACGTGCTGCTCTCCGCGTTGCTCTACGCGCCGGGCATCGTGCTGTTCGCACGCGCAAAACGCGAGGTCGGCCAGCCCGTGTTCACCAACATCGAGAAGTTCGTTTTCGCCGCTGTGCTGATCGGCGCATTGCTGGCGGCTTTCGGCCTGTACAAGGGCTTTCTCACCCTCTGATTCGAGGAGTCTCATGATGAGTACGGACACTGTCGCCTTCGGCGTCAATTCCGAGGCAGGCAAGCTGCGCAAGGTCATGGTATGCGCGCCGGGTCTCGCGCATCAACGCCTCACACCCAGCAACTGCGACGAGCTGCTTTATGACGACGTGATTTGGGTCAGCCAGGCGAAGCGCGACCACTTCGACTTCGTGACGAAGATGCGCGAGCGCGGCGTGGACGTTCTCGAGATGCACAATCTGCTCACGGAAACGGTGCGACACCCCGAAGCGCTCCAGTACATTCTCGATCGCAAGGTTCGCCCCGAGACCGTGGGCGTTTCGCTCGCCGGCGAGGTGCGCAGCTGGCTCGAAGGGCTCGAGCCGCGCAAGACCGCGGAATTCCTCATTGGCGGCGTGGTTGCCGAAGATATTCCGGATACCGAACAAAGCAAGATCCTCAAGGAATTTCGCCGTTATCTGGGCTATTCGAGCTTCGTGCTCGCGCCGCTGCCCAACAGCACCTTCACACGCGACACGACCTGCTGGATCTACGGCGGCGTTTCGCTCAATCCGATGTACTGGCCGGCCCGCCGGCAGGAAACGCTGCTCACCACAGCCATCTACCGGTATCACCCCGAGTTCGCGGGCAAGGACTTTCAGGTGTGGTACGGCGACCCCGACGAGGACCATGGCGCGGCCACGCTCGAAGGCGGCGACGTGATGCCGATCGGCAACCGCGTCGTGCTGATCGGCATGGGCGAGCGCACGAGCCGCCAGGCAATCGGCCGTCTCGCGCAGAACATTTTCGCCAAGGGCGGCGCCGAGCGCATCGTCGTGGCGGGCCTGCCCAAGTCGCGCGCGGCCATGCACCTGGACACGGTATTCAGCTTCTGCGACCGCGACCTCGTGACGATCTTCCCCGAAGTGGTCAACGAGATCGTGCCGTTCTCGATTCGCCCCGACGAAAAGAGCCCCTCGAAGCTCGACCTGCGCCGCGAGGAAAAGCCCTTCGTGGACGTTGTGGCCGAAGCGTTGGGTTTGAAGAGCCTGCGCATCGTCGAGACCGGCGGCAACGCGTTCGCGGCCGAGCGCGAGCAATGGGACGACGGCAACAACGTCGTGTGCGTCGAGCCCGGCGTCGTGATTGGCTACGACCGCAACACCTATACGAATACGCTGCTGCGCAAGGCCGGCGTGGAGGTCATCACGATCACGGCGAGCGAACTGGGCCGCGGGCGAGGCGGCGGCCACTGCATGACTTGCCCGATCGTGCGCGACGCCGTCGATCTCTGAGCGTCGCCCCCTATCCGCATTCCCACTGCATTCGCAACGGAGAAACGACATGGCTTTCAACCTGCGCAACCGAAGCCTGCTTAGTCTGATGCACCACAACACCCGCGAGCTGCGTTATCTGCTCGACCTCTCGCGCGACCTCAAGCGCGCCAAGTACACGGGGACCGAGCAGCAGCACCTCAAGGGCGTCAACATTGCGCTGATCTTCGAGAAGACCTCCACGCGCACGCGCTGCGCGTTCGAAGTCGCGGCCTACGACCAGGGCGCGAACGTCACCTATATCGATCCGACCTCCTCGCAGATCGGCCACAAGGAAAGCATGAAGGACACGGCGCGTGTGCTGGGCCGCATGTACGACGCGATCGAGTATCGGGGCTTCAGGCAGGAGATCGTCGAGGAACTGGCTAAGTTCGCTGGCGTGCCGGTGTTCAACGGCCTCACCGACGAATACCACCCCACGCAGATGCTCGCCGATGTGCTCACCATGCGCGAGCATTCGGACAAGCCGCTCACGCAGATCAGCTACGCGTATCTCGGCGACGCCCGCAACAACATGGGCAACTCGCTGCTGCTCATCGGCGCGAAGCTCGGCATGGACGTGCGCATCGCGGCGCCGAAGTCGCTCTGGCCGCACGACGATCTCGTGGCGGACTGCAAGAAGTTCGCCGAGGAAAGCGGCGCGCGCATCCTGCTGACCGAGGACCCGAAGGCCGCCGTCAAGGACGTGGATTTCGTGCACACCGACGTGTGGGTCTCGATGGGCGAGCCCATGGAAGCCTGGGGCGAGCGCATCAAGGCGCTGCTGCCCTATCAGGTGAACATGCCGCTCATGAAGGCGAGCGGCACGCCGCATACGCGCTTCATGCACTGCCTGCCCGCCTTCCACAACAGCGACACGGTGATCGGCAAGCAGATCGCAGACAAGTATCCAGAGCTCAAGGGCGGCGTCGAGGTCACGGAGGAAGTGTTCGAGTCGCCGCTGAATCTGGCCTTCGAACAGGCGGAAAACCGCATGCACACGATCAAGGCGATTCTCGTTTCGACGCTCGCCGACATTTGAACCGTACCGATTGACGGCGCGCGTGCGCCGCGCGGCCGGGTTGCAAACCCGGCAACGCGGTGCATGCGCCCCGCTTCACCGACACGCATCACCTTGGGAGTCAGACATGCGAATCGTGATTGCGCTTGGCGGGAACGCGCTGCTGCGTCGCGGCGAGCCGATGACGGCGGAGAACCAGCGCGAGAACGTGCGCCTCGCGGCCACCCAGATCGCGCAGATCGCACAGGGCAACGAACTGGTGATCGCCCACGGCAATGGGCCGCAGGTCGGCCTGCTCGCGCTGCAGGGAGAGGCCTACAAGGACGTGCCCGGCTACCCGCTCGACGTGCTCGGCGCGCAGACCGAGGGCATGATCGGCTACATGATCGAGCAGGAACTCGGCAATCTCCTGCCGTACGAGGTGCCCTTCGCGACCATCCTCACCCAGGTCGAAGTGGACGCGAACGATCCGGCATTCCAGCATCCGAGCAAGCCGATTGGCCCGGTCTACACGAAGGAGCAGGCGGAGACGCTCGCCGCCGAGCGCGGCTGGGCCATCGCCCCGGACGGCGACAAGTTCCGGCGTGTCGTGGCGAGCCCGCGGCCGAAGCACATCTTCGAGATCCGCCCCGTGAAATGGCTGCTGGAGCGCGGCACGATCGTGATTTGCGCGGGCGGCGGCGGCATTCCGACGCTCTACGGCGAAGGCCACAAGCTGGGCGGGGTGGAGGCCGTGATCGACAAGGATCTGTGCTCCGCCCTGCTCGCGCAGGAACTGGAGGCCGATATGCTCATCATCGCCACCGACGTGAACGCCACGTACGTCGACTGGAGCAAGCCGTCGCAAAAGGCGATTGCGAGCGCGCATCCCGACGAACTGGAGAAACTGGGCTTCGCGGCCGGGTCGATGGGACCGAAGGTCATGGCGGCCGCGGAGTTCGCGCGCAACACCGGCAAGGATGCGGTGATCGGCGCGCTGGCCGATATCGTGGCGATTACCCAGGGCAAGGCGGGCACGCGCGTGAGCACGGGCAGGCCGGGCTTGATCTTCCATTAAGGCTGGCCTGTTCGGCCTGGGAGCGGGCGCGTCGAAACGGCGCCTGAAAATGCAGGGCGCGCACCGCAGCTGGCGAAGCCGCGGTGCGCGCCCTGTTGTGCGTTTGCGTGGCGCCTACTCCTCGCGTGGCGGCGGCATGACCTGGGCGCTGATGGTGTGCTCGCGCCAGAACAGGTTGTTAATGCGGCCCTGCAACCTGCGCAGCCCCTCCTCGCTCGCGGCGTGGAAGGTGAGCAGCGCGCCGGGACGGCCCGCCCCCTCGATACGCTGAATCGCGTCGTATGGCGGAAAACCGTAGCGCTCCAGAAACTCGTTGATTTCGGCGTCCGTGACGTGTTCGTCGATATTACCCAGCAGCAGCTCGGCCATGGTCTACCCCTCGTGAGCGTTCAATCGTGATGATAGTGTGGTTTGATCCGGCACGACGACAGGCTGCGCCGGATCGAACGCAATGCCGCTCAGTACTTCTCCTGCACGTAGCGGTAAGGATAGTCCGGGTCGCGGTAGCCTTGTGGCTTCTGGCGTTCGGGCAGCGTGACCTTCTCGCGCGGCAGCGCTTTGTACGCAATGGTGTTCAGAATATGGCCGATGACGTTCAGACGCGCACGCTTCTTGTCGTCGGATCGGACAACGAACCATGGGGATTCCGGCGTATCCGTCATTTCGAACATTTCGTCGCGCGCCCGTGAATAGTCGTACCAGCGGCTATACGACAGGAGGTCCATGGGCGAAAGCTTCCAGATCTTGCGCGGATCGTTGATGCGACCTTCGAGGCGCCGGGTCTGCTCTTTCTGGCTCACTTCGAGCCAGAACTTGATGAGGATCGTGCCCGAGTCGATGATGGCGCGCTCGATGAGCGGCACCCCGCGCAGGAATTCCTTCGCCTGTTCCGGCGTGCAAAAACCCATCACGCGCTCGACGCCCGCACGGTTGTACCAGCTGCGGTCGAACACCACGATCTCGCCCGCGGCGGGCAACAGCGGCAGGTAGCGCTGGAAGTACATTTGCGACTTCTCGCGCTCCGTGGGCGCGGGCAGCGCGAAGACGCGAAACACGCGCGGGCTGACCCGTTCGGTGAGCGCCTTGATCGTGCCGCCCTTGCCTGCGCCGTCACGGCCTTCGAACAGGATGCATACCCTGAGGCGCTTCTGGACCACCCACTCCTGCAAGCGAACGAGTTCGCCATGCAGGCGCTCGAGTTCCTTTTGATAGGCCTTTTCGCTGAGTTTTTCCGTCGGCGCGGCTGCGCTCGCGGCCTTGACTTCGTCTTTCTTCGCCATTGAATCGCTCCCCGCTTCAGACGCCTCACACGAGGCATCCATCCACTATGGTGTGTGGACGAGGGGCGCGCAATAAGACTTTAGACTCAGGCACTGGCCGTCTTGACGTCCGGCAATCACGCTCGCGTACGAGCGCGTCATTCGTGCGCGTAATTGAACTCGGGCATGGCCTTCAGTTGGTCCTTGTCGGCCTGCAGCACGATCTGTTTGCGGTCGATGCGCAGGTCGTTGAACGGCACGGCCACGAGATGCTTGCCCAAACCGAGGAAGCCGCCCACGGAGAGAATCGCGAAGGCGCCCTGGTTAGGCGACTCGAGCACGATGTCGTCGATCGCGCCGATCTTGCTGCCGCTATTGTCGTAGACATCGGAGCCCACGAGCTTCGAGGCGCGAAAGCCGGTGCCCGACTGCACCGTCGCCATGCGCTGCACGGCGATCGATTGCGGAGCCCCTTGCGCGAGCGCGGCAGACGGCACGCCCAGTGCACAGCCGAACACGCACCCAAACGCGACAACGAGCGCAGTTCCGCGGCGGCAAGCGAGGTCACACAAATCCAGTGGGCGATTCGATTGTGTCGTCATGGTATCCCCTTCCTTTGTGCGAATGCACGGTGAATACCGCACGAATGCAAGCGCTGTGCCTGGCGCACTCAAGCTTGCGCGAGCCAGTGCTCGATCAGCGGGCCGCGTTCGCCGTAAAGGGGATCGCTAGCGGGATACGGGAGCGCCTGCATGGCGCGCAACTCCGCCGACGTCAGAACGTCGCGGCGGATGTCCCACTGCTGCCCGCGCGGATAGCCGCCCGCCACGCGGAAGCCGCCGGCCAGCGAAAGCAGGCAATGGCCCGTGCCGGCCGGCAGCAGCAGCGCGTCGCCGGCATGCACGCGCAGCACGCGCCCGCCCGGGCCGCCGAGAATCAGCTCGGCCGTGCCCGCGAACACGCCGAGCACCTCGTGCGCCGTGGAGTGGAAATGGTGATAGTCGAACACGCCGTCGAGCCATTGCACCGGCCAGCCGTTCGCCTCGAAGCGCTCGTTGAACGCCCTTGCAAGGTCATGGGGGCCCGGTGCCAGCGCGCGCCGATAGACGATGACGGGAAGCCGGTCGTTGTTCGGCACCCATCCGTGCCCGGCCAGGAAGAAAGTTTCCACACCGCTTTTGCCTTGGGCCAGACGGCTTTCGCGCAGATGGCGTTGAAAATGAAAGGCGCGATTTTCGTGCATCGTCTTACTCCCTCGCATCGCTGGCGGCCGACGCGTTCGCTGCGCCGTTTGTCGTTTCTTTTGCCGCGCCCTTTACCGGCTGCTTCGCGTGATGCGGTTTGTGTTTCGAGGAATGCGTCGTTCGCGGGGCCTGCGCGCCTTTGTTGGCGGGCACGCCTTGTGCGACGCCCAGCGAGCTGACGGCGAAGGTGGTCCCTGCTTAAAAAGAAGGCAGCAACCCGCGTACCGGCCCGGGCCCGAGCCCGGCACGGCGTTTGCGGCCAGTCGGGCAAATGGATTCGCGCGAACGCGGCGCCGAGTACCGCGGTGCCACATCAGGCGCACGCTTCGCGCATCCCGGAGAGGTCTATGCGTTCGAATTTCCTTCTCGCCGCCCGTGTTCGACGCGGCCCCGAGGCTCATCTGCCGACCGAGGAGCCCGATAATCCGCGTCGGCCGCCATCGCCTCCGGTGGTGCCGGACGTCGAGCCGCCGCCCGTGCCGGCAGGCGATCCGCCGCCTGAAGCGCCACCCGAGCGCCTGCGCTAGCGTTCCCGGCCGCCATGACGCGGCAGCGCTCAGTCGGCGCCCAGCAGCCGGCGCAACAGGCCCGCCTTCACCTCGGGCCATTCGTCCTCGATGATGCTAAAGCGCACGGAGTCGCGCTTGCGGCCGTCCGGCATGATGCGTTCGCGCCGCACCACACCCTCTTCTTTTGCGCCGAGGCGCAGGATCGCGGCGCGCGACTTCGCGTTGAGCACGTCGGTCGTGAACTGCACGCGGACGCAGCCGAGCGTTTCGAAGGCGTAACTCAGCATCAGGAACTTCACCTACGTGTTCACGATGGTGCGCTGCGCCGAGGCCGCGAGCCACGTGGAGCCGATCTCCAGCTTGCGGTTCTCCCGGTCGACCTTCCAGAAGCGCGTGCTCCCCACCGCGCGATCGCTTTCGCGCAGGCGGATCGTGAACGGGATCACGGTGCCGGCGCTCACCCCATTGAGCGCCCTGGCAATCAGGCGTCGACGGTCGCGGGCCCAGGCACCACCGTCACCTTCAGGTTCCAGAGTTCGCCGATCTCGATGGTTTCCGAGGCGCGCGCGCTTTCTGTTCGACGCGGGCATCGAGGACATGAAGGACGCACACGAGCCCGCTCAGCGCGGCTGGAACATGATGAGCGCCATGCCGGCGAGCGTGAAGCCGATGCCGGCCCAGTCCCAAGGGCTCGGCCGGATCGCCTCGACGGCCCAGAGCCAGAGAATCGCCACGCAGACATAGACGCCGCCGTAGGCCGCATAGGTGCGCCCGGCGGCCGTGGGATGGAGCGTGAGCAGCCACGCGAAGAGCGCGAGCGAGGCCGCGGCGGGCACGAGGAGCCAGGCGCTCGCGCCTTCGCGCAGCCAGCGGTAAGGCAGGTAGCAGCCGATGATCTCGGCGAACGCGGTCACGACGAAAAGCACAAACGTCTTCATGGGCGGCGGCGAGTGGCTGGGGCGCCCATCGTAACGCAAGCGGCGAGGCCGGCTGCGCGATTTTCGCAACGTACCGCTCAGTTCCCTTCAGGTGGGCTCAGGGCCGCTCTCCGCGGGCAAGCCGCGCTTCGATCTCGTTCACCACGGGCAGCAGATCGGCGACGCTGTCGATCACATAGTGCGCGCCCGCCGCGCGCAGGCGTTCCGCCGCGGCGGCGCGGCGGCGCGCGAATTCGTCGGGCGCGAGCGCGCGGACTTCGTCCTCGGACAGGCCGAACGCGTTGCCGCTCACCGCGACGCCCACCGCCCACGTCCCGCCGTTGATGCCCTCCTCGATGCCGACTTCGGTGTCGTCCACCTTGATCGCGTCGCGCGCAAGCCACACGCCGAGTTGCGGCAGCGTGCGATAGATCATGTACGGCGAAGGCCGGCCCTCGGGCGTGTCGCCTGTGCAAACAATGCTGTCCGGTTCGAAACCCTGAGCCTTCGCGCCTGGCACGATCTGGTCGATGATCTCGCGCGTGTAGCCCGTGGTCGTGCCGATGCGTACGCCATCGGCGCGCAGCGCGGCGGTCACGGCCGCCACGCCCGGAATCACGTCGCTGTACTGCGCGGCCACGGCAACGTTCTTCGGCACAAAGACGTCGTACACGGCGTCGATATCGGCTTCGCCCGGCGCGTGGCCGTAGCGCGCTTCCCATGCCGCCGCGACGCGCGGCAGCGCCATCAGCGCCGCGATGTGCGGACGCTTGGCCATGCCCATCGGCCCGCGCGCCTCGTCGATCGTGATCGGCACGCCGAATTGCTCGAAGGTCTCGACGAAGGCGCCCATTGGCGCGCGCGAGCCGTAGTCGACCACGGTGCCGGCCCAGTCGAAGATCACTGCCTTGACGTGTTTCATTGCATGCGTCCTGCTAAAAAGTCGATGATGTGGCGTCTTGACGGCGGTATGCGAGCATCAAGCGGCAAGCGCTTCGCGTGCGCCGAGGTCGAGCGGCGCGGGCGCGGCGCTTGCCACGCCGAGCGTGCGCAGCGCTTCGCCGCACGCGGCCACGACGCGGCGCATGACCGTCTCGTCGAGCGCGCCGATGCAGCCGACGCGAAAGCTCTCCACGCTTGTCAGCTTGCCCGGATAGATGATGAAACCCTGCGTCTTCATCAGTTCGTAGAAGCGCGCGAAGTCGAATGCGGGATCGGCCGGGGAAAAGAACGTGACGATGATGGGCGAGCGCCATGCTTCGGTCAGCAGCGGCTCGAAACCCAGCTCGCGCATGCCCTCGACGAGCACGTCGCGGTTGCGCGCATAGCGCGCGAGGCGCCCCGGCTGGCCGCCTTCGAGCGCGTGCAAGCGCAGCGCCTCGATGAACGCGGCCACCGCGTGCGTGGGCGGCGTGAAGCGCCATTGGCCGGTGCGATTCATGACGTCCCACTGGTCGTAGATATCGAGCGCGAGCGAGTGGCTCACGCCCTTTGCGTTGTTCAGGACTTCTTTTTTCGCGATCACGAAGCCGAAGCCCGGCACGCCCTCGATGCACTTGTTGGCCGAGGAGACGAATGCGTCGCAAGGCAGCGTGCGCACGTCGAGCGGCACCGCGCCGAACGCGCTCATCGA
Organism: Paraburkholderia sp. CNPSo 3076; assembly: GCF_026343935.1. Classification (NCBI taxonomy): domain Bacteria; kingdom Pseudomonadati; phylum Pseudomonadota; class Betaproteobacteria; order Burkholderiales; family Burkholderiaceae; genus Paraburkholderia; species Paraburkholderia sp. CNPSo 3076. The sequence continues at coordinate 38,780 of NZ_JAPMAL010000045.1, read as the reverse complement.
GTCGACCAGTAGGCGCCGCCCCTGGCGGGCCGTCACGGCCGCGATCTCTTCGATCGGGTTCAGAATGCCCGAGCTGGTCTCGCAGTGGACGGCGACGACATGCGTGATGTCCGGGTTCGCGATCAGCAGTTGCTCGACGTCTTCGGCGCGCGGCGGCAGGTAGTCGCCGGTGTCGTGCACGGTGTGCTGGCGGCCCAGGTAGCGCAGCGTCGTGGCGATGCGCTTGCCATACGCGCCGTTGGCGAGCACGAGCGCGTGGCCGTCGCGCGGCACGAAACTGCCGAGCATCGCCTCGACGCAATAGCTGCCGCTGCCCTGCAACGGCACGCAGTCGTATTCACCCTGCTCGTCGCCCGCGACCTGAAGCAGCGCAGCGCGCAATTGCGCGGTCATGGCACGGAAGTCGGCGTCCCACGAGCCCCAGTCGCGCTGCATCGCGGCCTTGGTCGAAGCCGCAGTGGTAAGCGGTCCTGGGGTCAGGAGATACGGCTCGGCGGGGGTGGTCATGCGGGCTCCAGTGGCGTCGGGACTGTCAATTCCGACACATTAACGCAGCGCTCTCCATCGGTAAAATCGATATAATCGATGTCGATATAAGTTGAACTTATCCCCAGTTTCCCCCCTGTTGCCGGAGCGCTTCGACATGCAATACGCGCAGTTGCGGGCCTTTCACGCAGTCGCCGAACATGGCGGGTTCTCACGCGCCGCGCAGGCGCTCTCACTCACGCAGCCGGCCGTATCGGACCATGTGCGGCGGCTCGAACAGGATTTCGGGGTCAAACTGTTCGAGCGCGGGCCTCGCGGTGTCGAACTTACGGAACTGGGGCGACGACTCTTCGCGGTGACGCGCCAGATGGTGGGGTGCGAACGCGACGCGCGGCGGCTGCTCGAAGCGGCGGGGGCGCTCGAATCGGGCGAACTTGCCCTCGCCGCCGACGCGCCCGACCTCGCCATCAAGCTGATCGGCGCGTTCAGGCGGCGCTATCCGGGGGTGGTGATCAAGCTCTCGATTGCGAACGCGACCGAATGCATGCGCCGCGTCCTCGCGAGCGAAGCCGACGCCGCGATCACGGCCGCGCGCCAGGTGCACAGCCGGCTGCAGGCGCGCGTGCTGCGCGAGGAACCGCTCGTCGCGGTCGTGCCCGCCGAGAGTCCCGCCGCGAAAAAGCGCCGTATGACTTACGAGGAGCTCGTGCTCGAGCCGATGGTGTTTCGCGAAACGCATTCGGTCACGCAGCAGTTGCTCGAAGCCGAACTCGTGCGTAAAGGACTGCAGGTCCAGCCCGTGCTCTACGTGGACGGCCGCGAGGCGTTGCAAACGGCCATTGCGCAGGGCGTGGGCGTGGGCGTGATCGCGCATGCGGAATTCGGCGAGTCGCGGCGCATTCGCATGCTGCCGCTCGTGAACTGCCAGGTGCGCATGGTCGAATCGCTCACGCGCCTCGCCGACACGTCCTCGTCGAATCTGCTTGACGCGCTCTTTGCCACTCCGCTCGACTGAGCAGCGCCAGGACCGTCAGGACACCACGATGGCGGTGCCGACGGCATGGAGCAGATCGCGCAGCGTTTCGGCCTGCTCCATGCGCGCGCCGTGGCGCAGGTGAATGCGCAGCGCCCGGCCCGCAATGCCGTCGACCGGGCGCGCGAGCCAGAGTTCGACGGCGAGCCCGAGGCCGTCGGGCGCATCGGGCACGACAGGTTCGACGACGCGCGGCTTGAAGGCGGCGGATTCGGACATGGCTAGACCTCGTCGGTGGCGGGATCGACTTCATCGTAGCGAGGCGACACGCCAGCGCCAAACGAGAAATCCGCGTATGCAAATGAGCGCCGCCCCGCATTGGATCACGCGGGCGGTGGCATGCATGCCCCGCTCGCGCCGCGCGCCGCTTCGTGGGGGCCTGCGGGGGGTGGCTCTTTTACCAGCAGCATGTGCCCGCGAGTGGCAAACTGAACGCATCGTTGCGCGGCCATTTGCCTGTTTGCCTGCAACGAGATGGGAGGACCTCTTCATGGAACGCCCCTTTACCGATCGCCGCGAGGCGGGCCGTTTGCTCGCCGGCCCGCTCTCGGCCTACGCGGACAGACGCGACGTCATCGTGCTCGCGCTGCCGCGCGGCGGCGTGCCGGTAGCCTATGAAGTCGCGAAGGCGCTGCATGTGCCGCTCGATGTCTTGCCCGTGTGCAAGCTCGGCCTGCCCTGGCAGACGGAACTCGCCATGGGCGCGCTGTCGTCGAACGGCGCACAGTACGTGGACAGCGCGCTCGTGCGCAGCGCCGGCGTGAGCGAGGCACAGTTGCAGAGTGCCATGGCGCTTGCGCGCATCGAGCTTGGACGGCGCGAGGCGCGCTATCGCGGCGAGCGTGCGCCGCTAGCCGTGGCGGGCCGTGTGGCGGTCGTCGTCGACGACGGCATGGCCACGGGCGCGTCGCTCAAGGCAGCGGCGCTCGCGCTCGCCACGCTGGGCCCCGCGCGTATCGTCGCGGCGCTGCCGGTCGCGCCCGCGGGCTCGCAGGACCGGCTCGGCGGGACCGTGGACGAATTCGTCTGCGCGCGCATGCCCGAGGCGTTCTACAGCGTCGGCCAGTTCTATCTCGACTTCGATCAGGTCAGCGACGACACCGTGCGCGACCTGTTGGCTCAAGCGGCGGCTGACGACGCGTAGATCCAGGCCGCGCCGGACGTGCCGCCGCTCTCACAACCGCTGCCCTCGCGCTCTATCGCACCGGATTCGACGCCGCTTCGCCCACTACCGTTTGCCAGGGCCGCACGCGCCAATGCTTCACGAGCCCCGAGAGCACATACGGGTCGGCGCGCGCGAACGCTTCGGCCGCGGCCGGGCTGTCCCCCTGAAAAAGCAGCAGCGCATTGTCGACGGGATCGGCAATCGCCCCCGCTAGCAGCAACTCGCCGCGTTCGACGGCGGCCCATGCCAGCTCCAGATGCGCGCGACGGTGTTCGGGACGGCGTTCGAGGTAGTCGTCTGCGAGTTCGTACATCAAGAGGTAATGCATCCGCGTTCTCCGTGCTGTTGCGGCCGCGCCGGACAGCGTCGACGGCCGATAGCGAACATTGTGCAGCAGCGCGCGCGTCAACCGAACACATTGCTGCGTCGTTTTAATGGCGGCTTTGCCATAATGGCGGCGCGCGAGAGTCGCACCGGCCATTCACGGCGGGCCGCACGTCAACTGAGAACGTCCAAAGTCAAGGGAGTGAACGATGAAGATGCAATCCGTCATTGCTGCAATCGTGCTGGGCGGCGCGCTGGCCGCGCCGGCGTTCGCACAGACCGCCGCACCCGCTTCCGCGCCGGCGGCGAACAGCCAGCAGAACAAGATGAAGGCATGCAACGCCCAGGCCGGCGACAAGAAAGGCGACGATCGCAAGGCATTCATGAAGCAGTGCCTTTCGGCTACCGGCGCTCCCGCTCCGACCATGACCCAGCAGGAGCGCATGAAGGCGTGCAACGCCCAGGCCGGCGACAAGAAGGGCGACGACCGCAAGGCATTCATGAAGACCTGCCTCTCGACGAAGAGCTGAGCGAAGGGGTTCGGGCACCCTCCCGCACCCTTTTGCACCGGCAGGATCGGCGCGCCGCAACGTTTGCTGTGGCGCGTTTTTTATGCGCCGGTTTTGTGCGCTGCAACGGTTGTTCGATCTCCGCGCGCCTGTGTCGTCGATTGTGCGAATCATCGCCGAAGTATGCGAAATCGTGCGGATTTGCGCGGGTTTTCGTATTCCCCCGCATTCGGACGTGCCGTTTTTCTCCTATGATGGCTGCAGCGGCGGCCCCTCCCCGAAAAATCACACATTAGCCATCGGGCTGCCGCGTTGACGTTGATGCCAATGGCATCGAACGGAGGCGCAGATGGCATGGAGACACAAGAACCGCTGGTTTCGCCGCTGGCTCATGGTGATCACCTTCTGGCTCGTGCCGGTGATGATCGTCGTGGTGCGCGAGGTTCAGGACGAGATGGCGTATAACCGCGCGGATTTGCAGCGCGCGCTGACCACCTGGACCTTCACCGACGCCGAGCGCGACGCCGGCGCCCCGTTGCGCTGCCACGGCACGCCCGAAACCGCGCGTGCAGCCGGCTGCCCCGCCGGGGTACTTGCGGCGAACGCGCAGCGGCAGCGGGAAGCGCGCGACGAATACGCCGTGCGGCGCACGACGCTCGCGGGCTACCTGTGGCACGCGTTCGTCGGTTACTGGGTCGTGCCCGCTGCAGTGCTGCTCGCGATCGGCGTGCTGATCGGCGGCGTGAAGCGCGCCCTGCGGCGGCCCACGGCCAAGCCAGTGCCGGAGCGCTAGCGCTTCTCGTGCAGGCTCCAGCGCGCAGCGTTTGTGCTGCGCAGCCTCAAAGTGCGGGTCGGGACGTTCGGGTATAACGACAGGACGCCGTGACATCGCGGCGCCCGGCAACAAGAACGGAGAACAAGATGACCGCATCTCGCATGCTTTTGAAGGCTTCTGTCGCAATCGCCGTCGGCGTCGCGGCACTCTCGGGCTGCACCACCACCGGCAGCCAGGCACCCAGTGCCGCGACCAATGCATCGCGCGCCCAGTCGATCAACTCCGACGTCGACGCCACCCTGTCGCGCCTCTATCAGACCGTGCCGGGCTCGCGCGAGCTGGTCGGCAAGGCTCGCGGCATTCTCGTGTTTCCGCGTGTGATCCAGGCGGGCATCGGCGTCGGCGGCGAACACGGCGACGGCGCGCTGCGCGTGGGCGGCAGCACGGTTGGCTTCTACAGCACGTCGTCGGCTTCGGTCGGCGCAACGCTAGGCGTGCAGTCGAAGTCCGTCATCTATCTCTTCATGACCGAAGACGCGCTGGCGAAATTCCGCAATTCGAGCGGCTGGTCGGCAGGCGGCGACGCATCGGTCGCGCTCGTGAAGGTCGGCGCGAACGGCTCGATCGATACCACCACGGCGACCAAGCCCGTGCAGGTCTTCGTGCTCACCAATAGCGGGCTGATCGGCGACCTCTCGCTCGGCGGCACGAAGATCACGAAACTCGACCTCTAAGCGCAGCGCGAACGTCCGCGCGCTCAGGTCGCGGACGTATCGATCACCTTGAAGCGCGAGCGCTTGTTCGCGCGAATCACCGCCTCATACGCCTGCACGTACTCCTGTGCCATGCGGTGCGAGGTGAAACGCTCTTCGAAGCGGCGCCGCACGCCGGCGCGCGGAACGCGCGCGATGCGGTTCACCGCCGCCACGGCGCCGATCTCGTCCTCGACGATAAAGCCCGTCACGCCCTCCTCCACCACCTCCGGCACCGCACCACGATTGAACGCGATCACTGGCGTGCCGCACGCCATCGCCTCGATCATCACGAGGCCGAACGGCTCCGGCCAGTCGATCGGGAACAGCAGCGCATGGGCGCCGGAGAGGAATTCGGCCTTCTGGCTGTCGTTGATCTCGCCCACGTACTCGACGTGCGGCAGCGCAAGCAACGGCTTGATGTCGCGCTCGAAATACTCGCGGTCGGCTTCGTCGACCTTCGCGGCGATCCGGATGGGCAACCCGCAGCGCCCGGCAATGCGTATCGCCGTGTCGACGCGTTTTTCAGGCGAAATACGGCCGAGAAACGCAAGATAGCGCGGCTCGACGGGCTGCGGCGTGTAAAGCGTCTCGGGCAGGCCGTGGTATACGGTGCGCAGCCAGCGCGCCTGCGGCATGGGCTGGCGCTGTGCATTCGAGATCGAGATGACGGGCGCGGTGTTGAACGTATCGAAGACCGGCTGCTGCTCGGGCAGGTCGAGACGGCCATGCAGCGTCGTCACGAACGGCGTTTCCTGGCGCTTGAACACCGAAAACGAGTAGTAGTCCATATGGAAATGCAACACGTCGAACTGGTCGGCCTGGCGGCGCACCATCTCCATGAGGAGCATGTGCGGTGCAATGCGGTCGCGGATGCCGGGGTCGAGCCGCAGCGCGCGGGGCCACACGGGCTCGAGCTTCGCGCTCGTGAGCGAATCGCCGCTCGCGAACAGCGTGACGTCGTGCCCGAGTTCGACCAGCGCTTCGGTGATATACGACACAGCGCGCTCGGTGCCGCCATAGAGCTTCGGCGGGACCGATTCGGTCAGTGGGGCGATCTGCGCAATTCTCATCGAGTGTCTCCAGGAAACGGGGCCGCGTTGCCCGTTCTTGCGGTGCCGGTCATTCTAAGCCAGGTCCGGGCGGCCATCGGCGACGCAGCAGTTGTCCCATTATTCGGCAAGCCGGGCGCGCGCGCCGCCAGTCTTTCAATTTCTATACGGTGTTACATGCCGAAACAACCCCTGCGTTTGCCCTACCGGCCTACCTGGCGGGCCATTTCCAGGCCGGCACCTCGAGCGTGTCCGGATCGGCGAACCCGGTTGCGCCGAGGCGCCGTTCGAGCACGACCGACTGGCTGCCGGCCTCGCGCTCCAGCGCCGCCACGAGCCGAGCCGCGTGCGAGACGACGATGACCTGCGAGTGCCGCGACGCCCGCGCGATGAGCCGCGCGAGCGACGGCAGCAGGTCCGGATGCAGGCTCGTCTCGGGCTCGTCGAGCACCAGCAGGCCGGGCGGCCGCGGGCTCAGCAGCGCGGCCGCGAGCAGCAGGTAGCGCAAGGTCCCGTCCGAGAGTTCCGCGCCGCGCAGCGGCCGCAATAGCCCCTCCTGGCGCAGCGCCACCTCGAAGCGGCCTTCGTGATTCACGATTTCGACGCGCGCGCCCGGAAAGGCGTCGCCGATCGCAGTATCGAGCGCCTCGCCGTCGCCGATCTCGCGGATCGTCTGCAGCGCGGCAGCGAGGTTTGCGCCGTTGTCGGCGAGCACTGGCGAATGCGTGCCGATCTGCACCTGGCGCGCGCTCGCGTGCTCGTCGGTGCGGAAGTGGTCGTAGAAGCGCCACGAGCGAATTTGCTCGCGCACGGCGATCATTTCGGGCGCGCCACGCGGGTCGGCGTACTCGGTCATCATGCTGTCGAAGCTCGCCACGGGCTGCGCGAGTGTCGTCCACTCGCCCGAGGCGTCGCGGATGCGGATCATCGGCCCCTGGCGGTCCACGAGCAACGCCGAGGGCCGCAGGGTCGGCCCGCTCCAGATGCACTCGCGCTTGATCACCGGGTCGAGCGAAAACTGCGAAGTGGACGAAAGCAGCGGCAATCCCAGATCGATCGCGTAACCGAAGGCGTCGCCCGCGAAGCCCAGGCGCAGGCTCACCGCATCCTTGCGCACCGTGCCCTGTACCGCGTATTCCCCCGCCGCGACCGCGCGCGAGAAGCGCTCCGGGCCCGCCCACAGCGTGGATTGCAGGCCGCCTTCGCGCGCCAGCGACGGAATCACGCCGCCGCGCGCGGTGAGCGCGAGCAGGCGCAACGCGCGATAGAGATTCGACTTGCCACTGCCGTTCGGACCGGTCACGACATTGAGCGCACCGAGCGGCACGATGAGCTCGCGCAGCGAGCGGTAGTTGGCGATGGCGAGCGTAGTCAGCATGGAGGTGCGCGGGGTTGCATGGCAGTTGCTCGGCGGGTGCCTGGATCAGCCACGCATCATACGCAATCGTGCCAGCGCGCGAACCGCCTGTGGCCGGTATCGATCAGCGCGGCTGGGTCACCGCCGCGAGATCGCGCAGGAAGGTGTCTCGCCACACGCCGAGATCGTTGCGTCTGAGGGCCTCCATGTTGGTCTGGTAGCGCGCCTGGCGCTCTTCGAGCGGCATCGAGAGCGCGCGCTCCAGCGCCTCCGACATGCCGGTCGCATCATGAGGATTCACGAGCAATGCGCCCGAGAGTTCGGCCGCCGCGCCCGCGAAGATCGACAGCACGAGCACGCCCGGATCGTTTGGATTCTGCGCGGCCACATACTCCTTGGCGACGAGGTTCATGCCGTCGTGCAGCGGCGTCACGTAGCCGATCTGCGACTCGCGAAAGAGCGACATCAGCTTCCAGCGGTCGTACTGTTGGCTCAGATAGCGGATCGGCGTGTAATCGAGGCCCGAGTAGCGGCCGTTGATGCGCCCGGCCTCCCGCTCCAGCTCCTCGCGTATCACCTTGTAGCTCGCGACATCCGAGCGTGTCGGCGGCGCGATCTGCACGAGCGTGACCTTGCCGCGCCATTCGGGCGACGTTTCCAGCAACTGCTCGAACGCATGGAAACGCTCGACGAGACCCTTCGAATAGTCGAGCCGGTCCACGCTCATGATGAGCTTGCGCCCTTCCAGACTCTGCTTGAGGTCGAGCACGTGCTGGCGGCTTTCATAACGCGCGGCCTGCTCGGCGATCTCGTCCGGAAACACGCCGATGCGATAGACCCCCGTGCGCAGCTTGCGGCCATACGCCTCGACCTCGCCGTGCTCCGGATTGCCGACACGCTCGCTGACGTTGCCGCGCGCCTCGCGCGCGATGTAGTCGTGGAACGCCTGCTGATCGTTCTGCGTCTGGAAGCCTAGCAGGTCATAACAGCACAGCGACCTGACGAGTTCGTCGTGCGGCGGAATGGTCTGCAGCACCTGCGGCGAAGGAAACGGAATATGCAGGAAGAAACCGATGCGGTTGCGCACGCCCTCCGAGCGCAGCGCCTCGGCGAACGGAATCAGGTGATAGTCGTGGACCCAGATGTTGTCGTCCGGGTGGATCAGCTTCATGAGCTTGTGCGCGAGCCACGCGTTCACGCGGCGGTAGCCCGCATATTCGTCGCGCTCGTAGCGCGCGAGGTCGTTGCGGTAGTGGAAGACCGGCCAGAGCGTGGCGTTCGAGAATCCGCGGTAGTACTGATCGTAGTCCTTGCGCGTGAGGCCGACGGTCGCAAAGGTGACGTGGCCTTCTTCGACGAGCGTCGGCCCCGCGTTCGCCACCGTCTCGCTCACCACGTCGCCGCTCCAGCCGAACCACACGCCGCCCGCGTCCTTCAGCGCGCCGAATACGCCGACCGCGAGGCCGCCTGCCGAGCCCTTGGTCTCCGTCGGCGTCGCCACGCGGTTCGAGACGACTATCAGTCTGCCCATCTTGCTGTTCCTCCTCCTTTCCCTCACGACCGCTATCAGCGGTTATCAACGATTGTCGCGGCGGCTTTCAGTCGCCGGCTCGCGGGCGTCATTGGCTTGCGCTGCGTCCGCTCCCTTAGCCGCTTCGGACGCCGGCCGCACCTGCCGGTGCGTCTCCAGCTCCTCGCCGTCCCCCGGCACGCGCGTGCCCGTCACGGGATCCGCCTCAGTATGTGCCGCCGTGCTCGCCGCCGCCTGCCGCGCCGGGCGCCGCACGAAGGACGGCAGTTCTCCGGTGCTGCTTTCGAGCTCCGCCGAAACTTCGGCGCGCGCGCGAGGCAGGAACTGCGGATAGTGCTCGTTGACGAAATCGAGCAGCCCTTCGCGCACACGGCAGCGCAAATCGAAGTTCAGGCCGGAGTCGCGCGAACTCACCAGCACGCGCACCTGCATCGCGCGCTCGTTGGCGTCGGTGACCTGTAAAACCTGCACGCGGCGGTCCCATTCGGGCGCGCCGTCGACGATGCGCGCGAGCGCCTCGCGCAGCGGCGCGAGCGGCATGCGGTAATCGAGCCACAGAAACACCGTGCCGATGATCTGCGAGCTGCTGCGCGTCCAGTTCGCGAACGGATTCTCGATGAACCATTGCAGCGGCACGATGAGCCGCCGCTGGTCCCAGATCCGCACCGAAACATAGGTGCCGGTAATTTCCTCGATGCGCCCCCACTCGCCCTGGATCACGACCACGTCGTCGAGCCGGATCGGCTGCGAGAGCGCGATCTGCAAACCGGCAATCAGATTCCCTAGCACGGGGCGTGCCGCGATACCGGCAACGAGACCGGCAACACCGGCCGAAGCCAGCAGGCTCGCGCCGATCTGCCTCACGTTCGGGAAGGTCATGAGCGCCGCGCCCACACCCACGATGATGATGAGCACCATCACCGTACGCGCGAGCACGCGGGCCTGAGTGTGGATGCGGCGGGCCTGGAGGTTGTCGGCGATGTCGAGCGGATGGGCGGCGATGATGGCCTCGCCGATCGCCGCCGCGCAGCGCACCGAAAGCCAGGTGATCGCGCCGATCAGCGCGAACGCGCACAGCTCGCGCAGACCGCTGATGTGCCGGAGCGTATCGGGCGCCTGCCACCAGACGAATTCGATCGCGAGGATCGCGAGCACGGCGAGCGCAGGCTTGCGGATATAGCGCAGGAACACGCTGACGCGCGGATACGGGCGTGCGATGCGCAGCAAGACGCGGCCGCCGCCCCAGTGCAGGGCGAACGCGAAAACGAGCGCGAGCGCGCTCACGAGCAACGTGCCGAGCCAGTCCTGCAGCGGCGCGTCGGTGAAACGGGAGAGATCGTCGAGTGTCGGCATCTGCGGCCAGTTCCTCCTGAGCATCCTGAGCAAAGGGCGACGCTTGGAAACGGCACGGGCGCAGGCCCGCGGACGGCCACGGCGATGGTGACAGCTGGCCTCGCTGCGGCCTCGATGATGAACGGCGCGGCGGTAGTAGTCGCCGCGTCGTGTTTGTAGCGATATCTAACTACGGACTACTGGTTACGACTTGAACCCGCCGGCTTCAACTGCCGTTGCCGGTCTTGCAGGGAAACGCCTTGCCGAGCCCGAGCGAAATGGCGGTACTGGCGTTGTAGCCGGCCACGTTCGGGTTGTCGGCAATGTACTTGCGCACCGCGTCGGTGAGTTGCGCCGAGCGCGCATCGGGCGGCAGGCAGAAGTATTGACCCACGCGCGGCCCGGTAGTGCCGCCGATGGCGTCGATGGTGTTAAAGATGCCGTCCGCGGCACCTTCGATATAGGCAGCGCACGCGCTGCGCGAAGCCACATCGGTCTTCGTGCAGAGCCGGTTGAGGTCGCTTGCCGTGAATGCGAAAGCGGAGAGCGGCAACGCCATCGCGCCCGCACAGATCAGAACCCGCAGCATGGTTCTCCTTGAGTTGTCGTGGGGAGCGGCGCATCTAGCGCCGCCGGGCGGCCGCGTTGGTCCAGTGCGGCCGTCTTCATCCCCATTATTTTGCACTGTTTTGCGGCGCTGCCGGGCTCGCCGTGGAGAGGCCAGCCTGGGTCATGCGCGCCGTGAGGTCCTTGATCGCGTCCGGCGCCTTGTACTGGCGCGCGAAATCGAGCGCCGTCATGCCGATCTGGTTCTTCGCGCCAAGCGTCGCGCCGTGCTCGAGCAGCATCTGGAGCGTCGTGAGATGGTCGCCGCGCGCGGCCATCATGAGCGGCGTCGTGCCGTTGGGCGACAGCGCGTTGACGTCGGCCGAATAGCCGATCAGCAGCTTCGCGACGTCGTCGTTGCCGTTCGCGGCGGCGTAGTGCAGCGGCGTCCAGCCCTTCTTGTTGACCTCGGCGCCCTTGGTGATGAGGAGCTTCACGAAGTCCACGTCGCCGTTGAGCGAGGCGAGCATCAGCGCGTTTTCGCCAGCGCGGTCTTCGGCGGCGATGTTCGTTTTCGGGTTGTCGAGCAGCAGCGCCCCGACCTTGTCGGACTTCTCGCGCGCGGCGAGCACGAGGAGCGGCATGCCCTGGTCGTCGGTGGCGTTCGGGTCCATGCCTCCCGCGAGCGCTTTTTGCACGCCCTTGTCGTCGTCGAACTTGACGCTCTTGATGAGCGAGTCGAGCGGAGCGGCATGCGCCGGGGCGCCGAACAGGGTGGCGGCGACGCCGAGCACGAGCGCGGCGGCAGTACGGCGCACAGGGTTGGCGGCGTGCGGGAGCGGTTTCAAGTTCATGTCAAGCCTTAACGTTATCTGCTATCTCGTTGATATTTAACACCATTGACAGCATGCGGTTCGCGATTCAGGCCTGCGGCTGGATCTTGAAGAGCCGGAAAAAGTTCTGCGTGGTGACAGCGCCAAGTTCGGCGTCCGGCAATCCGCGTTGCTGCGCAATGAATCTTCCGACATGGCTCACGTACGCAGGTTCATTGGGTTTGCCACGAAATGGCACTGGCGCGAGGTACGGCGAATCGGTTTCGATCAAAAGGCGCTCGATCGGCACGCGGCGCGACACCTCCTGGACATCGGTCGCGCTCTTGAACGTCACGATGCCTGAAAGCGAGATGTAAAAATTCTGCGCGAGCGCGCGCTCGGCAATCGCCCACGGCTCCGTGAAGCAATGCATCACGCCGCCCGGTTCGCCCGCGCGCTCTTCTTCCATGATGCGGAGAGTGTCGTCCGAAGCGGCTCGCGTATGGACGATGAGCGGCTTGCCCGTGGCGTGCGCCGCGCGAATGTGCGTGCGAAAGCGCTCGCGCTGCCATTCCATGTCGGCGATCGTGCGCTCGCCCAGGCGATAGTAATCGAGTCCCGTTTCACCGATCGCCACCACTTTCGGGTGCTCAGCCAGCTCGACCAGCTCGGCCACCGTCGGCTCGCGCATGTGCTCGTGGTCGGGATGCACACCGACCGACGCATAGACGTTCTCGTAGCGGCTCGCGATATCGAGCACCGAAGGCAGCGTTTCGAGGTCCACCGATACGCATAGCGCGTGCGTGACGGCGTTCGCGCGCATGTTCTCGAGCACCTGCGGGAGGCGGTCGCCGAGGCCCTCGAAATTAATGTGGCAATGTGAATCGACAAACATGGGTGGTCCTGCGATGGAGGATTCGGGTCTGATCGTGGACGTCGGCGTGCACGTCAGGCGAACAGTTCACGATAGCCGAGAAAGAGTTCCTCGAACACGAGGCGCGCATTCAGCGGATGGTTTTCCACGGCGCGCTGGCGCGTGACCGTCTTCAGGTAGCGCGCCAGCGCCGCAGCGTCGAGCTTCGCGGCGCAGCGCGCGAGGCCGCCGGCGGCCTGCGGAAAGTAGCGCGGGCGGCCCGCCGTGCGCTCGGCGAGCAGATCGTAGACCCAGCGCTGCAGCCAGCCGAGCACGAGCGGCACCGGCAGCTTCTGCAGCGTTTCGCCGCAGGAGAAGGCGTCGCAGGCAGGGCCTGCCGCGAGCTGGGCCAGGGTCCAGTCGCGCAGCGTGCGGTTTTCGTCGTGCGCGAGCGCGAGCGCCGCGAGGGGCGCGCCGCCGGCTTCCGCGAGCAGCGCCGGCGCGTCGGCCACGCCCTGCTGTGCAAGCCAGGCCGCGGCGGCTTCAGGCGCGGGCGTGCCCATGGGCCACTGACGGCAACGGCTGATGATGGTCGGCAGCAGGCGGTCGATGCGCGCCGACACCACGAGGAATACCACGCCCGCGGGCGGTTCTTCGAGCGTCTTCAGCAGCGCGTTCGCGGCGGCGACGTTGAGCGCCTCGGCCGGATACAGCACGACCACGCGCAGGCCGCCGCGGTGCGAGCCCACGCCCGTGAAGCCGAGCAGCGCACGCACCTGCTCGATGCGGATTTCCTTGCTTGGCGCGCGGCCCTTCTTGCCCTCTTCGCCGTCGGCCTTGTCCGCCTTTTCGGCTTTGGCGTCATCGTCGCCGGCCTGGCCGATCTCGCCCGCCAAGGCCTCGGGCACGACGATGCGGTAATCCGGATGATTGCCCTGGACGAACCAGTTGCATGCCGCACAGGCGCCGCACGGCTCGCCGCCCGCCTGCGGCGCTTCGCAGAGCAGCCCCTGCGCGAGATGCTGCGCGAACTGGAGCTTGCCGATGCCCGCCTGCCCATGCAGCAGCAGCGCATGCGGCCAGTGGCTGCGCAGTTGCTGCAGGCGTTGCCAGTCGTCGGTTTGCCAGGGATAGATCATCTTCGGAATCAATCGGTTAAGCGGCCTTCCGCAGAATTCACATGCAGATCGCGCGGCCCTATAAAAACGCCAAATATCGCCTTGAAATCAAAGCGCTGCGATCACATGCTCGAGTTTTTTGCGAATCGCATCGATGCCCTGCGACGAATCGACGATCGCGAAACGATACGGCGCCTCTTCCGCGCGGCGCAGGTATTCGGTGCGCGTGCGCTTGAAGAACGCGTCGGATTCGCTTTCGAAGCGATCGGGTTCGCGCGCCGCGCCGCGCCGCTCGCTCGCCGTGTCCGGCGGCAGGTCGAACAGCACCGTCAGGTCCGGCTGGAAACCGCCCTGCACCCAGCGCTCCAGCGTTTCGAGCTTGTCACGCGGCAGCCCGCGGCCGCCACCCTGATAGGCGAAGGTGGCGTCGCTGAAACGGTCGGACAGCACCCAGTCGCCGCGCGCGAGCGCGGGCTCGATCACCTTGGCGAGGTGCTCGCGGCGCGCCGCGAACATCAGGAGCGCCTCGGTTTCGAGGTCCATCGGTTGATGCAGCACGAGTTCCCGGATCGACTCGCCAAGCGGCGTGCCGCCGGGTTCACGCGTCATGACGACCGTACGGCCTGTCGGCGCGAGTTTCTGGGCGAGCTGATCGCAAAACCAGGCGAGATGCGTGGTCTTCCCCGCGCCGTCGATGCCCTCGAACGTGATGAATCGGCCCCGCGCCATTTAATTTCCCCGGATGTATTTGTCGACGGCCTTGTTGTGGTCGACAAGATTGTCAGAAAAGACGCTGCCGCCGTCGCCGCGCGCCACGAAGTACAGCGCAGCCGTCGATGCCGGATTGAGCGCCGCCTGGATCGCCGCGACGCCGGGCAGCGCAATGGGCGTTGGCGGCAACCCGAGGCGCAGGTAGGTATTGTAAAGAGTGTCCGACTGCAGATCGCGCTTGCGCAAATGCCCCGCGTAGTTGTCGCCCAGACCGTAGATCACGGCCGGATCGGTCTGCAGCGGCATGCCCACTTTCAGGCGATTCGAGAACACGGCCGCGACGAGCGCGCGGTCGGCGGCGCGGCCCGTCTCCTTTTCGACGAGCGACGCGAGCGTCAGCGCCTCGTAGGGCGATTTCAGCGGCAAGCCGGGCGCACGCGCGGTCCACGCTTCGTTCAGACGCGTCTGCATCAGGTGGTAGGCGCGCCGGTACACGTCGAGATCGCTCGAGCCCTTGTCGAACAGATAGGTGTCGGGGAAAAACAACCCTTCGCCGCTGCCGTTCGGCGCGGGCGGCGCGCCGATCGCCGCGAGCAGCCCGGCGTCGCTCATGCCGGCCGTGTCGTGGCGCAGCGCGGGGTTCGCGTCGAGTTCGGCGCGCATGTGCTTGAAGGTCCAGCCTTCGATGATGGTGGCGACAGACTCGTTCACGTCGCCGAGCGCCATCTTCTGCAGCACGTCATAGGGCGTGATGCCCGCCTTGAACTCGTAGTTGCCCGATTTGAGCTGACTCTGCAAGCCGAGCACGCGCGTCATGAGCACGAAAAGTTGCGTCTGCACAGGCACGCCGCCGCGCCGCAATTGCAGGGTGACGCTGCGCACGGTGCTGTGCGGCTTGATGGTGACGTCGAGCTGCGGGGCGGCCAGTTCGAGCGGCGTGGTGGCCCAGCGCCATACACCGCCTGCCGCGGCGGCGCCAATCACGACTAGCGCGGCGCCGGCAACAAGGCATTTCTTCAGAAGGGACATGGAAACACGACTCAGGGGGACCTCATATAATAACTGCTTGCCCTCGCTAAAGTCAGGATTGACTGTTCCCCGAATCCATGAACTCACCGCTCGATCCCGCTTCCACGCTTTCCGTTCCTGAATCCACGGCCGACTTCGACGCCGTTCTGAAAGGCGGCGCCTACGCGATCCTGCCGCAGTTCGGCGTGATCGACGCCAATGGCGACGACGCCGCGACCTTCCTGCACAGCCAGCTCACCAACGACGTCCAGCATCTCGACGTGGCCGGCGCGCGCCTCGCGGGCTACTGCTCGCCCAAGGGCCGTCTGCTCGCCTCGTTCCTGACCTGGAAGACCGGTGACACGATCCGTCTCCTGATCTCGAAGGACGTGCAGGCATCAGTGCAAAAACGCCTGTCGATGTTCGTGCTGCGCGCCAAGGCCAAGCTCACCGACGACAGCGACAAGCTGCTCGTGGTGGGCCTCGCCGGCGACGTGCGCGGCGCGCTCGCGAGCGTGTTCGACGCGCTGCCCGACGGCGTGCACGTGAAGGTGGACGACCCCGCAGGCACGCTGATCCGCGTGCCCGATGCGGCCGGCGTGCTGCGTTATCTGTGGGTCGGCCCGAAAGAAGCGGTGCAGGAGCGCCTCGCGAAGCTCGACGGTTTGGTGAAACGCGTGTCGCCGGCGGTGTGGGACTGGCTCGACATTCGCGCGGGCGAGCCGCGCATCACGCAAGCCGTGAGCGAGCAGTTCGTGCCGCAGATGGTCAACTACGACGTGCTGGGCGGCGTGAACTTCCGCAAGGGCTGCTACCCTGGCCAGGAAATCGTCGCGCGCAGCCAGTATCGCGGCACGATCAAGCGCCGCACCGCGCTCGCCAATGTGGCCGCGAATCTGGACGCCGCGCATGCGGGCGCCGAACTCTTTCATTCGGACGACCCGAGCCAGCCGTGCGGCATGGTCGTGAACGCCGCCGCCGCGCCCGAGGGCGGTGTCGATCTGCTCGCCGAGATCAAGCTTGCCGCGCTCGAAACGGGCAGCGTGCATCTCGGCGCTGCGGACGGTCCCGCGCTGCGCGTGTTGCCGCTGCCGTACGCGTTGCCGGCCGAAATTTGACGCTGCGCACCGCGTCCACCGCGCGCGAGGCGCCTGGCGCCTCGCGTTGCGTGGGCGCGGCCCCAGACCCGACCCTGCAAGGGCCAACTCCATGTGCCTGATCGTGTTCGACTGGCGTCCACGCGCGAGCGGCGGCACGCTTTTCACGCTCGCGGCCAACCGCGACGAGTTCCTGCGCCGCACCGCCGACCCGCTGCACTGGTGGAACGCCGCGGACGACGTCACGTCGCCGGGCAGTTCGGCAACGGGCGTGCTGGCGGGCCGCGATCTCGTGGGCGGCGGCACGTGGCTCGGCATGACGCGCGGCGGCCGCTTCGCCGCGCTCACGAACTATCGCGCGCCGAACGACATGCGCCCCGACGCGCCCACTCGCGGCACGCTCGTCTCGCGCTGGCTGACCGGCGCGCAAGGTCTCCCCGATACGCCGCTCGGCTATCTCGACGAGATCGCGCGCTCGGGCGATCTCTACAACGGCTTCAATCTGATCGTCGGCGACTGGACGCGGCGCGAGCTGGCGTGGTACTGCAATCGCACGGACCGTGCGCCGGCCTTGCTGCCCGAAGGCACGCACGGCATTTCGAATGCCGTGCTCGACACGCCGTGGCCCAAGCTCGTACGCAAGCGCGCGGAACTCGCGCAGCTCGCGACGGGCGACGCGCAAGTCCCACTCGCGCGGCTCGTGGACATGATGCGCGACCCGCAGGTCGCGCCCGACCGCGAATTGCCCGCCACGGGCATTTCGCTCGAACGCGAACGCGCGCTTTCCGCGGCATTCATCGAAACGCCCGACTATGGGACGCGCGGCACCACGGCGCTGCGCGTCACGCTGCGCGGCACCCTGCTGGATGTGGAAGCGCTCGAGCGCAGCGACGACGACGGCGCGCATCGCGTCGTCCGCCCGGGCGCCTTCGAGCGCCACGAGACCTACACCGTCGAAAGAGGCTGAGCGCGTTTCAGTCGCCCGTGCCGAACGCCACGCGCAGCGCGTGGGCGGCCTGCTGCTGTGCGCGCCGCGCCTCGTCGATGAACGCGCCCATCTTGATGAACTCGTGAATCACGCCGTCGTAACGCACGAGCGTGACCTCGTTGCCGACTTCGCGCAGCTTTTGCGCGTAGGCCTCGCCTTCGTCCACGAGCGGATCGAATTCGGCCACGCCGATCCATGCGGGCGCGACGCCGCGAAAATCGGGCTCGCCGCGCGTGCCGTCGAGCGGCGCGAAGCGCCAGTCGTCGCGGTCCGAGTCGTTACGCACGTAGTGGTCGAAGAACCACTGGATCGTCGGCGCGGTCAGCAAGTGGCCATCGGCAAGACGCTGGTGCGATTCGCTCTGCTGATGCGCGCTCACCGCCGGATAGAACAGCAGCTGCAGCACCGGCGCGATACCCGCGTCGCGCGCCAGCACCGCGCAGACCGTGGCGAGCGTGCCGCCCGCACTGTCGCCGCCCACGGCGAAGCGCGAGGCGTCGAGCGCGTATTCGGCCGCGTGCGCGTGGAGCCACGCGTAGGCGTCGAAGGCATCATGCACCGCGGTCGGGAAACGATGTTCGGGCGCGAGCCGATAATCCACGGAAAACACGGCGCAGCGCGCGTCGCGCGCGAACATGCGGCACAGCGCAGCGTGCGTGTCGACGCTGCCGATCGTGAAGCCGCCGCCGTGATAGTAGACGAGCACGGGCAACGGTTCCGCCCAGTGCGGCTCGACCGGCAGATAAAGGCGCGCGCGGATCGTCGCGCCGTCACGCATGGGCACCTGCAGGTCTTCCACGCCATGCATCGGCGCAGACGGGATTTCGAGCACCGACGCGCTCTTTTCATACTCGGCGCGCGCCTCCCGCGCCGTCTGCTCGTGGTAAGGCGCGCGGCCCGTGCGGGCGGCCATGTCGAGCACGAGTGCGATCTTCGCGGTGAGTGGCATGGCACGGGCCCCGTGCGCCGCGTTTATTGCGGCGCTTTCTTGACTTCAGGTTTGAGCGAGAGCGGATCGGTCGGGTTGCGCAATGTTTCGATGTCCTCATGACGCAGCTTCACCGAAGGAAGAATCTGCGGATGCGTGAGGATATAGAAGCGCCCTTCCCGCACGGCGTCGAACGTCGCCTTCGCGACGTCGTCGGGCGTGAGCTTGCCGGAACGCACCGCGCGCTGCAACTGCAGATCGGCGGCTTGCTGCGAGCGCGTGGGCGGCGCCTGGTTGCGCAGATCGTCGGGGCGGCTGCGCTCGGCGTTCGCAATGCC
Organism: Paraburkholderia sp. CNPSo 3076; assembly: GCF_026343935.1. NCBI lineage: Bacteria > Pseudomonadati > Pseudomonadota > Betaproteobacteria > Burkholderiales > Burkholderiaceae > Paraburkholderia > Paraburkholderia sp. CNPSo 3076. Next base: position 20,065 of record NZ_JAPMAL010000045.1, on the reverse strand, counting down.
GGTCGACACGAAGGCCGGACACAGCAGCGAGCAGCTCACCTTGTCGGTCACGTTCTTCAGGTCGTGATAGAGCGTCTCGGTGAGCGAGACGACGGCATGCTTGGACGCGTTGTACACGCCCATGGCGGGCGGCGAAAGCAGCCCAGCCACCGAAGCCGTGTTGACGATATGCGCGCGCTCGCCCTGCGCGAGCATGGCTGGCGTGAAGCTGCGCACGCCGTTGGCCACGCCCATCACGTTCACGCCGAACACCCAGTCCCAGTCCTGCGCGCTGCTTTCCCACACGAAGCCGCCGGTGCCGACGCCTGCGTTGTTGAAGAGCAGATGGACTTTGCCATAGGTGTCGAGCGCGGCCTTCGCGAGTGCGTCGACCTGCGTCGCATCGCGCACGTCGGTGCGCACGCCGATGGCCTGCGCGCCGCCTTCGCGCAATGCAGTGACGGTTTCGTCGAGCAGCGTCTGATCGACATCGGCGAGCACGAGCTTCATGCCGAGCGCTGCGGCCTGCTGCGCGAACGCGCGGCCAAAGCCGCTTGCCGCGCCCGTGATGACGGCGACGCGGCCGTCGAACTCAAACGGTTCGGACATTGCGAATCCTGGGGTGAAAGTTGCTGTGAATACTGAGCACGGAAAAGCGAAGCGCCCTTTCCGGGCGCTTGCACTGACAGTGAAACCGTTAGATCAGCTTGACGAGCTGCTTACCGAAGTTCTGGCCTTTGAGCATGCCGAGGAACGCGCTGGGCGCGTTCTCGAGCCCGTCGGCCACGGTCTCACGATACGCGAGCTGCTGCTTCGCGACCAGCGTACCCAGTTCGGTAAGCGCCTGCGGCCACACTTCCATGTGCTCGCTCACGATGAAGCCCTGCACGAGCAGGCGCTGCGTGAGCAGCAGTTGCGGATACCTGAGCGGCATCGGCTCGCCGTCGTAACCGGCGATCATCCCGCACAGCGCGATGCGGCCGAACGCGTTCATGCGCGCGAGCGTAGCGTCGAGCACCGCGCCGCCCACGTTCTCGAAGTAGCCGTCCACGCCGTCCGGCGTCGCGGCCTTGAGGTCCGGATAGAGATTGCCGGCCTTGTAATCGACGCATGCGTCGAAGCCGAGCGTATCCACGACATAGCGGCATTTTTCTGCGCCGCCCGCGATACCCACCGCGCGGCAACCCGCGCGCTTCGCAAGCTGGCCAACCACGCTACCCACCGCGCCGCTCGCCGCGCTCACGACGACGGTTTGCCCCGCCTTCGGCTCGATGATGCGATTCAGGCCGTACCACGCGGTGACGCCCGGCATGCCCACCGGTCCGAGGTACGCGGAAAGCGGCACATGCGTCGTATCGACGACCCGCAGGTCACTGCCGTCCGAGGTGCCGAACTCCTGCCAGCCGAACATGCCCACGACCTTGTCGCCGACCTTGAACTTCGCGTTGCGCGACTCGACCACCTCGCCCACCGTGCCGCCGATCATCACCGAGTCGAGCGGCTGCGGCGCCGCATACGACTTGCTGTCGTTCATCCGCCCGCGCATGTACGGATCGAGCGAGAGGTAGTGGTTGCGCACGCGCAGCTGGCCCTCTTCGAGCGGTGCGAGCGGCGTTTTGACGAGGTGGAAGTTATCGATGCTCGCGGCGCCTTCCGGGCGCGAAGCGAGCAGGATCTGGCGATTGGTCTGGGTCATGGCGTCCGTGTTGCTTCGTTGGGCGCGGCGAGGCGTTGCACGCCTGCCGCGCGAGAGAACAGCAATCGGGCGCGCACGAGCAAAGCCGTCGCACGCGCCCGATTGCGCGTTTAACCGTCGCTCGGCCCTGGCCGCGCGCTGGGGTCGCTGCGCAGACGCTGACGCGTCACGTCGCGGCCCACTGCAAGCCGGCGCATGTACTTGAAGGTGCCGAGCGCCTTGGCGACGAAATGGCCTTCGCTGTCGCGAATCTCGCCTTCGCAATAGGCCATCGTGGTGGAACGGTGCAGCACGCGGCCGGTGGCGCGCAATTCGCCGCGCCCCGGCTGCATGAAGTTCACTTTCATTTCGACGGTGACGACGCCCACGCCGTCGGCGGCGACGCTGCGCGCCGCCATGGCGAGCGCGATGTCGGCGAGCGTCATCGTGACGCCGCCGTGCGCGACGTCCCACGTATTCAGATGCCGCTCGGCGAGCGGCAGCACGACTTCGCTCGCGCCGTCACGCGCGCTCACGAGTTGCGCGCCGAGATGCTCGACGAAGGGACTCTCGATGATCGTGAGCGATGGTTGCGCTTGTTGAGCGTCTTCGCCTTTTGGCGCGCCGCCGCCCTGCGATTGATCTGCGGTACCGGTCATGATGCGTTTCAGACCACGTAATCCACGCACTGGCGCGACTCGACCACGAGCTTCGCGAACTGCTTCACGACGAGATGCTCGGGGTGGTCCTGATAGCCGTCGAGCGCGGCCTGATCGGCGAAGTCGGAAACGAGCACGAGGTCGAACGTGGAAGCGAGGCCCGGGCCGGCCACGCCGACTTCGAGGTGCAGCGTGCCCGGCACGAGATCGCGGCAGGCTTCGAGCAGCGCCTTGAACTTCACGACGTTCTCGGCACGCGTCGCGCCTTCTGCCGACTCCTTGAGCTTCCACATCACGATATGACGAATCACGAACTCACCTCTTTCAGTCTGCATGGGAACAGGCGCCGCACCGTGCGCGCGCCGACAGCCGTCATGATACCCGCAGCGACTCGAGCGCGAGGGCGGCCCGGCGCGCGTATAGCAGCGGGAAAGCGGTGAAATCGTGAGTGCGGCAGCGGACATGCCCACTGCCGCGCCCCGGCGTCAGACGACTTCGAAGAGGCCCGCAGCGCCCTGCCCGCCGCCGATGCACATCGTCACCACGACGAACTTCGCGCCGCGGCGCTTGCCTTCGATGAGCGCGTGGCCCGTGAGGCGAGCGCCCGACACGCCATACGGGTGACCGACGGCAATCGCGCCGCCGTTCACGTTCAGGCGGTCGGCGGGAATGCCGAGCTTGTCGCGGCAATACAGCACCTGCACCGCGAACGCTTCGTTCAGCTCCCACAGGCCGATGTCCTCGACCTTCAGGCCCGTCTGCTTGAGCAGCTTGGGCACGGCGAACACGGGACCGATGCCCATCTCGTCCGGCTCGCAGCCCGCCACGGCGAAGCCGCGGAAGATGCCGAGCGGCTGCAGGCCTTCGCGCTCCGCGACTTTCGCGTTCATGACGACACAGGCGCTCGCACCGTCCGAGAACTGGCTCGCGTTACCGGCCGTGATGACGCCGCCCGGCATCGCCGTGCGGATCTTCGCAACGCCTTCGAGCGTGGTGTCGGCGCGAATGCCTTCGTCGGCTGCGATCGTCACTTCCTTCGTGACGAGCTGCCCCGTCGCCTTGTCGGCAACCCCGGCGAGCACCGTCATCGGCACGATTTCGTCGTTGAAGAGACCCGCTGCCTGCGCGGCCGCCGCGCGCAACTGCGACTGCACGCCGTACTCGTCCTGGCGCTCCTTCGAGATTTCATAGCGCTTCGCGACCGTCTCGGCCGTTTGCAGCATGCTCCAGTAGATTTCGGGCTTGTGCTGGTTGAGCCAGCCTTCGGCCACCATGTGGCGGTTCATCTCGTTCTGCACGCACGAGATCGATTCCACCCCGCCCGCGACGAACACGTCGCCTTCGCCCGCGATCACGCGTTGCGCAGCGAGTGCGATCGTCTGGAGTCCGGATGAACAGAAGCGGTTCACGGTCATGCCCGGCACGCTCACGGGCAGGCCCGCGCGCAGCGCGATCTGGCGCGCGATATTCGCGCCCGTGGCGCCTTCGGGGTTCGCGCAGCCCATGATCACGTCTTCCACGCGCGCGGGGTCGATCTTCGCGCGCTCGACGGCGGCTTGCGTCACGTGCCCGCCGAGCGTGGCGCCGTGCGTCATGTTGAAGGCGCCCTTCCAGGATTTGGCGAGGCCCGTGCGGGCGGTCGATACGATTACGGCGTCAGTCATGCGATGTCTCCCACTACGAATATTGAATCCAGAGGATGTCTTTGATTGGACGTTCAGGCGGACAATGCCAGCACCTCAGCCGATTGCGCGCGCTTCACACCGGCGGCAAGCAACTGCTGCCACGCGGCGGCAAGCGAGCCGTTCAGGTCGATGGCGCGCGAGGCGTCTTCGATCAGCACGGTTTCGAAGCCCGCGGCGCACGCGTCGAGCGCCGACCACGCCACGCAATAGTCGGTCGCGAGGCCGCAGCAGTACACGCGCTTCACGCCCACGTCGCGCAGATAACCCGCGAGGCCCGTGGGCGTCTTGCGGTCGGCTTCGAGAAACGCGGAGTAGCTGTCCACGTCGGCGTGATGACCCTTGCGGATCACCGCGCGCGCGTGCGGCACGTTCAGGTCGCGATGCAGCGCAGCCCCTTCGGTGCCCTGCACGCAATGCACGGGCCATAACACCTGCTCGCCGTAGGGCAGCGCCGTCGTCTCGAACGGCGCGCGTCCCGCGTGGTTGGCCGCAAACGATACGTGCTGTGCCGGGTGCCAATCCTGCGTGAGCACCACGTGGCTGAAGCCCTGCGCGAGCCGGTTCGCGACCGGCACGACTTCATCGCCATGCGCGACGGCAAGCGCGCCGCCGGGCATGAAGTCGTATTGCAGGTCGATCAGCAGGAGCACGTCGTCTGCGCTTCTCATGATGTTCGTTCGCCTGTTCGTCCGCTGTTGCGTCCGTGAATGATGCTTAGTTAAACGTACCGCCCGTGGCAGCCAGATCGACAATCGAAGGCGCGACTTCCCACGCCTCGCCATTGCGCTGCTGCGCGTAGCGGCGAATGGCGCGCTCGACGTTGTAGAGGCCGACCGTGTCGGCATACAGCATCGGGCCGCCACGCCACAGCGGGAAGCCGTAGCCCGTGAGATAGACCATGTCGACGTCTGACGCCTTCGAAGCGATGCCCTCCTCGAGAATCTTCGCGCCTTCGTTGACGAGCGAGAACACGAGACGCTCGACGATTTCCTCGTCGCTGATCTTGCGGCGCTCCACACCGGCTTCCTTCGAGTACGCCACGATCATCTCGTCGACGAGTTTCGAAGGCAGCGCGTTGCGCTCGCCCGCCTTGTAGTCGTACCAGCCCGCGCCGGTCTTCTGCCCGAAGCGGCCGGTCTCGCACAGACGGTCGGCGATCTTCGAGTACTTCATGTCCGGGTGTTCCTGATAACGGCGCTTGCGAATAGCCCAGCCAATATCGTTGCCGGCCAGGTCGCTCATGCGGAACGGACCCATCGCGAAGCCGAACTTCTCGATCGCCCGGTCCACTTGCGCGGGCAGCGCGCCCTCTTCGAGCATGTAGAGCGCCTGACGCACGTACTGTTCGATCATGCGGTTGCCAATGAAGCCGTCGCACACGCCCGAAACCACGGCCGTCTTGCGGATCTTCTTCGCGACCTGCATGACGGTGGCGAGCACGTCCTTGCCCGTTTCCTTGCCGCGCACGACTTCGAGCAGCTTCATTACATTGGCAGGACTGAAGAAGTGCAGACCCACCACATCCTGCGGACGCTTCGTGAACGCCGCGATCTTGTCGACGTCGAGCGTCGAGGTGTTCGAGGCGAGGATCGCGCCAGCCTTGGCGACTTCGTCGAGGCGCTTGAACACCTGCTCCTTCACGCCGAGTTCTTCGAACACGGCTTCGATGATGAGATCGGCTTGCTTGAGGTCGTCGTAGGAGAGCGTCGGGCTGATGAGCGCCATGCGCGCTTCCACCTTCTCCTGCGTGAGCTTGCCCTTCTTGACCTGCGCTTCGTAGTTCTTGCGGATCGTGGCAAGGCCGCGATCGAGCGCTTCCTGCTTCGTTTCCAGCAGCGTGACCGGCACGCCCGCGTTGAGGAAGTTCATCGTGATGCCGCCGCCCATCGTACCCGCGCCGATCACCGCGACCTTCTGGATGTCGCGCGTGGGCGTGCTCGACGGCACATCGGGAATCTTGCTCGCAGCGCGCTCGCCGAAGAACGCGTGGCGCAGCGCGCGGCTTTCCGGCGTCTGCACGAGTTCGAGGAAGCATTCGCGCTCAAAGGCGAGGCCCTTTTCGAAGCCCTGCTTCACACCCGCCGCGATGGCGTCGACGCACTTGACCGGCGCGGGGTAGTTCTTCGCTATCGCGCCAACGGAGTTGCGCGAGAACTGCAGGAAGCCTTCGGCGTTCGCATGTTCGATTTTGCGGTTGCGTACGAGCGGATGCGGGCCCGGTTTGTCGGCCGCCTTGCGCGCGAATGCGATCGCCTCGTCGAGCAGATCGCCTTGCGTCATGGCGTCGAAGAGCCCCGAATTCACGAGCTTTTCGCTCATCACCGGCGCGCCCGTGACGATCATGTTGAGCGCGGCTTCAAGGCCGATCGCACGCGGCAGACGCTGCGTGCCGCCCGCACCCGGCAGAATGCCGAGCTTCACTTCGGGCAGCGCGATCTGCGCGCCGGCAGCGGCGACCCGGTAGTGCGCGCCGAGCGCCAGTTCGAGACCGCCGCCCATGGCCACGCTGTGGATCGCGGCCACGACCGGCTTCGCGCTCTTTTCGACTTCCTTGATGACGGTGTGGAGCGTGGGCTCCTGCATCGCCTTGGGCGTGTTGAACTCGGTGATGTCCGCGCCGCCCGAGAACGCCTTGCCGGCGCCGGTGATCACGATGGCCGCAACGGCCGGATCGCTCGCGGCGCGCGCGAGGCCCTCGACAATGCCTGCGCGGGTCGAATGCCCGAGGCCGTTGACGGGCGGATTATTGAGCGTGATGACGGCGACGCCGTCGCGAGTCGTGTAGTCCACTGCCATTTGCCTGCCTCCATGCTTGCGGGCCGCGATGTGCGTCGTCGGCATCATTGTCCGACATTCCCGGTCAGCAGGCAGAATACCCAAAAAAGAACGTTCGTTCAATTTTTTGCTGCGCCGCGGACGCCAGGGTTTGTACTGACCGTACGAATCTGGCGGGTCGGCGGGCAAAAGTCGGAAGAAAAAAAACGCAGCCAGATGGCTGCGCCGGAGAACCTTGCGCGGCTGCGCGGGTGGCTCGGGGCGGCCTACCCGGGCTTCGCGGCGTCTTGCGCCGGGTCGAACGGACACCCCTCCACCGCGAGCGCAGTCGGCAGCACGTATGCGCGGAACTGCTCGCGCAGCTTGAGCTTTTGCAGCTTGCCCGTTGCCGTGTGCGGCAATTCGTCGACGAACACGGCGTCGTCGGGCAGCCACCATTTCGCGATCTTGCCTTCGAAGTACGCGAGCAGTTCTTCACGCGTGACCGCGGCGCCGGGCTTCTTGACCGCGACGATGAGCGGCCGCTCGGTCCAGCGCGGGTGCGCGCAGGCAATGCACGCGGCCTCCGCGATGGCCGGATGCGCCACTGCGATGTTTTCCAGGTCGATCGAACTGATCCACTCGCCGCCCGACTTGATCACGTCCTTGCTGCGGTCGGTGATGTGCAGGAAACCGTCGGGGTCGATCGTGGCGACGTCGCCCGTGGGGAACCAGCCGTCCACGAGCGGCGAGCCGCTTTCCTGGCGGAAATAACGGTCGATCACCCACGGCCCGCGCACGTGCAGGTCGCCGAACGTCACGCCATCCCACGGCAATTCCCGCCCGTCTTCGCCCACGATCTTCATGTCCACGCCGAAAATCACGCGCCCCTGCTTTTCGAGCAGCGCCTGCTGCGCTTCGCGCGGGCGCTCCGACTGCTCCCAGTTGAGCCTCGAGAGCGTGCCGAGCGGCGACATTTCCGTCATGCCCCACGCGTGGATGGTCTGCACGCCGTAGTCGTCCTCGAAGGCGCGTTGTATCGCCGGTGGGCACGCCGAGCCGCCGACCACGGTGCGCCGGAGCGTGGTAAAACGCACGCCGGCTCCGCGCACATACGCCAGCAAGCCGAGCCAGACCGTGGGCACGCCGGCCGAGGTGGTGACGCCTTCCGCTTCCATGAGTTCGTAGAGCGACTTGCCGTCGAGATCCTTGCCGGGCAGCACGAGTTTCGCGCCCGTGAGCGGCGCCGCATGCGGAATGCCCCATGCGTTCACATGGAACATCGGCACGACCGGCATAATGGCATCGCGCGCGGAAAGCCCCATTGCGTCGGGCAGCGACGCGCCATACGCATGCAGCACGGAAGAGCGGTGCGTGTAGAGCGCGCCTTTCGGGTTGCCCGTGGTGCCGGACGTGTAGCAAAGGTTCGAGGCGCTGCGCTCGTCGAGTTCGGGCCACACGTAGTTGCCGTCCTGCGCGGCGAGCAGCGTTTCGTAGCAGAGCACTTCCGTGCGCATTGCCGGCCGGTGCGACTCGTCGCACAGCGCGACCCAGCCGCGCACGTTCGGGCATTGCGGCGCGAGTGCGTCGACGAGCGCGGCGAACGTGGTGTCGAACAGCACGTAGCGGTCGTCGGCGTGATTGACGATCCACGCGACCTGCTCGGGAAAGAGCCGCGGATTGACGGTGTGGCACACGGCGCCGAAGCCCGTCACGCCGAAATAGGCTTCGAGGTGCCGGTAGCCGTTCCAGGCCAGCGTGCCGACGCGCTCGCCCGGCGCCACGCCCAGCGCCACCAGCGCCTGGGCAAGCTGCTTCGAGCGCACCTCGCACTCGCGGTACGTGTAACGATGAATATCGCCCTCGACGCGGCGCGAGACGATCTGCGCGCTGCCATGATGGCGCGCCGCATGCGCGATCAACGACGGGAGCGTGAGCGGCACATCCATCATCTGTCCCAGCAGCGGCGCACTCATCGGTAGCGGTCTCCTTCGCGTTTGATCGGCGTTCGGTGTCGTTGTCTTTCGCGTACTACGTTCTCGTCTGTCGCTGGCGCGCCGGCAAGCTTCGAACGCGCCCCAGCACGCCGGCGGGTGCGGACTTACAATATCGAGTATTCAACAGGCCCTCAATATGTCGTTTTCACCAGGCACTCCCGACTCCCAAGGCGGCTCGTCCGCTACGCACACGCCCGCCACCGGTCCGCTCGCCGACTTCGAACGCGCATTGATCGTGCCGCGCGACGACGCCTTTGCCGCACTCGGCGCCCGCTTTTACACGCGACTGCCCGGCGCGCCGCTGCCTGCGCCTTACGTTGTCGGCTTCTCGAACGCCATGGCCGCGCAACTCGGGCTCGATGCGTCCGCTGTCGCCGATCCCGCGTTCGCCGGGTTCTTCAGCGGGAATTTCACGCGCGAGCGCTCGCCTTCGGCCATGTCGTACGCAACGGTCTACTCCGGCCACCAGTTCGGCGTGTGGGCGGGCCAACTCGGCGACGGCCGCGCGCTCACGCTCGGCGAGGTCGAGCACGATGGCACGCGCAACGAGATTCAGCTCAAAGGCGCGGGCCGCACGCCCTACTCGCGCATGGGCGACGGCCGCGCGGTGCTGCGCTCGTCGATCCGCGAATTTCTGTGCTCGGAGGCCATGCATCATCTTGGCATTCCGACCACGCGCGCACTCACGGTAATCGGCTCCGACCAGCCCGTGCGTCGCGAAGACATGGAAACGGCTGCGGTCGTTACGCGCGTGTCGCCGAGCTTCGTACGCTTCGGCCACTTCGAGCACTTCTATTCTCACGACGACGTGGACGCGCTGCGCGCGCTCGCCGACCACGTGATCGCGCGCTTCTATCCGCAACTGCGCGACGCCGACGACCCGTACCTCGCCCTGCTCGACGAAGCGGTGCGCAGCACGGCGGCGCTGATGGTCGAGTGGCAGGCCGTGGGCTTCTGCCACGGCGTGATGAACACCGACAACATGTCGATCCTCGGCCTCACGATCGACTACGGTCCGTTCGGCTTCATGGACGGCTTCGACGCCAACCACATCTGCAATCATTCGGATTCGCAGGGCCGCTACGCGTACCGCATGCAGCCGCAGATCGCGTACTGGAATCTCTTCTGCCTCGCGCAGGCGCTCGTGCCGCTGTTCGGCGCGCACTACGAGATCGCCGACGAAAAGAAGCGCGGCGAACGCGTGGTGGCCGACGCGCAAGGTGTGCTCGAACGCTTCAAGGGGCACTTCGCGCCCGCGCTCGAAGCGCGCATGCGCGCGAAGCTCGGCCTCGAACACGAGCGCGAAGGCGACGACGCGCTCGCGAACAAGCTGTTCGAAATCATGCATGCGAACCGTGCCGATTTCACGCTCACATATCGCCACCTCGCGGGCGTCTCGAAGCATGACGCGAGCGGCGACACGCCGGTGCGCGATCTCTTTCTCGATCGAGCCGCCTTCGACGCCTGGGCCGCCGACTACCGCGCGCGCCTCGCGCACGAATCACGCGACGACGCCGCGCGCGCAGCAGCGATGAACCGCACCAATCCGAAATACGTGCTGCGCAATCACCTTGCGCAAACGGCGATCGAGCGCGCCGCGCAAAAGGACTTCAGCGAAGTCGAGCGGCTCGCCAAGGTGCTGGAGCGGCCATTCGACGAGCAGCCCGAAAACGCGTCGTACGCAGGGCTGCCGCCCGACTGGGCGAGTTCGCTCGAAGTCAGTTGCTCTTCGTGAGCGCGCCCCCATCTACGTGATCCTTGTTTCCCACCCGACAGGAACCCAACATGAGCCAGGACGACCATAACTCCACCGCCTACCCGGGCTACAAAGCCGACGAGCAATGGCGGGAGCAGCTCGACGACGCGCAGTATCAGGTCACGCGCCACGCCGCGACCGAGCGCGCGTTCACGGGCAAGTACTGGGACCACTTCGATCGGGGCGTCTATGACTGTGTGTGTTGCGGCACGCCGCTCTTCGAGTCCGACACGAAATTCGACGCGGGCTGTGGCTGGCCGAGCTACTTCCGCCCGATCAACGGCGAGGTGATCGAGGAGAAAACCGACCGCACGCACGGCATGTTGCGCATCGAGGTGCGCTGCAAGAACTGCGGCGCGCACCTCGGCCACGTGTTCGAGGATGGTCCGGCCCCGACGGGCCTTCGGTATTGCATCAATTCGGCTGCGCTACAATTCGAGCCCAAGTGAACGTTGGCAAGGTAGCCCCGCGCCCCGCGCGGGGCGCAATGCGGCCTTGACAGCGTCGTGCCCTCTTTTGCCGGGCTCAATTCGTCAACTCTCAGGCCGATAATGAAATTCCTGTTTGATCTGTTCCCGATCATCCTCTTTTTCGTCGCCTTCAAGCTGTGGGGCATCTTTACGGCTACGGCCGTGGCGATTGGAGCTACGCTCGTGCAGATCGCGTGGGTCGCATTCCGTCACCGCAAGGTCGACCCGATGCTGTGGCTTTCGCTCGGCATCGTCGTCGTGTTCGGCGGCGCCACGCTGATGCTGCACGACGAGACCTTCATCAAGTGGAAACCCACCGTGCTCTACTGGGCGTTCTCGGTCGTGCTGCTCGTTTCGCAAGTGGCATTCGGCAAGAACCTCATCGAAGCGATGATGGGCAAACAGATCACCCTGCCGCCGCGCATCTGGACGCAACTGAACTTCGTCTGGTCGATCTTCTTCGCGCTGCTCGGCATTCTCAATCTCTTCGTGGCCTTTCACTTTTCTACCGACGCGTGGGTCGACTTCAAGCTGTTCGGCGCGACCGGCATCCTCGTGGTGTTCATCGTCGGCCAGAGCCTGTGGCTTTCGCGTTACATGAAGGAAGAAGAATGAGCGACGTCTTTCTCAACGCCAGCCCCGCCGAGCGCATGGCGCTCATCGAAACGCGCCTGACCGCGGCGCTCGCCCCCGTTTCCATCGACGTGCGCGACGACAGCGCGCAGCACGCTGGACACGCGGGCGCCGCTGCCGGCGGTCACTATCATGTCACGATCGTTGCGGGCGCATTCGCGGGGAAAGCCCGCGTGGCAAGGCACCGCATGGTGTATGATGCGCTGGCCGAGGCCATGCAGCGCGGCATCCACGCACTCGCGATCACGGCGCTCACGCCCGAAGAAGCCGCGGCGCTGCCCCGGTAGCCCACGTTAGATTCCGACCTGCTTGATCCTTTTGTTCGCCATTTTGGTTCGCCCCGTTAGGACTTTCCGATGACCTTGAAGAAAACCCATCTTTGGGTGTTGCTGGCTGCGTTTGCGGCGGCTCCCGCCTTTGCGCAGAACATCGCCGTCGTGAACGGCACGCCGATTCCCAAAGCGCGCGCCGATGCGCTGATCGACCAGCTCGTGCATCAAGGCCAGCAGGATTCGCCGCAGCTTCAGATGGCCGTGCGTGAAGAGCTCGTGAATCGGGAAATCCTCATGCAGGAAGCCATTCGCGAAGGCATTCCGAACAAGCCGGACGTGAAGGCGCAAATCGCCGTGGCACAGCAAACCGTCGTGCTGCGCGCGTTGATCGAAAACTTCGTGAAGAACAACCAGCCGAGCGACGCCGAAGTCAAGGCGCGCTACGACCAGTTGACCAAGGATGCGGGCGGCAGCGAATACCACCTGCATCACATCCTCGTGGACAACGAGCAGCAGGCCAAGGACCTGATCGCGAAGATCAAGGCTGGCGCCAGCTTCGAAGACCTCGCGAAGCAGTACTCGAAGGACCCGGGCTCGGCCAAGAACGGCGGCGACCTCGACTGGTCCGATCCGAAGGCTTATGTGCCGGAATTCGCGACCGCGGCCACGCATCTGCAAAAAGGCCAGATGACCGATACGCCGGTGCACACGCAGTTCGGCTGGCACATCATCCGCGTGGACGACATCCGCCCGGTCACGCCGCCGCCGCTCGAACAGGTGCGCCCGCAGATCGTCCAGCAGATCCAGCAGGAAAAGCTGCAGGCGTTCGAAGAGAACCTGCGCAAGCAAGCGAAGATTCAGTAAGGTTGCATGGCGGCTCGTTTGCCGCGCATTTGCCGCTTTCGCTGTTCTAAAAACCCCGCGACCTTCGAAGGCGCGGGGTTTTTGTTTGCGGCTACGCGTTGAGCTCGTAGCTCGTGCTGCGGCCGCCCCCCTCCGCCTTGCGCAGCACGCCGAGCGTCACCAGGTCGTTGATGTCGCGTAATGCCGTATCGGACGAGCATTTGGCGATGGCCGCCCATTTGCCGCTCGTGAGCTTGCCGTCGAAGCCGTCGAGCAAGCGGTTCAGGAGCTTGACCTGGCGCTCGTTGAACGGCGTCGTGGCCCACTCGCGCCAGAAGCGCGCCTTGGCGAGCACGGCGTCCAGCGTGATTTGCGCCTGATCGACGGCGCGATGCAGCGCGTCGAAGAACCACGCGAGCCATAGCGTGACATCCGTCGAGCCGCGCTGCGTGCGCTCGAGAATGTCGTAATAGCCTTTGCGCTCCCGCTGAATCTGCGCGGAGAGGCTGTAAAAGCGCTGCGCACTGCCGTCCGCGCGCGCGAGCAGCAAGTCGCCGATGGCCCTTGCCACGCGGCCGTTGCCGTCGTCGAACGGGTGCAGCGTGACGAACCACAAGTGGCCGAGAGCGGCCTTGATCAGCGGCGGCTCTTGCGCCGGGCCGTTGAGCCAGTCGAGAAAGCCCCGCGTTTCGGCTTCCAGCCGGTTCGCGGGCGGCGCCTCGAAATGCACGCGTTGACGGCCGATCGGCCCCGAGATCACCTGCATGGGTCCGCTCGCATCGTCGCGCCATGCACCGACGTTGATCCGCGACAGGCCCGCGTAGCCCGTAGGAAACAGTGCGGCGTGCCAGCCGAACAGGCGCTCGCGCGTGACCGGCGCGCGGCTATTGGTGGTCGCGTCGAGCACCATCTCCACCACGCCTTCCACGTGGCGGTCCACCGGCGCGAGCGCACCGATGTCCACGCCCATGCGCCGCGCGATCGACGAACGCACGGAGGCGACGTCGAGTTGCTCGCCCTCGATCTCGCTGGTCTTGAGCACGTCCTCCGTCAGGGCCGCGAGGCTCGCCTGATCGCGCAGCGCCAGGCCGACATCGGCCAGCCTGCCCACCAGCAAGCCCTGGGCGCGGCTGACCTCGGCCATGGGCTCGGCCAGCGCCGCCAGATCGAAGCGCCACTGAGGCCAGTCGCCGGCTTGCCAGATGTAGGAGTATTCGCCGCTATTCATGCGGCGATTATGAGACGTATTCGCCGCATGCACAACCCAATCACCGCAAAAAATGCGGCGATTAACGCTGCTATTCGCCGCAAGACCGCGCCGATCAACGCCCAAAAGACAAAAACCCCGGCCCGCACTCGCAATCGAGGCATGACCGGGGTTTTCCACCAAGGCAAGTCGCCTTTGGCGTGCCCTGGCGTCAACCGTCCGCGAGGCGCGTTAGCCCACCCACTTGCGCGCGTTCTGGAACGCACGCATCCACGGGCTTGCCTCGCCCCAGGCTTCGGGGTGCCAGCTCATCGTCACCGTGCGCTGCACGCGCTCGGTGTGCGGCATCAGCACGGTGAAGCGGCCGTCGGGCGTCGTGACCGAGGTGATGCCTTGCGGCGAGCCGTTCGGATTGAACGGGTAGGCTTCGGTCGCCTGGGCGCGATGGTCGACGTAGCGCATCGCCACCGCAACCTTCGAGATGTCGCCCTGCTGCGCGAAGTCCGCGAAGCCTTCGCCGTGCGCGACCGCCACCGGAATGCGCGAGCCTTCCATGCCGTTGAAGAAGATCGACGGCGAGCCCTGCACTTCCACCAGCGAGAAGCGCGCTTCGAACTGCTCGGACTTGTTGCGCGTGAACTTCGGCCAGGCTTCGGCGCCCGGGATCATCGAGGCGAGGCTCGACATCATCTGGCAGCCGTTGCAGATGCCGAGCGCAAACGTGTCCTCGCGCGCGAAGAACGCCGCGAACATGTCCGCGAGCTTCGCATTGAAGCGGATCGTCTTGGCCCAGCCTTCGCCCGCGCCCAGCACGTCGCCGTACGAGAAGCCGCCGCAGGCCACCGCGCCCGCGAAGTCGGCGAGCGTGGCGCGGCCTTCGAGCAGGTCGCTCATGTGGACGTCGTGCGCGTCGAAGCCGGCGCGGTCGAACGCGTACGCGGTTTCGAGGTGCGAGTTCACGCCCTGTTCGCGCAGGATCGCCACGCGCGGACGCGCGCCCTTGCCGATGAACGGCGCGGCGACGTCCTCGGCCGGATCGAAGGTGAGATGCGGTTGCATGCCCGGATCGCCGGCGTCGAGCAGCGCGTCGTATTCGGAATCGGCGCACGCGGGGTTGTCGCGCAGACGCGCAATGCGCCAGCTCACTTCGCTCCACACGCGTTGCAGTTCCGCACGCGGCGCTTCGTAGATGCGCTTGGCGTCACGGTAGATTTCGATCGAGTCGCGCGGATTCAGCGTGCCGATCACGTGCGAGCATACCGAGAGGCCATGCTGACGCAGCACGCCCATCACGACGTCGCGCTGCTGTGCGGGCACCTGGATCACGGCGCCGAGTTCTTCGGAGAAGAGCGCGCGCAGCGTGCGGTCTTCGCGGCGGCCGCTCGTTTGCTTCGCCCAGTCCTTGGCGTCGCCGTAGTCGGACTCGTGCTCGCTGTCGAGCGCGAGCATGTCCACGTTCAGCGACACGCCCGTGCGGCCCGCGAAGGCCATTTCGCAGACCGTCGCCCACAGGCCGCCGTCCGAGCGGTCGTGGTACGCGAGCAGTTGCTCGTTCGCGTTCAGTTGCTGGATGGCCGTGAAGAACTGCTTGAGGTCTTCGGCGCTATCCACGTCGGGCACCGCGTCGCCGACCTGCTGCGTGACCTGCGCGAAAATGCTGCCGCCCATGCGGTTCTTGCCGCGGCCCAGATCGATCGCGATCAGCACCGATTCGCCCACTTCGTCGACGCGGCGCAGTTGCGGCGTGAGATGGCGGCGCACATCGTCGACCGGCGCGAACGCCGAGATGATGAGCGAGACCGGCGCGACCACTTCCTTTGCCACGCCTTCCTCATTCCACTTCGTGCGCATGGAGAGCGAATCCTTGCCTACCGGAATGCCGATGCCCAGCGCCGGGCACAACTCCATGCCGATCGCCTTCACGGTGTCGTACAGCGCGGCGTCCTCGCCCGGTGCGCCGCACGCGGCCATCCAGTTCGCGGAGAGCTTGAGCTTGTCGAGCGAGAGGATCGGAGCGCTGGCGATGTTGGTGATCGCCTCGCCCACGGCCATGCGGCCCGATGCGGGCGCATCGATCACGGCGAGCGGCGTGCGCTCGCCCATCGTCATCGCTTCGCCCTTGTAGCCGGCGTAGTCGAGCGCGGTGATCGCGCAGTCGGCCACCGGCACCTGCCATGGGCCGACCATCTGGTCGCGCACCGTCGTGCCACCCACCGAGCGGTCGCCGATGGTGATGAGGAACGACTTGCTGCCCACGGTCGGGTGGCGCAGCACGCTCTTCGCGACTTCGTCGAGCGAGACGCCCGTGACTTCGACCGGCGCGAGCGGCATGCTCGCATGCTCGACATTGCGGTGCATGCGCGGCGGCTTGCCGAGCAGGATGTCCATCGGCATGTCGACGGGCTGGTGGCCGCCGTTGGCCGCGAGCGCGTGCTCGTCGGCGTCGATGAGCTTCAGGTCGCGCGCGTCGGTCGCGACGCCCACGACGGCGAACGGGCAGCGCTCACGCTCGCAGATCGCCTGGAACTCCGCCAGATCGGCGGGTGCGATCGCGAGAACGTAGCGTTCCTGCGATTCGTTCGACCAGATTTCGCGCGGCGAAAGACCCGACTCTTCGAGCTGCACCTTGCGCAGTTCGAAGCGCGCGCCCTTGTCCGCGCCGTCGACGAGTTCCGGGAAGGCGTTGGAAAGGCCGCCTGCGCCCACGTCGTGAATGCTCAGGATCGGGTTGCGCTCGCCCAGTTGCCAGCACGAGTTGATGACTTCCTGCGCGCGACGCTCGATTTCCGGGTTGCCGCGCTGGACCGAGTCGAAGTCGAGTTCGGCGGTGTTGGTGCCGGTGGCCATCGAGCTGGCCGCGCCGCCGCCCATGCCGATGCGCATGCCCGGACCGCCGATCTGGATCAGCAGCGTGCCGGCCGGCAGGTCGTGCTTGTGCGTGTGCTGCGCGCTGATGTTGCCGAGGCCGCCCGCGATCATGATCGGCTTGTGATAGCCGCGCACGGTGCCCGCCACGTTCTGCTCGTAGGTACGGAAATAGCCGCCGAGGTTCGGCCGGCCGAATTCGTTGTTGAACGCGGCGCCACCGAGCGGGCCGTCGATCATGATCTGCAGCGGCGACGCGATACGGTCCGGGCGGCCGTAGGCGCCCTGCGTGTCGGCGGGGTTGCGCAGCGCGAGCGGCACGGCCGCGTCGCGGGCGTCTTCCCATGCTTCGCGCGCGTCGGGCAGATCGAGGTTCGAAACCGTGAAGCCCGTGAGGCCGGCCTTCGGACGCGCGCCGCGGCCCGTCGCGCCTTCGTCGCGGATTTCGCCGCCCGAGCCCGTTGCCGCGCCCGCGAACGGCGAGATCGCCGTGGGGTGGTTGTGCGTCTCCACCTTCATTAGCGTGTGCGTGAGTTCGGTGTGGCGGCCATAACGTTCACCCGGCTCGCCCTGCGTGCCGTCGGCGTTGTCCCTGCGCGGGAACCAGCGCTCCGCGACCGCGCCTTCCATGATCGACGAGTTGTCCGAGTACGCGACGATCGTACCCTGCGGGCTGATCTTCTCGGTGTTGCGGATCATCGCGAAGAGCGACATATCCTGATCCTGGCCGTCGATCGTCCAGCTCGCGTTGAAGATCTTGTGGCGGCAGTGCTCGCTGTTGGCCTGCGCGAACATCATCAGCTCGACGTCGGTCGGGTTGCGCTCGAGCTTCTTGAAGTTTTCGACGAGGTAGTCGATTTCATCGTCGGCGAGCGCGAGCCCCAGCTCGCCGTTGGCCGCCTCCAGCGCCGCCCGGCCGTGGCCGAGCACGTCGACCGTCTGCATCGGGCGGGCCGGCAGTTCGTCGAACAGATGCAGCGCCGCGTCGCGCGACGGCGCCACGCTCTCCGTCATGCGGTCGTGCAGCGCCGCGGCGACAGCGGCGTGCGCCTCATCCGAAAGCGTCTTCTTGCCGCCGAGCAGGCCCGACTTGAGCACCACGGTGTATTCGACGCCGCGCTCGATACGGCGCACCTGCTCGAGGCCGCAATGGTGCGCGATGTCCGTGGCCTTGCTCGCCCACGGCGACACGGTGCCGAAGCGCGGCACGACGAGGAACGTGAGCGCGCTGCCGCGCTCCTGCGGTGCCGCGAACGGCGCGCCGTAGTGCATCAGCGCTTCGATCTTCGCGCTGTCGTCAGCGGAGAGCTGCGTAGCCGAATTGACGAAATGCAGATACTGGCCGTACACGCCGACGATGTTCGCGTCGATACGCTGAAGCGTCTCGAGCAGGCGGGTCTGACGGAAGTCGGAAAGGGCCGAAGCGCCGGGGAAACACGAGAAGTGGGCCATGGACTGGGGCGTTGCGTCGAGGTTGCGTCAGAGTTGCGTCACGGCTTCGCCTCGCGCGAAACACGTCGCAAGGTGGCGATGCGTCGCGCGGGGGATGGCGACGGTCAGGCGAAGGGAGACCGCGATTATAACCCGGAAGGCTTGCCCTGACCGCCCCGGCGGCCATGCGCAACGCGTGTGGCAAGCCGGCCTCGCGCATGGCGATGCGGACGCTTTCGCTGCTATGATTGCGCGTTTCGTCTGATCGGCGCACCCGGGCATGGCTTCGGCGCGCTGCACGCCCCACCTTCGGCAGGACGCCCTCACCCGAGCGAGCGCCACCTGCCTGCAGATCGTATCGTCATGGATGTCATCGTCATCGGCGGCGGAATCGCCGGCATCGCTACCGCCTGGCAGCTGCGCGCGGCCGGGCATCGCGTCTGCGTGATCGAACGCCACGCCACTGTCGCGCAAGGCGCGACCTACGGGCATAGCGGCATTGCGCTGCCCACGCCGCTCGACGTCTGGTTCGGCCCCACCTTCCTGCGCAATGGCCGTCAGTCGTCCGGCGGCGTGATCAGCAAGACAGGCTGGCGCGGCCAGGCGCACGGTTTCGCCAAGCGCCTTGCCACGCTGCACGGCTCCGAGGCGTTCGCCGAGCGCTATGCGCTGCTGCGCCCGCTCATCGACTCGGCGCAAGCGGTGCTCGCCGACATCGACGCGCGCTTCCAGCTCGATTACGAGCAGCGCGACGGCCTGCTCTACCTCGTGCGCGGCAACGACGAATGGTCGCTCACGCAACCGGCCCTCGAGCTGCTGCGCCGCTTCGAGACGCCGCACCACGCGCTTTCGCCCGCGGAATGCGTGGCTTTCGACCATGCCATCCCCGCCGATCCGCCGTTTGCGGGCGGCGTGCGCTTCGAGACCGGCCGGGTAGCCAACTGCCCGCTCTTCGTGAAGCTGCTCAAGCAGGTGCTCGACGCCCAGGGCGGCGTGCAGTTCGAGATGAGCCGCGAGGTCAGCGCGATCCGCCTGGAAGACCGGCGCGCGGCCGTGGAACTCGCGCCGCCTGCGCACGAAGCGGGCCGCTCGCGCGACGTCGAGGTGATCTCGGGCGACGCCGTCGTGGTCGCCGCGGGCGCGCAAACGCCGCGGCTTCTCACGCCGCTCGGCCTCAAGATGCCGTTCTATCCGCTGCGCATGCACACGCTCAATTCGCCGGTGGCGCACGAGGAATGCGTGCCGCAGACCACGATCGTCGATGCCGGCAAGCGCATCGCCATCGCGCGCATGAATCACCGGCTGCGCATATCGGGCGCCGCCGTGCTGCTGCGCGCGCAGGAAGTCGACGACGCGCTGCCCGAGGCGCTCACCGAAGACGCCCTCGCGCTGCTCGGCGAGGCGTCGCGCGACTGGGCGCCGGGCGCCGCGCGCATTTCGGCCTCGCTCGCGTGGGAGGGCATGAAGCTGCTCTCCGCCGACGGCCTGCCGGCGGTCGGTAGCGTGAGCCATCCGCGCCTCTACGTCAACGCAGGCCACGGGCCGGCAGGCTGGGCGCTTTCGCTCGGCTCGGCGCGTCTCATCGCCCAGCAGATCTCGAACACCGCGCCTGAGCTGCCGGCCGATACCATCAAGGCGCTCCAGCCGGGCCGCGATTGAGCGGCGCTCGCGTGTGCGGCGTTGCCGCGCCGCCGTGCCCGTCCACCGCGCGCCTGGGGCGTGCCGTCTGAGCGCTTGCTCGGGTATCGTTGCGATGTCGCCTCTCTGGACCGCATCGTCATGACGCACGCTCCACACTCCTCTGGCACCGGGCAACCGGTGCTCACCTACCCGCACGAT
>NZ_JAPMAL010000044.1:0-56590 GCF_026343935.1 Paraburkholderia sp. CNPSo 3076 | reverse complement strand
GCCGGCAGGCTGGGCGCTTTCGCTCGGCTCGGCGCGTCTCATCGCCCAGCAGATCTCGAACACCGCGCCTGAGCTGCCGGCCGATACCATCAAGGCGCTCCAGCCGGGCCGCGATTGAGCGGCGCTCGCGTGTGCGGCGTTGCCGCGCCGCCGTGCCCGTCCACCGCGCGCCTGGGGCGTGCCGTCTGAGCGCTTGCTCGGGTATCGTTGCGATGTCGCCTCTCTGGACCGCATCGTCATGACGCACGCTCCACACTCCTCTGGCACCGGGCAACCGGTGCTCACCTACCCGCACGATCGTGCGGTCCCGCTGCTTACCGTCGAACAGTTGCGCAAGGCCGAAGTCGCAGCGCAGTCGGCTCTGCCTGCTCACGCGCTCATGGCGCGCGCAGGTGCCGCCGCCGCGCACTTCCTGAACGAGCAGCTCGCGCATGCGCCCTCGTCGGCGAGCGACAAGCCCGTCTGGTTCGCCGCCGGGCCCGGCAACAACGGTGGTGACGCCCTCGTCGTCGCCACCGAGCTGCATCGCGCGGGCGTCGCCGTGGAAGTTTGCATGCCCGTCGAGGTCAAGCCCGACGACGCGTGCTGGGCGCTCGCCGAGGCGCGCGCGGCGGGCGTGCCCATCGCCGCGTCGGCGCCCGCATCGTTCGACGCTTACGGCTGGCTCGTCGACGGGATGTTCGGCATCGGCCTTGCGCGCGCGCTCGAAGGCGTGTTCGCCGAACTCGCCGAGATGCTCTCGGCACGCGCGCGCAGCCATGGCCATGTGCTCGCGCTCGACGTGCCGAGCGGCCTCGACAGCGACACCGGCAACGTGGTCGGCAGCGGCCCGGCGGTGCGCGCGACCCATACCGTGACCTTCATCGCCGCCAAACCCGGCCTGTACACGGGCGTCGGGCGCGACTACGCAGGCGCCGTCGCGGTCGCGCCGATCGGCATCGACACCGAAGGCACGCCGGGCGCCGTGCGCCTGAACGCGCCCGCGCTCTTCGCCGCCGCGCTGCCCGCACGCGACTTCGCCACCCACAAGGGCACGTTCGGCACGCTCGCCGTCGTGGGCGGCGACACAGGCATGTGCGGCGCGCCGATTCTCGCGGCGCGCGCGGCGCTCCTCACCGGCGCGGGCAAGGTTCACGTGGGCTTTCTCGGCAGCGACGCGCCGCCCTACGACGCCCCGCATCCCGAACTCATGCTGCACGCGGCGGCCAGGCTACCGCTTGGCGCGATGGACGCCGTCGCGGCGGGCTGCGGCATGGGCGGCAGCGCGTCGGCGCGCCAGCTCGTGGACGCCATCCTGCGCCTGCACGCCCCCGTGCTCCTCGATGCCGACGCGCTCAATCTCGTCGCGCGCGACGAGGCGCTCGCCGTGCACGTCGCGCAGTCGGCCGCCGCGCGCGGGGCGCCTTGCGTGCTCACGCCGCATCCGCTCGAAGCGGCGCGCCTGCTCGGCTGCGACACCGCCCAGGTACAGCGCGACCGCCTCGCCGCAGCGCGAACGCTTGCCACCCGCTATGCGGCGGTTGCGGTGCTCAAGGGCAGCGGCACCGTGGTTGCCGCGCCCGACGGCCGCGTCGCCGTCAACCCCACCGGCAACGCGGGCCTCGCCACGGGCGGCACCGGCGACGTCCTCGGCGGCATGATCGGCGCGCTGCTGGCCCAGCGCGTGCCGCCCTACGAGGCGGCGCTCGCGGGCGTCTACCTGCACGGCCTCGCCGCCGACACGCTGCGCGCGCACGGCGACGGCCCCGCGGGTCTCACGGCGGGCGAACTCGCGCCCGCGGTGCGCAAGCTGATGAACCGGCTCTTTTACGCGCCGTCTTATGCAACGTGAGGCCGCATCTCGCACGTCCGCTCGCGCGGCACGCGGCTTGCTTCGCAACCACGTTTGCCCCACCGCCCGCGCCGGGCACGGCCGCAGGCATCACAACGCTGCGCAGTGTCGCGCGAGGCCGCTATACTGATCCTCCGCACGCCGTCTTCCACCGGAGGCGGCCCGTGCTTCCCCGCGGCGCGCGAAGCGCGCGTTCGGCCTGACCGGCGAACCGCACCTGCCGCCCTCCATTCGTGATCCCTCGCTAGACGAACATGACGAATCCGCTCCCCGCCTGGTCCGCGCTACAGACGCATTACGAACAGATCCGCGACGAAAAGCTGCGCGACTGGTTCGCCCCCGCCAACGACCCGGCGCCGACGCGCGCCGAACGCTTCACGTTCGCAGGCGCCGGTCTCGGCGCCGACTTCTCGAAGAACCGCATCACCGACGCCACGCTCAAGCTGCTCGTGCAGCTCGCTCGCGAGGCCGGCGTGGAAGCGCGCCGCGATGCGATGTTCAAGGGCGAAGTCGTCAACCCGACTGAAGGCCGCGCGGCGCTGCACACCGCCTTGCGCGCCAGCGAAGCCGACGCCCCGTTCCACGCCCAGATCGCGGCCGAGCGCGCGAAGATGGCGAAGTTCGCCGACGCCGTGCGCAGCGGCGCGTGGACCGGCTACACGGGCAAGCGCATCCGCCATGTCGTGAATATCGGCATCGGCGGCTCGGATCTCGGGCCGAAAATGGTCGTGCACGCGCTCAAGCATCTCGAACTACCCGAGATCACCTCGCACTTCGTCTCGAACGTCGACGGCGCGGACCTGTGGCGCACGATCGAAAACATCGATCCGGAAGAGACGCTGGCGATCATCGTCTCGAAGACGTTCACGACGCTCGAAACCATGACCAACGCGCTGTCGATGCGCGACTGGTTCGTGAAACACGGCTGCCCGGAAGGCGAACTCGCGAAGCACTTCGTGGGCGTCTCGGCCAATCCGGCCGAAGTCGTAAAGTTCGGCATCGCCAGGGAAAACGTGTTCGAGATGTGGGACTGGGTCGGCGGCCGCTATTCGTTGTGGTCGGCCGTGGGCCTCTCGATCATGATCGCCATCGGGCCGCAGCAGTTCGACGAACTGCTCGCCGGCGCGCACGACATGGACAAGCACTTCCGCGAAGCGCCGCTGGAGAAGAACCTGCCCGTGCTGCTCGGCATGATCGGTGTCTGGTATCGCAACTTCTTCGGCTCGCAGAGCTATCTCGTTGCGCCCTACTCCGAAGCGTTGCACTTCCTGCCTTCGTATCTCCAGCAACTCGAAATGGAGAGCAACGGCAAGTCGGCGCGCCTCGACGGCAAGTTCGTCGATTACGCGACCTCGGCGATCACCTGGGGCGAGCCCGGCACGAACGGGCAGCACGCGTTCTTCCAGATGCTGCACCAGGGCACGACGATCGTGCCGATCGACTTCATCGCCGTGCTCACGCCCGAGCATCCGCTGGCCGACCATCATCCAAAGCTGCTCGCGAACTGCTTTGCGCAGAGCGAGGCGCTGATGCTTGGCCGCACCGAGGAAGAAGCGCGCAAGATCGCGGGCCCGGACAAGCCCGAACTCGTGCCGCACATCATGTTCCCCGGCAACCGGCCGACCACCACGCTGCTCGTCGACGCGCTCACCGCGCGCTCGCTCGGCGCGATCATCGCGCTCTATGAGCACAAGGTGCTCGTGCAGGCTTCCGTGTGGGATATCAACCCGTTCGACCAGTGGGGCGTGGAACTCGGCAAGATCCTAGGCAAGGTGGTCGAAGCCGACTTGAACGCGGCAAGCGCCGATGTGAAGCGGCACGATTCGTCCACAGCCGCACTGATCGCGCGCGCCCGCGCGGCGCTCAAACGCTAACTCGGGCAGAGGCGGCGTGCGCATGCGCTGCGCACGCCGTTCGATGGTCAGGCGCTAACGCCCGGCTTCGACATTGCTCGCGCTGCGCGAGGCTGCCGCGCCATGCGGCGCGTTGGGCACGCGGTGGCCCGCTTCGATCGTGATGATGGCGTCGCAGCGCTGCGCGAGATCGACGTCGTGGGTGACGAGCACGAGCGTCGCGCCGTTGGCGCGATTGAGTTCGAACATCAGGTCGATGACGGCGTGGCCCGTGGCGGCGTCGAGGCTGCCGGTGGGCTCGTCGGCGAACAGCACGGCGGGGCTCGTCACAAACGCGCGGGCGAGCGCCACGCGTTGCTGCTCGCCGCCCGAGAGCAGCTTCGGGTAGTGGCCCGTGCGCTCGGCAAGACCCACGCGCTCGAGCAGCGTGCGCGCGCGGGAGAAAGCATCACGCGTCGACATGCCGCCCTGCAGTTCGAGCGGCAGCGCGACGTTCTCCAAAGCGGTGAGATGCGGCATCAGCTGGAACGACTGGAACACAAAGCCCACCGAGCCGTTGCGCAGCGCCGCGCGCTGATCTTCGGCCATGCCGGTAAGCTCATGGCCTAGCAGGCGCACCGAACCCGCGCTCGCGCTGTCGAGGCCGGCCAGCAGGCCGAGCAGCGTCGACTTGCCGGAACCGGACGCGCCGACGATCGCCACGCTCCCGCCCGCCTGCACGGTGAGGTCGATGCCGTCGAGGATCGTCAGCTCGCCGGTGGCGTCGGTGACCCGCTTGCTCAAACCCCGTACTTCGATGACTGGATCGCTATTCATTCGCACATGATGACGCACAGGTTAGCCGTGAACCAGAAACGCGCCGCGCGGCGCGCCGCCCTTTCCCGCGCTTCGTCCCGCTTCAGCGCGTTTGCCGCTATCGCGACCCTGACCGCCGCTGCCTGGCTCGGCGCCTTATGTGGCATGACCGGCACCGCGCTCGCGGCCTCGCCCGTCTCCACGGTCAACGCGGCGACGAACCCCGCTGCCACGGCAAAACCGAACGTCGTCGTGCTCGGCGACAGCCTTTCCGCCGAATACGGCCTGCCGCGCGATACGGGCTGGGTGGCCCTGCTGCGCCAGCGGCTCGCCAGTGAGCGGATCGATTATAACGTTGCGAATGCGAGCATCAGCGGGGACACGACCAGCGGCGGCCTCACGCGCCTGCCGCTCGTCATGCAGCGCATCAAGCCCGCGATCGTGATCGTCGAACTGGGCGCAAACGACGCACTGCGCGGCGTGCCGCTCACGACGACGGACAGCAATCTGCGCGCCATCGTCGCGCAGATCCGCGAAAGCGGCGCGAAACCCGTGCTCATCGGCATGTACGTGCCGCCCAACTACGGGGTCGACTATACGCGTGACTTCCACGCAATCTACGAGCGGCTTGCGAAAGAACTGAACGTGCCGCTCGTGCCCTTTCTGCTCGCCGGCCTCGCCGACAAGCCCGAACTCTTCCAGGCCGATCAGATCCATCCCACCCAGCAGGCACAGCCTTTGCTGCTCGACAACGTGTGGCCAACGCTCAAGCCGCTGCTCGTCAGCGGCGTGCGGCGCTGACGAGCAGCTGGGCAAACGTCTGGGCACCCTCACCGGGCGCCCTTTCCCAGCGCGCAGCCCTTGGCGCGTTCAAGCCGCTCGAGCCTCTCAGGCAGCTTGGCGGCGGGCAACCGCGTCTCGCCATTGGCCACCTTTTGCGTCAGACATGCGGGTCCGAGAGGCTTCGCTGCCTGAATCCGACCGACCCTGACTGGAGGAAGAAGCGTGAAATATTTACCTCTCATTGTCGTTACGGCAGCACTGGCTGCCTGCGCCAATCAGCCAATGCCGAGCGGAGCGCAGTCCGTCGGCACGAGCCAACAACCACCTGCGACGGTTGCGCAATGCATCGCGCAAAAATGGGCCGACAAGTCGCAGCAGCAAGTCGTCTCGCAGTCCGTGCTCGCCAACGGCCAGGCTGTCGACGTCTACGTCCCTGGCCAGCAGCCGCCTAACGGCGCAGCGGCGACGGTGCGCCCCGCATGGAGCGCCAGCGCGAAGACGTGGGTCGGCTTCCGCTCCGGGGGCGGCGCCGGTGGAGACGCCACCAGCGACATCAGCGCCTGCCTCTGATTTCGCGCTTGCCAAAACGCAAAAGCCCCGCGACGTTTCGCGGGGCTTTTTTTGTGCCGGCTCTCGACGCCGGCGGGCTGATGCGGGTTGGGCTTACTGGGCGCCGTCGCCCGACTGGCTGGCCGAACTGAGCGAACCGTAGAGCTTCACCTTCGCGCGCTCGCGCAACGCGTCGAGGTACGCCTGCACCTGCGACTGGCCGTCCACCTGGGCCAACTGCTGCTGCGCGGCGCCCAGACGCGGGCCTTCTGCGGCCGGACCGTTGGTCACGCTGTTCACGCGGTAGATCGCATAGCCGTCGTTGCCGAGGTCCACGCCCACGTAAGCGGGCAGCTTCTGCGAATCGGCCTTGAAGACGGCGGACAGCGCGCTGGGCGGCAACCCTTGAGCGTCGTTGCGCGACACCTTGAGCGCCGACGAGAAACCATCGGTCGACTTCGACTTCTGCAGTTCCGCGAGCCTGGCCTCGCCGTCCTTGTGCGCCATGTCGGCAGCCTGCTGCGCGACCACCTTCTGGCGCACCGCATCCTTGACCGCGGCGAACGCGGGCACGGCGGCCGGCTGGTAGTTCGTCACGTGAGCCGAGATCAGCGTGTTGTTGCCGACGTCGATCGCCTGGGTGTTGTTGTGCTGGTTCACCGAGTCGCTCGCGAATACGGCGTCGAGGAACTTCTGGTTGTTCAGCGGGCTATCCGGCGGCAGCGCTGCATTCGGCTTCGGCGTAACCGTGGCCGTCTGGATCGTCAGCTTGTACTTGTCCGCGGCCGGCTGCAGGCTCTTCGCCTGCTCGTAGACCACCGACGTGAAGCCATCGCTCGCGTCGGCGAGCAATTTCGCGGCTTGCTGCGCCTTCACGTCGTTCGTGATCTGCGCCTTCACGTCGTCGAACCGCTTCGTGACCGCCGGCTTCAGGTCCGTGACCTTGACGACGTGATAGCCGAAGTCCGACTGGATCACGTCGCTGATCTCGTCCTTCTTGAGCTTGAAGACCGCGGCGTCGAACGCCTGGCCGCCCGCGATCATGCCGGGGCCGAAGTAGCCGAGGTCGCCGCCCTTCGAGGCTGAACCCGGATCCTGCGATTCCTTCTGCGCGATCTGCGCGAACTGATCCGGATGCGCCTTCACTTCGGCGAGGATCGATTCGGCCTTCTGCTTCGCTGCGTTGCGCACGTCGGCGCTCGCGTCCTTCGGCACCGTGATCAGGATGTGGCTCGCGCGCACTTCTTCCTGCGTGCGATAGTGCGCGATGTTGTCGTCGTAGTACTTCTTGAGATCGGCGTCGCTCGGCTGCACGCCGGCGGCAACCGTCGCCGCCGAGAGCACGAGATACTGGATCTGCGCCGTGGCCGGCGTGGCGAAAGCGTTTTTGTTCGCGTCGTAGTACGCCTGCAGTTGCGCGTCGGTCGGCTGGACCTTGGGCGCATAGTCGCTCGCGTGGAACGCAAGGCCCTGCACGTCGCGCTGCTGCTCAGAGAGGCCCGTGAGCTGCTGCGCGAGCGCCTTCGGCGTGAACGCGCTGCTGATGATCGACGCCGGCAGTTGCTGCATGGCGAGGCTATAGCGCACGCGTTCGTCGTACTGCTCCGGCGTCATGCCCTGCATGGCGAGCAGTTGCTTGTACTGGTCGAGATTGATCGAGCCGTCAGGATTCTTGAGCGACGAGATCACCGGGTCGGCGAGCAGCGCGCGGCGCACGGCGTCGTCCGAGGCGGTGAGGTGCAGGCGCTGCGTTTCGTCCACCAGCACGCGCTGCTGGATCAGACCGTCGAGGATGTCCTTACGGTGCTGGGGCGTGTCGAACATGTTCGCGTCGAATTGCGCGCCGAGGACCTGGCGGGCCTGGTCGAGCTGCTGGCGCGCGGCGTTGTCGTATTCGACACGCGTGATCTTGTGCCCGTTGACGCTCGCGACATTCGCGCTTTCATCGAAGAAGCCGCGGAAACCTTGAATACCGACGAAGCCCAGCCCTGGCAGGACGACCAGGAGCAGCATGAACATCATCAGGCGTTTGTGATTGCGGAAAAAGTCGAGCATGCGTGACCAGACGTTGAGGGCGCCAGAAAATGGAACGCCCGATATTACAACAGCGGCCAACAAAAAAGGCGAACCGGAGTTCGCCTTCTTGTCGAGATATCCTTGGCGGAGCGGACGGGACTCGAACCCGCGACCCCCGGCGTGACAGGCCGGTATTCTAACCAACTGAACTACCGCTCCGTGCGGGTGCGCTACGTACCGGAACAGAAGCTGTGGTGGGTGCTGAGAGGCTCGAACTCCCGACCTACGCCTTGTAAGGGCGCCGCTCTACCAACTGAGCTAAGCACCCAGCTTCATGCTTTCCTGAACTGCGACTTCTGCTGCGCTACCCATCAGGTAGCGAGCCCGCTAGTTTAGCGCATCCTTCAGCGCTTTACCAGGCCTAAATTTGGGCACCTTCGCCGCCTTGATCTTGATCACGTCGCCAGTACGCGGATTGCGGCCCGTGCGCGCGGTGCGCTTGCCGACGGCGAACGTGCCGAAGCCGACGAGCGTAACCGAGCCGCCCTTCTTGAGCGTGCCTTTGACGCCGCCGATCACGGCGTCGAGCGCGCGTCCCGCAGCCGCCTTCGAAATGTCGGCTTGCTGCGCGATATGGTCAATCAGTTCCGTTTTATTCATTCCAGCCCCCGAGAATGTGTTTGGGCAATCGTAAGAAAGAAGTTCAACTTATTGGATAGACATCCCCGCCATAGCGCGGGGACCGCTCATTTAACGGGGCCGAAAGGGCCGTGTCAAGCGGGATTGAGCCTGATTCGGCGCGGGATTCGAGGGATTATTCGAAGGAGTATCGAACATGTGGGAAAACGCAGAAAAGACCGCTGGTTGTCATAACAGCGTCAAGGATTGTGACGCAAATAAAAAAGCCCGCGGCGCATGCCGCGGGCTTTTTGGGTCCAACGCGCCGCGCATGAGCGCGGCTTGTTGAAGGCGTACTGAAGGCTTAGTGCTTGACGACTTCCGTCGCGCCGGCATCCGTCGATTCGGCCACGGGCGCCTTGGCGTCCTCAGCCTTCACCTCTTCTTCCGGCAGCGGCTGCGGCACACGTTCGAGCGCGAGTTCGAGCACCTTGTCGATCCAGCGGACCGGCACGATTTCGATCGAGTTCTTCACGTTGTCCGGAATCTCAGTGAGATCCTTGACGTTCTCTTCCGGGATCAGCACGAGCTTGATGCCGCCACGATGCGCCGCGAGCAGCTTCTCCTTCAGGCCGCCGATCGGCAGCACTTCGCCGCGCAGCGTGATCTCGCCCGTCATCGCCACGTCGGCACGCACCGGAATACCCGTGAGCACCGACACGAGCGCCGTCGTCATCGCACCGCCTGCGGACGGACCGTCCTTCGGCGTCGCGCCTTCCGGCACGTGGATGTGGATGTCCTGCTTTTCGAACGCTTCGTCCTTGATGCCAAGACGACGCGAACGCGAACGCACCACCGAGCGTGCCGCTTCGACCGATTCCTTCATGACGTCGCCGAGCGAACCCGTGCGGATCACGTTGCCCTTGCCGGGCATGACCGCCGCTTCGATCGTCAGCAGATCGCCGCCGACTTCCGTCCAGGCAAGACCCGTGACCTGACCGATCTGGTTTTCCTTCGCGGCCAGACCGAAGTCGTACTTGCGCACGCCGAGGAAGGTGTCGAGGTTGGCGCTGTCCACCGTGACGGCTTTGTCGGCCTTCTTCAGCAGCAGCATCTTCACGACCTTGCGGCAGATCTTCGACACTTCGCGCTCAAGCGAACGCACGCCCGCTTCACGCGTGTAGTAACGAATGATGTCGCGGATCGCGCCTTCGGTCACCTCGATCTCGCCCGGCTTCAGCCCGTTGTTCTTCTTCTGCTTCGGCAGTAGATAACGCTGGGCGATGCTGACCTTCTCGTCTTCCGTGTAACCCGACAGACGGATGACTTCCATCCGGTCGAGCAGCGGCGGCGGAATGTTGAGCGAGTTCGACGTGGCGACGAACATCACATCGGAGAGGTCGAAATCGACTTCGATGTAGTGATCGGCGAACGTGTGGTTCTGTTCCGGATCGAGCACTTCCAGCAGCGCCGACGACGGATCGCCGCGGAAATCCATGCCCATCTTGTCGACTTCGTCGAGCAGGAAGAGCGGATTGCGCACACCGACCTTGGCCAGGCTCTGCAGGATCTTGCCCGGCATCGAACCGATGTACGTACGACGGTGGCCGCGGATTTCGGCTTCGTCACGCACGCCGCCCAGCGCCATACGCACGAACTTGCGGTTCGTTGCGCGCGCAATCGACTGCCCGAGCGAGGTCTTGCCGACGCCCGGAGGTCCGACGAGGCACAGGATCGGCGCCTTGACCTTGTCCACGCGCTGTTGCACCGCGAGATACTCGAGAATGCGTTCCTTCACCTTCTCGAGACCGAAGTGGTCTTCGTCGAGCACGGCTTCGGCATTCGAGAGGTCGTTGTTGACCTTGCTCTTCTTGCGCCACGGCAGGCCGATCAGCGTGTCGATGTAGTTGCGCACCACGGTGGCTTCCGCCGACATCGGCGACATCAGCTTGAGCTTCTTGAGCTCGGCATCGGCCTTCTTCTTGGCTTCCTTGGGCATGCGCGCGGCCGTGATGCGCTTCTCGAGCTCTTCGAGATCCGCACCCTCTTCGCCTTCGCCCAGTTCCTTCTGGATGGCCTTGACCTGCTCGTTCAGGTAGTACTCGCGCTGGCTCTTTTCCATCTGGCGCTTCACGCGGCCGCGAATACGCTTCTCCACCTGGAGAATGTCGATTTCGGCTTCGAGTTGCGCGAGCAGATGCTCCAGACGCTCCACGACCGGGAACATCTCGAGAATGTGCTGCTTCTGGTCCAGCTTGAGCGGCAGATGCGCGGCGATGGTATCAGCAAGACGACCGGCCTCATCGATGCCCGACAGCGAGGTCAGGATCTCCGGAGGGATCTTCTTGTTGAGCTTCACGTACTGGTCGAACTGCGAGACGATCGCGCGGCGCAGCGCTTCGGTTTCTGCGCTGTCGGCGTGGTCCGGTTCGAGCGGCATCACTTCGCACGAGAACTGCGTTTCCTGCTCTTCGATGGAAAGCGTCTTCGCGCGCTGCAGGCCTTCCACGAGCACCTTCACGGTGCCGTCGGGCAGCTTGAGCATTTGCAGGATGTTGGCGACACACCCTACTTCATACATGTCTTTTTCGGTCGGCTCATCCTTCGCGGCGGTTTTCTGCGCGACGAGCATGATGTGCTTGCCGCCTTCCATAGCCGCTTCGAGGGCCTTGATCGATTTCGGTCGGCCCACGAAAAGGGGAATCACCATATGCGGGAAGACTACGACGTCTCGCAGCGGCAGCAGCGGGAGCGTGGTGCGTTCCGGCGGGAGGAGTTGGGTTCCTGACATTTCATTTCCCCATGAGTGGAATCAATTGTTCGGTAATTGAGGCCTGAGATACCGATTGCAAGCCTCGCGCGTGTGGGAAAAGTTCAGTGACTCCAAAATAGTGCGCCATCGACCACAAGATTAAACGAAAAAGCCGTTCATCCCATTGTATGAACGGCCCTTTTCCGGAACTCTTTAGCCGATCACCACCATCAGTTCGACCCTGCAACCTTCGGAGCGTCTTCGTAGATCAGCAGCGGCTTGCCGTCGCCGTCGATCACGTTGTCGTCGATGATGACCTTGCTCACGCCCTTCATGGCCGGCAGCTCGTACATCACGTCGAGCAATGCCTGTTCCAGGATCGAGCGCAGGCCACGAGCCCCCGTCTTGCGGCGGATCGCCTTGCGGGCGACGGCCTGCAAAGCGGCCGGGCGGATTTCCAGCTCCACGCGCTCCATGTTGAAGAGCTTGTGATACTGCTTGACGAGCGCATTCTTTGGCTCGACCAGAATCTTCATGAGCGCGGTTTCGTCGAGCTTGCCGAGCGTGGCGACCACCGGCAGACGGCCGATCAGTTCGGGAATCAGGCCGAACTTGATCAGGTCTTCCGGTTCCGTTTCGCGCAGCACTTCGCCAGTGTCGCGCTCCTGCTTGCTCTTCACGCTCGCGCCGAAGCCAATGCCGGTCTTTTCCGTACGGTCGGTGATGACCTTTTCCAGTCCGTCGAACGCGCCGCCGCAGATGAACAGGATATTGGTCGTGTCGACCTGGATGAAATCCTGGTTCGGATGCTTGCGGCCGCCCTGCGGCGGCACCGAAGCCATCGTGCCCTCGACGAGCTTGAGCAGCGCCTGCTGCACGCCCTCGCCGGAGACGTCGCGCGTGATCGACGGGTTGTCCGACTTGCGGCTGATCTTGTCGATTTCGTCGATATAGACGATGCCGCGCTGGGCCTTGTCGACCTCGTAATTGCAGTTCTGCAGCAGCTTCTGAATGATGTTCTCGACGTCTTCGCCCACGTAACCGGCTTCGGTCAGCGTGGTGGCGTCGGCGATCACGAACGGTACGTTCAGAAGACGCGCGAGCGTCTGCGCGAGCAGCGTCTTGCCCGAGCCCGTGGGCCCGATCAGCAGGATGTTGCTCTTGGAGAGTTCGACGTCGTCCTTCTTGTCGAGGTGCTTCAGACGCTTGTAGTGGTTGTACACCGCCACTGCGAGAATCTTCTTCGCGCGTTCCTGCCCGATCACGTACTGGTCGAGGATGTCGCGGATCTCCTGCGGGCTCGGCAGGTCCGAGCGCGACAGCGCCGCGTCGACGCCCGCACCGGCGGCTTCGTCGCGAATGATCTCGTTGCACAAGTCGATGCATTCATCGCAGATGAATACCGACGGACCAGCGATGAGCTTTTTCACCTCATGCTGGCTCTTGCCGCAGAACGAGCAATACAACAGCTTCTCGCTGTTAGAACCTTTCTTGTCCGCCATGGATAAATGAGCCTCCGGACACTCTGTTACATGATACGCCGTTTCCCCCGGCGAGGCCGGAGGGTGCGTGAACCGCTTGCTGTGACGGCGTTGGGGGCCGCAGGCCGCGAAGCGCGTTTGCCGATTATTTCACAAGGTCTGCGCGGCGTCGGCTATCCCCTTTTGTACGGGGGCCGAGCTGTTCCTTTACGTTGCCTTTGTCACGGCTCGCGCGCCGTCCTTCGCAGGGTCGGACGCGCAAAACCGCTCGCGCAGCTTAAGGACGCTTGTGCAGGACCTGGTCGACGAGACCATATGCCTGGGCGTCGTCACCCGACATGAAATTGTCGCGATCCGTGTCGCGCGCAATGCGCTCGACCGGCTGACCCGTATGGTGCGCGAGCAACTGGTTCAGGCGCTCCTTCAGGTACAGGATTTCGCGAGCCTGGATTTCGATGTCCGAGGCCTGGCCGCGCGCGCCGCCGAGCGGCTGGTGAATCATCACGCGCGAGTTCGGCAGCGCGAAACGCTTGCCCTTGGCGCCCGACGCCAGCAGGAACGCGCCCATGCTGGCCGCGAGGCCCATGCAAAGGGTCGAAACGTCCGGCTTGATGAACTGCATCGTGTCGTAAATCGCCATGCCGGCCGACACCGAGCCGCCCGGGCTGTTGATGTACAGGCTGATGTCCTTGTCCGGGTTTTCGCTTTCGAGGAACAGCAGCTGGGCGACCACGAGGTTCGCCGTCTGGTCGTTCACTTCGCCGACCAGGAACACCACGCGCTCCTTGAGCAGGCGCGAGTAGATGTCGTAGGAACGTTCGCCGCGGCCGCTCGTTTCGACGACGATCGGCACGAGGCCGAGCGCCTGCGGGTCGAAGTCCCGCGACGAGTGGGAGGTCAACGTATCCAGCGATTGAGCGCGAATGGTCATGCGGTGCATCCTTGTCTGGAAAAGTTCTTCTATATACCGGTATGGCGACGGACCCCGGTTAAATCAACCACACGGTCAGCATGGCTAAAACCTGCGAATACAAAAACGGCGTGCTGGCCGTCGGTCGCTCCGACAGCCGGCACGCCGTAGCGGGCAGTTTTAAGCCTGCGCCGTCGCGCTTGCCAGTTCTTCGAAGCTAACTTGCTTGTCCGTCACCTTGGCCTTGCCGAGCACGAAGTCGACGACGTTCGATTCGACGACATAGGCTTCCATTTCGGCCAGACGCTGCTGGTTGGAATAATACCAGCGCACGACCTCCTTCGGGTCCTCATAGCTTTTCGCGAACTCGTCGACTTCAGCACGGATCTGCTCCGGCTTCGCCTCGAGGCTGTTGGCCTTCACGAGTTCGGCGAGCACGAGGCCGAGCTTCACGCGACGCTCGGCTTGTTCCTTGAACATTTCGGCCGGGATCGGCGCGTCCTTGGCGTTGGGCACGCCACGCTGCGCGAGGTCGGCGCGCGCCATTTCGACGAGGCGCTCCTGATCCTGCTCGACGAGCGCGTTCGGCACCTCGAGTTCGGAAATCTTGAGGAGCGCGTCCATCACCTGGTTCTTGACGATGGACTGGGTGCGGCGCTTCGCTTCGCGTTCAAGATTGTCCTTGATTTCGGCGCGCATCTTCACGAGGTCGCCGTCGGCGATGCCGAGCGACTTGGCGAATTCAGCGTCGATTTCCGGCAGGTGCGGCCACTCGATCTGCTGCATCGTGATCGTGAACTTCGCCGTCTTGCCGGCGACGTCCTTGCCGTGATAGTCCTCGGGGAACGCAAGGTCGAATTCGCGCGACTCGCCCTTCTTCAGGCCGATCGCCGCCTTTTCGAATTCCGGCAGCATGCGGCCTTCGCCCAGCACGAACGCGAAGCCTTCCGCGGTGCCGCCCTGGAACGCGACGTCGTCGATCTTGCCGACGAAGTCGACCGTCACGCGGTCGCCTTCCTTTGCCGCGGTGTCGGCGCCGCCGTCACCGTGCTCGCCGGCTTCGCCGCGAGCGTGGAAGTGCACGCGCTGCTTGCGCAGGATGTCGAGCGTGCGGTCGATTTCCGCTTCGGTGATGGTCGTGGTCGTGCGCTCGATTTCGGCCGTCGCGACATCGCCGAGCTTCACTTCCGGGTAGACCTCGAAGGTCGCGTCGAACGCGTAGTCGCCTTCAGCGGCTTCCGACTTCGGCGCGAAGCTCGGCTGGCCGGCAACGCGCAGGTTCTCCGCGCGGCTGATGTCGAAGAACTCCTTGCCGACCTTGTCGCTCAGGACTTCGGCTTCGACCTGGCCCGAATATTGCTGCGTGACCATCTTGAGCGGCACCTTGCCCGGGCGGAAACCCGGCATGCGCACGTTCTTCGCGAGTTTACGGATGCGCGAATCGATTTCTTTCTGCACGGCGTCCTTCGGCAGGGAAATCGTCACGCGGCGTTCCAGCTTGCCGAGGTTTTCAACAACGTTAGCCATGGCTTCAATCGTCCTAAAATTGTTCGAGCGAATCAGTAATCTGTGGTCTTTGCGTGCCGCGGGCCGCTTGGGGCCGCTTGGTTCCGATGCGGTCCAGCAACCCGCTTTGGAGCTGAACGCCGGCGCCTCACGCGCCGCTCAACAGCGCCGAAACGGGCGGCTTGCGGTGCGGTTCCGTCAAAAGAGCCAAGTATTTTAGCAAACTATTTCCAGGTCCCAGTGGAATTGCCGTTTGAGTGTGCTATGAGCCTGTTTTCGACCCGGTTTTGGTCTGCTGTTGAATCGCCACAAGCCCGAAACGCGCTCCGATGCGCGCTATCGCAGCGCCGCTATCCAGCACACGCGGCGAGGCTGTTAAGCTAACGCTCGCGCCGGACGCCCCGCCGGCCGCAGCCGCTCCCAACACAATTCTTCCAGCAGAGACACCATGCCGAATTCGTCGCCTGACGCTCCCGTTATCGTCATTGCTCCTGATTCTTTCAAAGGCTCGCTCAGCGCGGACGGGGTCGCTGCCGCGATCGCCGAGGGCATCCGCCGCGTGCGCGCCGACGCCGACATCCGCATCCGCCCCATGGCCGACGGCGGCGAAGGCACGCTCGACGCGATGCTGTCGATGGGCGGCGAGCGCCGCGTACTCACCGTGGAAGGCGCAGCGGGCCCGAAGCGCGACTCCGCAGTGGGCCTGCTGCACGACGGCAGCGCGATCGTCGAAACTGCCGAGATTGTCGGCATCACGGACCCGGTGGGCATGGGCGTGCCGGTGGACGCGCGCAGCACCCGCGGCGTGGGCGAAGCGATCCGCGCGCTGCTCGACGAAGGCGTGCGGCGCTTTTACGTGGCGCTCGGCGGCAGCAGCACCAACGACGCCGGCGCCGGCCTGCTCGCGGGCCTCGGCCTGCAACTCTTCGACGCCGCGGACAAGCCCCTCGAGCCCACGCCGCAAGCGCTCGCGCAAGTGGCGCGGGTGGACGTTTCCGGGCTCGACGCGCGGCTTCGCGAGGCATCGTTCGTCGGCATGTCCGACGTGGACAATCCGCTTACGGGCGAGCATGGCGCAACCGCCGTGTTCGGCCCGCAAAAAGGCGTGACGCCGGAGCAGGTCGCGCCGATCGACGCGGCGCTCGGCCGGTTCGCCGATCTGCTCGAAGCGGCGCTGGGCCCTCGCGTGCGCGACGAAGCCGGTTCCGGCGCGGCCGGCGGCCTGGGTTTCGCGCTGCGCATGCTCGGCGCGAGCTTCGAGCCCGGCGCCGAAGTCGTTGCGCGCACCATCGGTCTGGACGAAGCGCTCGATCGCGCGGACTGGCTCATCACCGGCGAAGGCCGCTCCGACGTACAAACGCTGCACGGCAAGGCGCCGTTCATCGCCTGCCGCCACGCCGCGGCCCTCGGGGTGCCGGCCACGCTGCTCTCGGGCGCCGTGGACGCAGCCGCCCTGCCGCGGCTCGCGGAGCACTTCAGCGGCTGCTTCTCGCCCGCGCCGGGCCCCATCACGCTCGAAACCGCGATTCGCGACGCCGCACGCCTGCTCGCCAACGAAGCGGAGCAACTCGGCCGCCTCAAATACGCTGCGCGTACATCCAACTAAGATCCGGGCAGACCGGCCGGGGCCCGCCGCCCCGGCCTCGTTGCCCTTCCCCGGGTGGCCAGATCGCGGCCAGCTTCATGACCTCGGCACGCCACGCATTCCGCAGTAAGCGATTAATAGATTCGTGCGCCGCATCGGATGCGCTCGACAAGGGTTAGGATGCGTTGACCCGCGCGCGAGATGGGGCAACAATTATGGAATCGCGACACGTGTCGCGCCCTTCCCAAGCGACCAGACCAGGACTCCCATGAAGGCAAGCAAAGCCGGACTCGAACAATTCCTCACCTATCGGCTGCATGTCCTGAACAAACTCTCCGAACGTGGCGCGAGCGAACGCTACCAGGCGAAGCTCGGCATCACACTTCCGGAGGCTCGGCTCATTGCAGCTGTGGGGGCGTTCGGCCCGTTTTCCGTGATGGAGCTTGCGCGTCACGCGAATCTCGACAAGAGCCAGGCAAGCCGTGCAGCCGAGGCGTTGATGCGCCGCGGCCTCATGCAGCGCAACACGAGCGAGGAGGACGGACGCCTCGTGCTCGTTTCGCTCACAACCGACGGACGCGCGCTGTATCGCAAGGTCATGCCCATCGCGCGCAAGTGGAATGTCGACCTCTTCGCGAGCCTCGACGACAAGGAACGCGACGCACTCGCGCGCGCGCTCGACAAGGTGATCGAAGCCGTGCAGACTGAACTGTAAGGCAGTACGAACGAGCAGAGGCAATAAGCCAAA
This sequence comes from Paraburkholderia sp. CNPSo 3076, assembly GCF_026343935.1. Lineage (NCBI taxonomy): Bacteria > Pseudomonadati > Pseudomonadota > Betaproteobacteria > Burkholderiales > Burkholderiaceae > Paraburkholderia > Paraburkholderia sp. CNPSo 3076. The sequence continues at coordinate 39,163 of NZ_JAPMAL010000044.1, read as the reverse complement.
CAGATGGCGGCCAGCGTCAAGCCGCCATCGCGAGTGCTTCGCGCAAGCCGTGCACAAACAAAAAGGCCACGTACCGGAAGGTACATGGCCTTTTTACTTTGGTGCGTGAGGCCGGACTCGAACCGGCACACCCTTGCGGGCGTCAGGACCTAAACCTGGTGCGTCTACCAATTTCGCCACTCACGCGAATTCTTTGCGCTTGTCTTGTTGCGCCCGGCAGGACCGCTGCGAACAACGCGTGCGATACAACCCTGTGCGACATGCCGACTGATCGAGTCCTCGTGAGACGCCGGACGCGGTGTTATCCACCTCGCCCGCAATCCAGCCTGCTTTCTGACTGCGCCCGCCGGCAGCGATGCTTCATTATGGGCCGGCTGCGCGCTTCCAGCTAAGCGTCAGAAAGCGCAAGCGCGAGATTCTAACCGATTGACTGGCGCTTGTCTGCATCCCGAAAGCAGTGCGCGACGGGGCATGCCAGCGCATCGACCCGTGCATCGATCCGCGCGCCGGCCCGCCCTGCCGGGCCGGCCGAAAGCCGCGCCGATGCTAGAATCGCGGCTCTACCGTCGCGGCGCGCTCTGGCCGCCGCGCGAGCCGCTTCGCCCCACATCTCCGAATGCCGTGAACTTCGACGACTACTGCCAGCAAAAGGCGGCTCCCCCTGGTTCGAGCACTTACTATGCGCTGCGTCAGGCCCGCGCTGCGCGCCAGCCGCTCCTGACCGCCCTCTTCGCGCTGCGCCGCGAACTCGAGGAAACCGCGAAAGAAACGAGCGATCCCACCGTCGGCCGCACGAAGCTCGCCTGGTGGCAAAAGGAACTGGCCGCGCTCGCCGCAGGCAAACCGGCGCATCCGGTCACCCAGGCGCTCGCCGAGCATCTCGGCGATGCGAGCGCCGTCTATCCCGATCTGCAAGCGCTGCTCGCCGGCTTCGAGATGGACTTCGAGCAGGCGCGTTATCTCGATCTGCCGAATCTGCGCCGCTATATGCAGGGTGTGGGCGGCACGTTCGCCTCGCTCATCGCGCAACTGAGTGCGCGCACCGACGAAGATCGCCAGGACGCCGCACGCTGGGCCGCCCCTCTCGGCAACGCACTGATGCTCGCGCAGTTCGTGCCGGAAATCGGCAACGACGCGCGCCATGGCCGCATCTACGTGCCCATCGACGAATTGCAGCGCTACAACGTCACCGCCGCCGATCTCATCAACCGGCGCTACAGCGCGGAGTTCACCGAGCTGATGCAGTTCCAGACCTCGCGCGCGCGCGCATCAGTCCAGGCCGCGCTCGACGCGATTCCCGCTTCGGCGCGGCGCGACCAGCGCACCTTGCGTGCGCTCGCGGCGCTCGAACTGGCGCTGCTCGACGAAGTCGAGCGCGAAGGCTACCAGGTGCTGCATCAGCAGATCGTGCTCACGCCGGTGCGCAAGCTGTGGATCGCCTGGCGCGCCGCGCGGCGTAGTTGAAGCTCGCGGCCGCGCTACGCGCGCAGCAACGGCAGCGGCTCGAAGCGCTGCTGCAGCACGGCCTGCGCGTCGTGGCCCCACCAGGGGCCTAGCACGGTCGCATAGATCTGCCTGAAATCGACGCCCACCGGCAGATTGCCGTTGCCGTCGAGCCGCGTGAGTTGCGGCGCCTGACCATAGAGCCCGCCCGCCACCCGCCCGCCCGCGACGAAATGCGCCGAAGCCGTACCGTGATCGGTGCCGCGGCTTTGATTCTCACGCACGCGCCGCCCGAATTCCGCATACGTCACGATGAGCGTGCGGTCCCAACGTCCGAGTTCCACGAGCGCCGAGCGCATCGCCGCCATGCCCGAGGCGAACTGGCGCAGCAAGTCGGCGTGGCGCTGCGGCTGGTTCTGGTGCGTGTCGAAGCCGTTCAGCGTCAGACGAATCACCGCGACACCGCGGCCCGCCACCGGCGCGCCTTGCGGCGTGTCGCTCGAGGCGAGCGCCTGCATTGCCGTTTTGATCGAGGTGCCGAATGCGCCGGCCGGAAATGCAGTCTTCAGCGCGTAGTTGCCCGGGCGCGGCCGCAGCGCATCGGCGGCGTGCACGATGTCGTTCTCAACATCGAGGATATGCGCGAGCGCGGGATTGTGTTCCTTGAGCGAGATCGGCGTGACGAGGCGCGAAGCGCGCGCGAACTGCGCCGGATTCACGAGCGCGATGGCGCGCGCGCCGTTCGAGAGCGGGCCCATCTCGGCGCTGCCGAGCACGAGCGCATCGGCGGCGAAGCCGGACGGCACCGGCTCGCGTGCGAACGCGCGCGTGAGCCAGCCCTCGCGCAGATATTCGTTGGAGCGCGAAGCCGTGTCCCAGATCTCGATCGATCGAAAGTGCGACAGATTGGGCTGCGCGTAGCTCACCCCCTGCACGATCGCGAGCTCGTGCGCGCGCCACATCGGCATGAGCGGCGCGAGCGCCGGATGGAGCGCCGTGCGCTCGTCCAGTTGTATCGCCTGTGCGCGCGGCACGCCGATCGTTTGCCGGTAGCGGTAATAGAGCGGATCGGCAAAAGGCACGACGGTGTTGAGTCCGTCGTTGCCGCCCTTCAGCTCGACGAGAATCAGCAGGTTCTCGTAGCCGCTCGCCGTGCCCGGGTGCATGGGCGCCGCGCCTTGCGCGCGCGCAGCGCGAGGCAGCCATAGCCCGGAACCAGCCGTCGCGGCGACCGCCGTCGCACCGGCTGCAAGAAAGTCGCGTCGCTTCATGGCTTGCCTCGCTCGTCAGTGCGGCGGCGCACACTGCCGCCGGGGATTCGGCTATTCATATCCATGCTTCACTTCAACTGATACACCGGATCCATCAGCAGTGCCTGGAGATATGAACTCGAGCTACTGCCAACTGCGATCGCATCGACAGGCGCAAGCGGCAGGACTGCGTGCTGCATCTGCAACTGCGCGGAAAGGCCGGGCGTGGCTTCGGCGGTGAGACCGAAGCGCGAGAGCCAGCCGTCCAGATCGAAGCGCATGCCGCCTTGCAAGGCGTCATGCCGCATCGCGTTTTGCGGCATGCTTGCCGTGATCTTCGTCGCTGCGGCCGAAGCATGCGGTCGCCCTGCTTCCGTCGCACGAAACAGCTGCTCGACGAACTGCTTGCGCGCGAGCAGCGTCGAGCTATTGATCCACGATGCCCCGCCCGGCCACCCCTTCACGTTCGGCGGATAGAACAGGTTCTCGCCCAACGCGGCCGAGCGGCGCGCGAACGGCAGCGTATCGCCATAGGCCACATCGAAGCGCCGCATCGTGCCGACGATGAACTCCACCGGCGAACTCACGAGCACGCCCCGATTGCTTTCATCCCAGAACGCGGGAGTGGTTAAGAGCGCGCGAAGCGCAGCGCCGACTTCATAGCCACTTGAGTGAAACCGATCGGCGACGTTTGTGAGCTGCTCCTCGTCAGGCGTCGCGGAGATGAACTCGCGCCAAAGCCTCGCCGACACATACCGGGCAGTTTGCGGCTGCGCGAGCAGGATGTCGAGCACCTGGTCGCCGTCGAATGCACCGCTGCGTCCCAGCACGGTCTTTTCGCCGTCGTCGTGCAAGTCGGCGCGCCAGACGAACGCCTCGGTGTCGGGATCGAGGCTCCAACCCGTATAGGCGCGCGCCGCTTCGGCAACGTCACGCTGCGAGTACTGCCCTTCGCCCAGCGTGAACAGTTCCATCACTTCACGCGCGAAATTCTCGTTGGGCCGGCCCTTGCGATTGCTCGCGCCGTCGAGGTAAAGCAGCATAGCGGGGTCCTTGGCGACCGCGTGCAGCATGCCCGCGAAACTGCCCAGCGCATCGCGCCGCAACAGCGCGTTTTGCGCGGCCATCAACTGCGGCTCGCCGACTTTGTCCTGACCCGAGGTGAAGTGGTTGTGCCAGAAGAGCGTCATGCGCTCAGTCAGCGCCGAAGGCGTGACGAGCATCTCGCGCAGCCACCATGCGCGCAATTCGTCGTAGCGCGCACCACGCTGGCGCTGCGCTTGCTGGCGTTCTTCGGGGGTCCACGCGCTGCGCTGTGCCCGGCTCGGCGGCACTTCGGCGCTCCATGCGGGCAGCGGCGTGAGCGCCTCGCGGCGCGCGCTGCCGACGAGCCGCGCGACAGCCTGCTCTCGCGTGAGGCCCACATAGGGTTCGACTTCGCTCTCGCGCGGCGCGAAGCCCGTGCGCACCAGAAGATGGCGGGCATCGTCGGCGTCGAGCAGCGCATCCGCGCCGTCGTCGGGCGCCGCTACGTGGGCGGCGGATTGCGCGTTTGGCCTCGACCGTCTGGAGTCGCTCATGATGAATGGGCGCACGACGAATCCGTCGGCGCAGTCATTGAATGTACCGGCTTAACGGCTGTGGCGAAACGGATGTTGACGGTGCAATTGCTACGGTATTTTTCAGCGCGTTTCGGCAGCGCGAGTGCACCAATGCACGCTTCGATACCGATAAAATCATGAAAGCCGCGAGAAAGGCGTGCGCGAGGTGCCAGGAGAAAATCGCGTAAACGTTATCGCAGCAGAGCGGCATTTACGCGCGCCGCAGTATCAGCGCTTGTACAGTTCGCGCACGGCGTCTTCGATGTGCTGGCGCAAGAGGCGCCGTTCGTCGGGCGTCATATGGCCGTCGCGGCGACGCTGATCGAGATCGGGGGGAACTGCGGGACGCTGGTTGATGTCCGATGCGGGGCGCGGGATCGTGTCGCTGCGTACGCGCCGCATCGACGGTTTGCTGCCCGGCGAGCGAGCGGAGGACAGCGAGTTCTCGTAGCGGTCTGCGGAGGGCTGGGCCCGGGCCGGCACCGACTCCAGTGCGGCCGCCACGCCACCGGCTAGCGCCAGTGCAAGCATGGTATGGCGCATTGTCGGCCTGACCCCTCCCATCGTTTTGTTCCCTTCTTGACGCGGCAAACGGCTACCTCGAATACATGTGCGAACCCGGCTCGGCGCGGGCATGAATTTTAAAGTCGAATGAAGTATCTACCGAACTGCCGCTTTACGTAAAGAAGTCTATCTGTCGGTGCTTGCGGTCGTGGCACAGCACGGGTAAATTTTGTAACTGACTGTAACCTGATAATTGGTGCAAACTCGCATCAGTATCCAATCGCGCTAAGATGCCAGGCATGGAAACCAAAAACCCGTCCAAAATTCTCGTTGTCGATGACGATCCCCGACTGCGGGACCTCCTGCGCCGCTATCTCGGCGAGCAGGGCTTCAATGTCTATGTGGCCGAAAACGCCCCCGCCATGAACAAGCTGTGGGTGCGCGAGCGTTTCGACCTGCTGGTGCTCGACCTCATGCTGCCAGGCGAAGACGGCCTGTCGATCTGCCGGCGTCTGCGCGGCAGCAACGACCGCACGCCCATCATCATGCTCACCGCCAAGGGCGAGGACGTGGACCGCATCGTCGGCCTCGAAATGGGTGCCGACGACTATTTACCCAAGCCCTTCAACCCGCGCGAACTCGTCGCACGCATTCACGCGGTGCTGCGCCGTCAGGCGCCGTCCGAACTGCCGGGCGCGCCCTCGGAAACCACCGAAGTGTTCGAGTTCGGCGAATTCGCGTTGAATCTCGCCACGCGTACGCTCACCAAGGCCGGCCAGGAAATTCCGCTCACCACGGGCGAATTCTCGGTGCTCAAGGTGTTCGCGCGTCATCCGCGCCAACCGCTCTCCCGCGAAAAGCTCATGGAGCTGGCGCGCGGCCGTGAATACGAAGTGTTCGACCGCAGCCTCGACGTGCAGATCTCGCGCCTGCGCAAGCTCATCGAACCCGATCCGGGCAGCCCGCGTTTCATTCAAACGGTTTGGGGCCTCGGCTACGTGTTCATTCCCGACGGCGCCGCGTGATCCTGGATGGAGTCTCGTTGTCTGCACTGCCTCTGTTGAAACGGGAAGGGTCCATGCGGATTGACCGGCGTTTGCTCACGCTCGCGTTCGGCGATCTGTTCTGGCGCACCTTCCTGCTGATCGCCCTTCTCATCGCAGTGAGTCTCGCCGCGTGGTTCCAGAGCTTTCGCGTGATCGAGCGGGAGCCGCGCGCGCAGCGCGTGGCGCTCCAGCTCGTCGCGATCGTGAAGCTCACGCGCACGGCGCTCCTCTACTCCGATCCCGATCTGCGCCGCGCGTTGCTGCAGGATCTGGAGAGCAACGAGGGCGTGCGCGTGTACCCGCGCGAAACCACCGACAAATACAAGCTTCAGCCCGACGAATCGCTCAATCGCCTGATCGAGCACGACATCCGCGGGCGTCTTGGCGACGACACCGTGATCGCGCAGTCCGTGAACGACATTCCGGGCGTGTGGATCAGCTTCAAGATCGACGAAGACGACTACTGGGTCGCGCTCGACCGCGACCAGCTCGACAACGTCACAGGCCTGCAGTGGGTCGGATGGGGTGTCTCTGCGCTTGCGCTATCGCTCTTCGGGGCGGCCTTCATCACGAGTCTCGTGAACCGGCCATTCGCGCGTCTCGCCATGTCGGCGCGCATGCTGGGCTCGGGCCAGCCGCCCGCGCCGTTGCCTGAGAGCGGCATGGGCGTCGCGGCCGAAACGAATCGCTCGTTCAACCAGATGGTGCGGGACCTCGAGCAGCTGGAGGCCGACCGCGCGCTGATGCTCGCGGGCATCTCGCACGATCTGCGCACGCCGCTCGCGCGCCTGCGGCTCGAGACGGAGATGAGTCCGTCCGACCAGGCCACCAAGGACGCGATGATCGACGACATCGAGCAGATGGACATGATCATCGGCCGCTTCCTCGATTACGCACGGCCCGCCCAGCGCATGCCCGAGCGCGTCGACCTCTCGGTCATCGCCGGCGAGATGGCCGGGCGCATGGCGAGCGAAGATGGCGTGCGTCTCATCACGCGGCTCGCGCCTTCGGCCATGATCGAAGCCGACGACACCGACATGCGCCGCGTCGTGGGCAACCTGATCGAGAACGCCCGCAAGTACGGCGCGAGCGAAACCGACGGCATTCCGCACATCATGCTCGAAACGCGCGTCTCTCATTCGCGCGTCGAACTTTCCGTGGTCGACGAAGGCCCGGGCATTCCCGAGGATCAGCTCCCGCTCGTCACGCGGCCGTTCTACCGCGTCGATACGGCTCGTACGCAGGCGAACGGCACGGGACTCGGTATGGCCATCGTGCAGCGCCTCGTGGGTCGCTATCGCGGCGCGCTGCGTCTGCGCAACCGGCTGCCAGGCCCGGGGCTCGAAGTAACGATCGAGTTCCCGCTCGCCAAGGGCGCCTGAGCCTCTTTCGCTCCTGAGCGAGACCCGGCGGCGGCGCACCGTCGCACCACGCGCCGCCCGCACCTGCGACAATCGTTTTCATGGGCACGCCGCCGCATGTGGCCGAGTCTGGCACCGCGCACGCGGCGGCAATGCGGGCCGCCCGGCCCGTCTCTCGTATGAGGACCTCCGCCATGAAAACCGTCGGCGACAAACTCGAAGCTTTTACCGTCACGGCCGCGAAGCCCGGCTTCAACCATCCCGAAGAAAACGGCGAATCGGCGTTCACCGAGATCACCGAGCAGACCTTCGCCAACAAGTGGAAGGTCATCTATTTCTACCCCAAGGATTTCACGCTCGTTTGCCCCACCGAGATCGTCGCGTTCGCCGGGCTCATCAAGGAATTCGATGACCGCGAAACGGTCGTGATGGGCGGCAGTTGCGACAACGAATATGTGAAGCTCGCGTGGCGACGCGAGGACAAGACACTCGATCGCCTCAATCACTATTCGTTCGGCGACGTGAAGGGCGAACTCATCGATCAGCTCGGCATACGCGACAAGGAAGCGGGCGTGGCGTTGCGCGCGACGTTCATCGTCGATCCCGACAACACCATCCAGCATGTCACGGTGAACAACCTCAACGTCGGGCGCAGCGCCGAAGAAGTGCTGCGCGTGCTCGATGGGTTGCAGACCGGCGAGCTGTGTCCGGACGGCCGCGAAGTCGGCGGCGGAACGCTCTAGGCTACGCGCCGCCGCGCATCACGTCTGGCTCGCTGCCGCGCGGGTGGGCAGGCGGTTGCGTATCGCCGTTTCGAGCGGCCGCTTCCACTCGAGCACGCGCTTTTCGAGCACCTGCCACGACAGATGCGCGAGCAGCACGGCCAGTGCGAACTGCAGCACGAGCGCGAGGACCGGCTGCGCCACCTCGGGCACGTGAAGCCGCGCATAGAGCCCCGGCGCCACGCCAAGACGCGCCGGCACGAGGTTGTGAAACAGATAGAAGCCGTAGCTGATCGTGCCGAGCCAGGCCAGCGGCCGCAGTTCCAGCGCCGCGACCAGTACGCTGTCCTGACGACGCACGAGCCACAGGAACAACGCGCCGAGCGAGAGCGCGAGCCCGATGTCGAAGCAGCCCGGCAGCATCGTCGCGCTCGTCACGCCTTCGGCGCAGTCAGCACAATCGGCGCGCGCCAGCGCGAAGCCGGCGATCGCCGCACACGCGCCAACGAACCACAGCGCGCTCAACGTGCCCGGGCGCAACGGCACGCGCGCGCCGCCAATCGCCAGTGCGCCGCCGAGCGCCAGCATGGCGAAATTCCACGGCGAGAATGCGTAGATGAGCGGCGCGATCGCCCCTTCCTCGTACAGCGCGAGATGCGCGCACGCGGCCGCCGCGATGACCACGGCGCAGAGCGCGAGATGGCGCGACGCACGCACGAACAGCAGCGCGAATGGCGCGACGAGATAGAACTGCTGCTCGACCGCGAGGCTCCAGAAATGCGACACGGTGCCGGGCCAGCCGTCGTGCACCACGCCGATCCAGTAATTGGAGAGGAATACGAAATGCCAGGCGAGCCCGAGATCGACATCGCGCTGATAAAAGCTCGCATGCGCGATGGTGAGCGCCACGAGCAGCAGGTAATACACGGGAAAAATGCGCAGCGTGCGCTTCATGAAAAAGACGTACAGCAGCGCGGCCGTGCGCGCGCCGTGTTGCTCGATGCGGACCCGATTGCGATGCAGCTCACCGATGATCAGATAGCCGCTGATCAGAAAGAACAGCCAGACGCCGATCTTGCCCGCATCGATCGCGTCGACGTGGGCCTTGTGCGAGAGGAACACGAGCACCACTGCCAGCGCCCGCAGGCCATCGAGGCCTTTCACGCGTCTTTCAACTCCCGCCATCGTCCTCCCCACTTCCGGTTACCGGTTCAGTATGGGACGAAAAAAACGGAAAATTAATCGGCAAGAAAAGCAGCGGCGATGATTGCAGCTGCAATCATCGCCGTCAGGTGCGGAGCAGGCACGCGCCCTGCTCCCGCCGTTCAACCCTTCAAAATGTCGGTTGAATAACCGCTCACGCGCGCAGCAGCAGTACCGCCGCCTGCGCTTCGATCCCTTCGCTGCGGCCGAGATAGCCGAGCTTTTCATTCGTCTTCGCCTTCACGTTGACGCGCTCGACCGGCAGGTTCAGGTCTTCGGCGATCGTCTGGCGCATCGATTCGATGTGCGGCGCGAGCTTGGGCGCCTGCGCGATCACCGTGGTATCGACGTTCATCAGCGTAAAGCCCGCCTCCTGCACGCGGCGCAGGCATTCGCGCAGCAGCACGCGGCTGTTCGCGCCATAGAATTGCTTGTCGGTGTCGGGGAAATGGCGGCCGATGTCGCCGAGCGCGGCAGCGCCGAACAGCGCGTCGGTGATGGCGTGCAGCAGCACGTCGGCGTCCGAGTGGCCGAGCAGGCCGCGATCGTAGGGGATCGTCACGCCGCCGAGCACGAGCGGGCGGCCGGGCACCAGCGCGTGCACGTCGTAGCCTTGTCCGATTCTGATGTCCATGTTTGGGATTCCGGGTAAAGGGATTGCGGCGCGCTTACTCCGCGGGGCGGCTGAGGATCGCTTCGGCGAGCGCGAAATCTTCGGGGTACGTCACCTTGAAGTTACGCAGACTGCCCTGCACGAGTCGCGGCGCGTGGCCGAGCCATTCGATCGCGCTCGCCTCGTCGGTGAGATCGTGGCCGTCTTGCTGCGCGCGCTCGATGGCCGTGCGCAGCATGCCGATGCGGAACATCTGCGGGGTCTGGGCCTGCCAGAGGCCGTCGCGCGACTCGGTGCGCGCGATATGCGCGCCGGGCGCCGCGGGATCCTTCGGCGCGACGCGCTTGAGCGTGTCGGCCACCGGCAGCGCCATGATGCCCCCCACGGGGTCGTCCTTGAGCGACTCGACGAGCGCGCGGATCAGCGCGGGCGTGATGCCGGGGCGCGCGGCGTCGTGCACGAGCACCCAGTCGTCGTCGGTTGCGCCGAATTCGGCGAGCGCGGCGAGGCCGTTGTAGACCGACGCCTGGCGCGAGGCGCCGCCGCAGCGGCGCACGGCAAAGCGCAAGCCGCCGAAGCGCCGGGCGTCGAAGTGGTTATCGTCGGGAGAAATCACCACGAGCGTCTGCGAGAATTCGTTGCAGGCGTCAAAGGCGGCAAGCGTATAGTGCAGGAGGTCGCGTCCGGCAACGATTCGATATTGTTTCGGCATGGCCGAGCCCGAACGGCTGCCGGTGCCGGCGCACGGAATCAGGGCAAAGAGGCGTGAAGTCACGGTGTCGCGAGCCGCATGAGTCAAAGTAAAGGACGGATTTTATAATAGGTCCCTCACCCGCACGCCGGACGCCCGCAAAACGGCCATAAAATGCCCGCGCAACGTAAGGAAAAACGCGCCGGATTCACTTGAAGACCGCAAACCGGCCCCCATATTCCGGCGTTGCACGTGCCCGAACTGAACTGGCCACCATACCGACACAAGCGCCGACACAAGCGTCGGCCACCCTGTTGCCCATGTCCGATATCGCCGCTTCCTCGCAATCTCCGTCCCCCGTTGCCGTCGTCAAGCCGGGCCAGCGCTACGCGTTCGATGGCACGCACGGCTCGTCCGACGCGCTCCTGATCGCCCGCTACCGCGAGGCCGCGCGCACCGGCGCCGCCCCGCTACTGGCCGTGATCTGCGCGAGCGCCGTGGACGCGCAGCGGCTCGCCCAGGAGATTCCGTTCTTCGCGCCCGAGGCGCGCGTGCGCCTGCTGCCCGACTGGGAAACGCTGCCGTACGACACGTTCTCGCCGCACCAGGATCTCGTTTCCGAGCGCCTCGCGACGCTGCACGATCTCGGCGAAGGCCGCTGCGACATTCTCATCGTGCCGGCCACCACGGCGCTCTACCGCATGCCGCCCGCCTCGTTCCTCGCGGCCTACACGTTCTCGTTTTCGCAGGGCGAGCGCCTCGACGAGGCGAAGCTCAAGTCGCAGCTCACGCTCGCGGGCTACGAACACGTGAGCCAGGTGGTGCGCCCGGGCGAATACTGCGTGCGCGGCTCGCTCATCGACCTGTTTCCGATGGGCTCGCCGCTGCCCTACCGCATCGACCTGTTCGACGACCAGGTCGACTCGATCCGCGCGTTCGATCCGGACAGCCAGCGCAGCCTCTATCCCGTGAAGGACGTGCGCCTGCTGCCCGGCCGCGAGTTCCCGTTTGACGAAGCCGCGCGCACGGCGTTTCGCAGCCGCTGGCGCGAAGTGTTCGAGGGCGACCCGAGCCGCGCGACGATCTACAAGGACATAGGCAACGGCGTGCCTTCGGCGGGCATCGAATACTACCTGCCGCTCTTTTTCGAAGAGACGGCTACGCTCTTCCACTATCTGCCTGCAAACGCGCAGCTGGTGTTCTCGGGCGACCTCGATACCTCGATCCGCCGCTTCACGAACGACACGAAGCAGCGCTACAACTTCCTCTCGCACGACCGCGAGCGGCCGATCCTGGAGCCGCAGCGCCTTTTCCTGACCGACGAGGACTTCTTCGCCTTCGCGAAGCCGTTCGCGCGCCTCGTGCTGCCCGCCACGAGCGCGGGCGGCTGGGCCACGGCGTTGCCGAACCTCGCGATCGACCGCCACGCCGACGACCCGCTCGCCTCGCTGCGCACGTACCTCGACACGACAAAGAACCGCGTGCTGTTCGCGGTGGAATCGGCGGGCCGGCGCGAAACCATCGCGCAGCTGCTCGCCGACAACCACCTGCGCCCCGCGGGCGCGGACAGCTTCGAGGACTGGCTCACCGGCGACGAGCGTTTCGCGATGGGCGTCGCGCCGCTCTCCACGGGCTTCTCGCTGCCGGACGAGGAACTCGCGGTCATCACCGAGACCGAGCTTTACGGCCCGCTCGCGCGCCGCGCCGGGCGCCGCCGCCAGGAACAGGCGAGCAACGTCGATTCGATGGTGCGCGACCTCTCCGAGCTGAAAGTGGGCGATCCGGTGGTCCATGCGCAGCACGGCATCGGCCGCTATCACGGCCTGGTGACGATGGACCTCGGCGAAGGCGACACCGAGTTCCTGCACCTCGAATACGCGAACGGCAGCAAGCTCTACGTGCCGGTCTCGCAACTGCATGTGATTTCGCGCTACAGCGGCGCCGATCCCGATAGCGCGCCGCTGCACGCGCTCGGCTCGGGCCAGTGGGAAAAAGCGCGCCGCAAGGCCGCGCAGCAGATCCGCGACACGGCCGCCGAGCTTCTGAATCTCTACGCGCGCCGCGCCGCGCGCGAGGGCCACGCGTTCGCGCTCGAACCGCGCGACTACGTCAAATTCGCGGAGAGTTTCGGCTTCGAGGAAACGCCCGACCAGGCCGCCGCGATCGCCGCCGTGATCGGCGACATGACGAGCGGCAAGCCGATGGACCGCCTCGTGTGCGGCGACGTGGGCTTCGGCAAGACCGAAGTGGCGTTGCGCGCGGCGTTCATCGCCGTGATGGGCGGCAAGCAGGTGGCGATTCTCTCGCCCACCACACTGCTCGCCGAGCAGCACACGCAGACCTTCACGGACCGCTTCGCCGACTGGCCCGTGCGTATCGCCGAGCTGTCGCGCTTCAAGACCGCGAAGGAAGTGAGCGCCGCGATCCAGCAGATCAACGACGGCAGCGTCGATATCGTGATCGGCACGCACAAGCTGCTTTCGTCCGATGTTCAGTTCAAGCGCCTCGGGCTCGTGATCATCGACGAGGAGCACCGCTTCGGCGTGCGCCAGAAGGAGGCGCTCAAGGCGTTGCGCGCGGAAGTGGACGTACTCACGCTCACCGCCACGCCGATTCCGCGTACGCTCGGCATGGCGCTCGAAGGCCTGCGCGACTTCTCCGTGATCGCGACCGCGCCGCAAAAGCGTCTCGCCATCAAGACGTTCGTGCGCCGCGAGGAAGACAGCGTGATTCGCGAGGCCATGCTGCGCGAACTCAAGCGCGGCGGCCAGGTGTACTTCCTGCACAACGAGGTCGAGACCATCGAGAACCGCCGTGCGATGCTCGAAGCGCTCGTGCCGGAAGCACGTATCGCCGTGGCGCACGGCCAGATGCACGAGCGCGAACTCGAAACCGTGATGCGCGATTTCGTGGCGCAACGCGCGAACGTGCTGCTCTGTACGACGATCATCGAGACCGGCATCGACGTGCCGACGGCGAACACGATCCTCATCCACCGTTCCGACAAGTTCGGTCTCGCACAGCTGCACCAGTTGCGCGGCCGCGTCGGGCGCTCGCACCACCAGGCGTACGCGTATTTGCTCGTGCACGATCCGCAAGGGCTCACGAAGCAGGCGCAACGCCGGCTCGAAGCCATTCAGCAGATGGAGGAACTCGGCTCGGGCTTCTATCTGGCGATGCACGACCTGGAAATTCGCGGCACGGGCGAGGTGCTCGGCGACAAGCAGTCGGGCGAGATCCAGGAGATCGGCTTCCAGCTGTATACGGACATGCTCAACGACGCCGTGAAGGCGCTCAAGGACGGCCGCGAGCCCGATCTCAACGCGCCGCTCGCGGCGACCACCGAGATCAACCTGCACGCGCCCGCCATCCTGCCCGCCGACTATTGCGGCGACGTGCAGGAACGCCTGTCGCTCTACAAGCGGCTCGCGAACTGCGAGCACGATGATTCGATCGACGGCATTCAGGAAGAGCTGATCGACCGCTTCGGCAAGATGCCGGCGCAGGCGCATGCGCTGATCGAAACGCACCGCCTGCGTCTGGCGGCCAAGCCGCTCGGCATCACGAAGATCGATGCGGGCGAAGCGGTCATTGGCCTGCAGTTCGTGCCGAATCCGCCCGTGGACGCTATGCGCATCATCGAGATGGTGCAGAAGCACAAGCACATCAAGCTCGCCGGGCAGGACAAGTTGCGCATCGAAACGCGCAGCCCCGATCTCGCGGTGCGCGTGGCGACCGTGAAGGAGACGTTGCGCGCGCTCGGCGCGCCCAATCGCGCTGGCGCATCGCGCTGAATGCATTTTCAGCATCATCGGACGCCCGCGCGGATTGCCTTTTGCGCGGGCGTTTTCACGTCTTGCTGCAGTGCGCCATGCCCAGCGCGGTCGCCTGCTGCGTGGGACGCCGCACTGCCCGCAGCTTTGGCTTGCCCCATTCTTTTTGGGTAAGATGAAGAATACAAGCAAGCTGGAGTCCAACATGTCCCTCGCCGCTGAAACAGCGCAGTCGTCCACGCCTTCCGCCGCCCTTCCCGCCTCGCTCCCCTGGGTCACCCGCCTGGTTTCCATGGACACGGTCAGCCGCCATCCGAATCTCGGCCTGATCGAGACCGTGCGCGACGATCTGCGCGCGCGCGGCATCGAGTCGACGCTCACCTATGGCCGCGACGGCAAATGGGCCAACCTGTTCGCCACGATCCCCGCGCACGACGGCGAAACGAACGGCGGCATCGTGCTCTCGGGGCACACGGACGTCGTGCCCGTGGACGGCCAGAAATGGGACAGCGACCCGTTCAAGCCCGAGATTCGTGACGGCCTGCTCTATGGCCGCGGCACCTGTGACATGAAGGGTTTCATCGGCGCCGCGCTCACGCTCCTGCCCGAGATCCAGCAGACGAAACTCGCCAAGCCCTTGCACCTCGCGCTCTCGTTCGACGAGGAAGTGGGCTGCGTGGGCGCGCCGCTCATGATCGAAGAACTCGTGAAGCGCGGCGTGAAGCCCGAAGGCTGCATCGTGGGCGAGCCCACGAGCATGCACCCCATCGTCGCGCACAAGGGCATCAACGCGTACCAGTGCTGCGTGCGCGGCCAGGCCGCCCATTCGTCGCTCACGCCGCGCGGCCTGAACGCGATCGAGTACGCGGCGCGCCTCATCTGCTACATCCGCGACATGGCCGACGCGTTCCGCGCGAACGGCCCCTTCGACGAGCTTTACGATGTGCCGTTCACGACCGCGCAAACCAGCACGATCGAAGGCGGCAACGCCATCAACACGGTGCCGGCCGAATGCCGCTTCGCGTTCGAGTTCCGCAATCTGCCGACGCTCGACCCCGACACGATCTTCGCGCGCGTCGAGCAGTACGCGCGCGAAACGCTCGTGCCGAAAATGCAGCGCGAGCACGCGGTGGGCGCGATCGAGTTCACGAAGATCGCCGCAGCCCCCGGCCTCGACGCCACCGAGCAGGCCGCGATCACACAGCTCGTGCGCGCGCTCACCGCCGATCAGTCGCGCCGCAAGGTGGCTTATGGCACCGAGGCGGGCCTGTTCGCACGCGCGGGCATTCCGAGCGTGGTGTGCGGCCCCGGCGACATCCAGCAGGCGCACAAGCCGAACGAATACGTCTCGCTCGAACAGCTCGCGGCCTGCGAAGGTTTCCTGCGCAAGCTCGTGCACGGCATGTCCGTCGAAGCCCTGGCACAGTAACTACGCCGGACGCGCAACATCATGTCCACCGCCGCGCCGCTGCCCACCAGCCACACGATCGACGGTGAGGCGATCCCCACGCTCGACGAGATCGCCTCGCAGCATTTCGCGCTCGCGCCGTGGGTGCTGCGCACGCCGGTGTTCGACCGCCATGATCTGTCCACGCTCGAAGCGACGCTCGTGAATTTCAAGTTCGAGCTGCTGCAGTCGAGCGGCAGCTTCAAGGTGCGCGGCGCGTTCACGCATCTGCTCGCCCTCGACGCCGCGCAACGCAGCGCCGGCGTCACGTGCGTTTCGGGCGGCAATCACGCGATTGCGGTAGCGTATGCGGCGATGCGCCTCGGCATCAGCGCGAAAGTCGTGCTCTTTCGCACCGCGAGCGCGGCGCGCGTCGCACAGTGCAAGCGCTTTGGCGCGGAAATTGTCGTAGCGGGCAACAGCAGCGAGGCGTTCGAGATCGTGCGCCGTATCGAGACGGACGAGGGTCGCTATTTCGTGCATCCCTTCAACGGCTATCGCACGGTGCTCGGCACGGCCACGCTCGGCTACGAATGGGCCACCCAGGCGCCCGATCTCGACGCGGTCGTCGTGCCCATCGGCGGCGGCGGGCTCGCTGCGGGCGTCGCCACCGCGCTGCGGCTCGCGAATCCGCGCGTGCGCGTGTATGGCGTCGAGCCCGAGGGGTCGGACGTGATGAGCCGCAGCTTCGCCGCGAACCATACGGTGCGCCTGACCCACATGCACTCGATCGCCGACTCGCTCATGGCGCCGCATGCGGAGCAATACAGCTATACGCTGTGCCGCCGTCATCTCGAGCGCGTCGTCACGGTCACCGACGACGCCTTGCGCAGCGCAATGCGCGTGCTCTTCGAGCAGCTCAAGCTCGCCGTCGAGCCCGCTTGCGCCACCGCCACGGCGGGGCTGCTCGGGCCGCTGCGCGACACGCTGCAAGGCAAGCGCGTAGGCGTGCTGCTGTGTGGCACCAACACCGACCCGGCGAGCTTCCACCAGCAGATCTCGCTCGCGCACTAGCGCGGCGCACGCGTCGTAGGCACGCCGCGTGCGTTCGCCGGGACTTCGTCGCCGGTCCACGGCAAAACGTCAGGGAATGTCAAATTGCTACCGCGATACGGATGCGTTCGCTATGATTGCGCCAATACGCCGTATTGACCCCAGCCCCGTGCTGCGCCATTCAGGGAGAGCCCGCTCATGAGCATCGTCCAGGAGTTCAAGGAATTCGCCGTCAAAGGCAACGTGATGGATCTCGCCGTCGGTGTGATCATCGGCGGCGCGTTCTCGAGCATTGTCAACTCGATCGTGAAAGACCTCATCATGCCGGTCATCGGCGTGATCACCGGCGGCCTCGACTTCTCGAACATGTTCGTGCGGCTCGGCCACATTCCGGCCAGCTATAAAGGCAACCCCGAATCGTACAAGGATCTGCAGACCGCGGGCGTGGCCGTGTTCGGCTATGGCTCGTTCATCACCGCGGTGATCAACTTCGTCATTCTCGCGTTCATCATCTTTTTGATGGTGAAGTTCATCAACAAGCTGCGCCAGCCGCAAGTGGCTGCGCCCGCCGAGCCGCCGCCCACGCCCGAAGACGTGCTGCTGCTGCGTGAGATCCGCGATTCGCTGCAGAGCAATCCGCGCTGAGCCGCACGAGCGCCCAGACAAAAGCCCGCGCCGCCGTAAGGCCGCGCGGGCTTTTTTGTGCCCGGATCCAGACAGCGTCAGGGACGAGGCGCGGCGGAATCGGGCTCGGCCGCCGCGCTGCGCGCGGCTGCGGCCTCTTCGATCAGCCGTTCGAGCTGCTCGAAGTTGACGGGTTTCGTGAGGTGCGCAGTAAAGCCCGCTTCGACGCTGCGGCGCACGTCTTCGTCGGTGCCGAAGCCGGTGAGCGCGACGGCCGGCGCCGTTGATTGCGCACGAAACGCCCGGATGAAGTCGATGCCCGAGCCATCCGGCAGGCCGATGTCGCTCACCACGAGGTCGAAGGCCATGCTGGCCGTGAGCGCGAGCGCGCCGGTTACGCTGCCCGCCACCGCCACCTCGTGGCCGCCCGCACGCATCAGCTGCGACATGACCTCGGCGGTGTCCTCGTGATCCTCGATCAGCAGGATGTTCAGCGCGCCCACCCGATGCGGCCCGCGCAGCTCGGCGGTCGCTGCCGCCCCCTCGCCACGCGCCGCGGTCGGCAGCACGATGGTGAAGGTCGCGCCGCAATGCGCGCCGGGGCTCTTCGCGCTCACGTTGCCGCCGTGCGCCTCGGTCAGCGCCCGCGTCACGGCAAGACCTAGACCGAGTCCGCCGAACTGGCGCGTGAGATTGTGGCTGCCCTGCTCGAAGGCATGAAAAAGCTTGCCGATCTGCTCGGGCGCGATGCCGATGCCCGTATCCTCGACCTCGATTTCCACCTGCATGCGCTCGTCGCGCGTGCGCACGTAAATGTGGCCGCCGTCCGGCGTGAACTTCGCGGCGTTGCGCACGAGATTCCAGAGCATCTGCTGCAGGCGCGCGCGGTCGCCGCGCACGTAATGCTGCTGCGCGCGCAGATCGACGTGCACATCCTGCTGCTTGATCTGGATTTCGCTGTGGAACAGCTCGAGCACGGCCTCGATCACGTCGTGCACGTCGACCGTCTCGAGCGCAAGGCTCAGTTTGCCATTGGCCACGCGCGTGAGATCGAGCAGGTCGTCGATCAGACGCGCCTCGAGTTCGATATTGCGGCGGATCATCAGCACGCCCGCGCGCGCCGCATCGGGCAGGCCCGGGATCTGCTCCAGCAGACGCGTGCCCGCGAGCACCGGCGTGAGCGGCGTGCGCAGCTCGTGCGAGAGCATGGCGAGGAAGCGGTCTTTCGCGCGATTGGCTTCTTCAGCGGTCTGCCGCGCGGCCTGCTCCGAGGCGAGCAGGCGCTCGCGCTCCTGGGTTGCTTCGCGCTGTGCGTCGATGTCGGTGCAACTGCCGAACCATTTGTTCACGCCGCCGCGCGGGTCGCGCATCGGAACGATTCGGACATCGAACCATCGGTAGACGCCATCGTGGCGGCGAATCCGCAACTCGTGGCGATAGTCGGGGGCGCCGCTGCTCACGGCCTTGAGCCACGTGTGGCGAATCTCCTCGCGATCGTCGGCATGCACGGCGTCGAGCCACGCGAGACCGTGCGACTGGCCCGCGTCGAGACCCGTGTAGTCGAGCCACTGCTTCGAGACGAAGTCGCAATTGCCGTCCGCGGCGCAGGTGAGCACGAGGTGCGGCAAGGCTTCGGAGAGCGTGCGGTAGTGCTCTTCGCGGTCGCGCAGGAGCAGCGCTTCGTCGGAGGCGCGCTGCAGCGCCACCTGCGAGAGCACGCGCGCGACGGCTTCAGGCAGGTAGTCGAGATAGTCGCCCGATTTCGGCACCACGTCCGAGACGCCCGCGCGCAACGCGGCGATCACGCGAGATTCGTCGGTGAAGCCGGTCACGAGGATGGCCGGCACGCGCACGTCGTCGGCGCGCAGGCGACGGAAGAAGTCGAGGCCCGTTTCCGCGCCGTCGAGCTGATAGTCGAGCACGAGCACATCGGGCGTCTGCATGGCGAGCAGCGCGCACGCCTCCCCGACACCCGTGCAGGTGTCCACGCGCGCACCGGCGCGCAGAAGCGATTTGCGGGCGAGGCGCAGAATGCCTTCGTCGTCGTCGACAACGAGCACGCGCGCGCCGTCCAGCATCGTGGGTACCTCAGTCATGCGCGAAGCATCCCTTCGGGCACGGGTCCGGTTTGCCGCCGTTCTTCCATTCGATTGCCAATGCGTGATGATTCCATGCGTGATGCATGCGTGATGCGTTATTGGGCGCCGGCCGGCCGCGCCTGGACGAAGCGATGTCCCGGCGGCAGCTTGACGACCTGGAGAAAGAAGCCGAGCCGGCGAACGGCCTCGATGAACGCGTCATATTCGACCGGTTTCGTGATGTACACGTTGCAGCCGAGCTCATAGCAGCGTTCGATTTCGCGAGGGTCGTCGGTGGTCGTGAGCACGATCACCGGCACCGACGCCGTGGCGGGCTCCGCTTTCAGGCGCCGCAGCACCTCGAAGCCGTCCACGCGCGGCATGCGCAGGTCGAGCAGCACGACAAAATTGCCGAGCGCGTCGCGCGAAGGCCAGTGCGCGGCCGCAGCCGGGTTATCGCCCGGCGTGCCGAAAAAATAATCGAGCGCCTCCTGGCCGTCGCGAAAGCGCAGAAAGCCGTTCGAGATCCCCGAACGGCGCAGGTTACGCTCGACCAGCGTGGCATGCCCGTCGTCGTCTTCGATCAGCACGATGCTGACCTGTTCCCCGTTCGTCATCTCGACTCTCCTACGTCCTGCATGAACTTTTTAAGGCTTGTTGAAAGCTTGCCGCGCAGCGCGCGCCAGAATACCCGCTATGTGGTACGCAACGGCTGGTCCGGCAGCGCGACGAAGAACGTCGAGCCCGCGCCCTCGGTCGATTCGACCCAGACGCGCCCGCCATGCCGCTCCGCAATCCGCTTGGCGAGCGCGAGGCCGGTGCCCTGCCCGGGCGATTCGCCGCCGTGCAGCCGCTGAAAGGCGCGGAACAGCTTCGGCAGATACGCCTGCGCGATACCAACGCCATTGTCGCGCACAAAATAAGTCCGCGTACGTTCGCCAGGCTCTCCGGCCGCTGATTTTCCGGGGCCTTTTCCCGCGCTTTTACCGGGTTCGCCGGCGGATTGCGCGCCGGCCTCCAGCGCGCCGATCTCGACCCGACCCGGCCGCGCGGGATCGAGATGGTGCAGCGCGTTCTCGATGAGGTTGCCGAAGATCTGCTCGAGCGCGGCCGGATCGCCCCACGCGGGCGGCAACTCGCCCACTTCGATGCGCGCGGCCTTCGTGCGTTCCTCGGCGAGGCCACCGAGCACGCGCTCGACGAGCCGCGCGACGTTGACGCGCTGCCAGCGGTATTCGAGGCGTCCGGCGCGCGAGATGCGCAGCAGCGCCTCGATGATGGCCGCCGCGCGCGCCACCGCCTGACGCAGGAATTTCAGCGATTCGTCGACATCGCCGTCGAGCACTTCGGCCATCGCGCGATATTCGTGTTCGGGCAGCCCCGCCGCGTCGACCTGCGTGCGCAAGTCGTCGCACGATACCTGCAGTTCCTTCGAAAAACCCTGCAGGTTCACGAGCGGCGAGCGCAAATCGTGCGACACGCTGTAGATGAACATCTCGTTGTCCTGACTCTCCTGGCGCAAATGCTCGTTGGCGCTCGCGAGATCCGCGGCGCGCGCCTGGAGCTGCGCCTTCAGCGCGGTCTGTTCGCGCTCGGCCACGCGCAGCCGCGCGCTCGTCTGATGCAGCACCGCATCGAGCGCCGCGATTTCATCGTCGCCCGAGAGCGGCGGCGCGAGCGGCGCCCCATCGCCCAGACGCTCGGCGTTCGCGCCGAGCGCGGCGAGTCGCACGCCCACGTTGCGCGCAAACGCCATCGCCGTGAACGCCCAGATCAGCATCGAGCCCACCACGGCGAAAATCAGCGCGTCCTGCTGGCGCTCGCGCGTCTCGCGCAGCATCGCCGCGCGGGCCTCGTCGAGCCGCGTCTCCTCGGCGATGAACTCGCCCAGCACCTCGCGCACCGTCTCGATCTCGGGCGGCATGCCGTTGCCCGCCACGCGCGCAAACGGCGCGCTATGTCCCGTGCGCAGCGCATCGGCAATATCACCCGCTTCCTTGCGCCATGCATAGGCGGCGTCGCGCATGCGCTCGACGCGCGCGAGCTGGGGCGGATTGTCGGCGACCATCCGCGCAAGCAGCGTGATGCGGTCGGAGAACTCGGTCCAGACGGCGTGGCGATCGATGAAGGAAGGGTCTTCGAGCACGATGCCGGTGCGCACGCGCGCGGCTTCGCGCAGCAACGGGTCGACGAGACTGTTGGCCTGCCAAAGGATTTGCTGCGTGTTCTCGGCGCGTTTGGCCGCGAGCGCGGCCTTTCCCTGCGCGTCGAACACGACACCCAGCAGCGCCAGTTCGACGACGCTCGGAATCGCGATCAGCAAGAGCCCCTTGGCGAAGAGTTTCATGTCGGTCTGGTTCGGTGGCGGGTCTGGGCGGCGCGCCGTGCTTTTCGCCATGCGTTCTGCAATGCGTTTTGCAAGCTCTCGCGCCGCGTCCGCCCTCGCAAAACCAGCCAGCTGGGGGCGCCTGGGGCAACCGCGGGCACCCGAACCGCAACATTATCTGCGCGATTTTTCAGGATGACAATGTATGTGACACCACACACCTCGCGTCGTGGAAAACCCGCTTTTTTGCGGCAATTCGCCACACCGAGCGCACACACAGGTCTATTATTGAGACGGAGACAAGCGAGAGAGCGCCGGGATATCTACATGAGCGCGACGTGCGATCCGGCATGGCGTTTGCGAACGCGATGAGGGTTTTGAAACAGGGGCAGCAAGCCGGGCCGCGCAGGCCGGATCGCTACAGGCGGTCCGCGCGCCGTTCAAGCGGACCGTCCCCATCTCGATCCTCATGAAGACAGCAAATCCGTGTGCTATAAAGGATCGACGTGCGGCGCACCAGTCCGGGAGTGGTCGCATGGGAACGCTGCGTGTACTGCAATCCACCTTTTTCAGGCGAATTTTTATGTCCTTCCCGAAAAAGCGCAAACGCGTCAAGGCAGACGGCGATGAGTCATTTCTCGCCGTGCTGAGCCACTTCAAACCGTTCGGCCAACTTGATACCAAGATCGCGCGTGCGCGCGCGCAGGACGAGCCCGTGCTGTATGCGCATATCCTGCCGGGGCTCGACGTGCTCCTGTGCAGCGTGCGCGGTGCGCAGCCGCCCTATCCGGGCACGAGCGAGTTGCGCAAGCGCTGCATCGAATCGATCGCTCACGCGCTCGAGCAGCCGATCGAAGGCCTCGAGAACGGCGGTTACTGGTACGAGGCGGACGGCTTCGGCTTCCTTGTGTTCGCGAGCCGCGCGCGCGGCCGGGTCCTGCCCGAGTTCGGCGCCGCGCGTCCGACCATGACCACCCGGCGCGTGACGCGCCGCCAGGACGCCGCCGGCGACACGGCGCCGCGTTCGTTGCGCTAGGTCGCGCTTCCAACGAAGTTCACTACGGCACTGCGCCGGGTCGATTGACCCGGCGCAGTATTTTTCGCGTCCGCTTCCCGAATCAGCTTCCCTTGTAGAGCGGCTCCTGCCCTTGCGTCGGTTTGCCAGCCGAGGCCGGCGACGGCGCGCTGCGCATTGCCGGGCCCGCTTTCGCGCCCTTGTCACCCTTATCGCCCTTGCCGCCCTTGTCAGTCGCCGCAGCCGCGCTCGCGCCCGTGCCTGCGCTTCCGAGGTCGGGCTTTGGCAGCGCGTGCATTTTCTGGCCCGGCGGCGGCGCCACGGGATGCTGATGCATCTGCGCGAACAGCGTGTCGCACGGCAGCGGCTTGTTGTTGCTCGGCGCGATGAGCGGAATCAGCGCGGCGAACGGGTTGATCAGCCCGAGCCCGATCATGGCGCCGCCGCGCAGCGCAAGCGCCGTCGCATCCACGCCCACATGCGGGTTCTTGAAGGTGCCCTTCACGTAGAGCGGCGAGCGCAGCGTGAAAATGCGGAAGCCCTTGGTATGCGGATGGACCTTCATGTTCATCGACTCGTCGCGCAGATCGATCGGGCCGTCGATGTCGATCACGGCGTCGTCGGTGTCGAGCGCGAACACGCGCGGATCGAGCACGCCGTTGGTGGCGACGAAGTCGGCCGCGGCGCAATTGATTTTCACGTCGCGCGAGCCGAACAGCTTTTCGTAGACCACGTTCGCCACGTTCAGGCCCGCCGCCTCCATGAGCAGCATACTGATCGTGCCCTGCGTGACGAGCAGCTTCACCTCGCCGTTCGAGGTCGCAGCGAGCGCCGCCGGCGAGTTACCGGTCGCCGTGAGCGATGCGTCGCCGTTGATCTCGCCGAGCGCCGACTGCATCGTCTTGAAGTTCGGGAATAGCTGCTTGAGCTTCAGGTGGCGCGCCTCCAGCGTGCCGCGCGCCTTGAGCGGCGCGCCGCTGCCGTCCAGGTTCAGCCGCGTGCCGAGCGTGCCGCCTGCCACGCCGAACTGCAGCGGGTCGAGCACGAGCACGCCGTTCGTCATCATGACGTGCGTGTAGAGGTCCTGCACCGGCAGGCTGCCCTGCTTGATGATGCGCCGCCCCGTGAACTTGACGTCGGCGTCGATGGCGTTCCAGCGGTCGGTGCGGAACTGCTCGACCGGAATCACGCGATCGGCAGGTTGGGTCACGGTGTCGCCGCGCTTTTCCTTGCTCGCACGGCTGTCAGCGCCGATGATCGGCGCGAGGTCCGAGAACTGCAGCAGGTTCGAGACCAGCTCGCCGCTCAGGAGCGGCCGTGGCGTGCGTTGCTCGTAGACCACCGTACCGTTCAGATCGCTGCCGCCGACGCGGCCCGTGAAGTTCTCATAGCGGAACACGCTCGCGCCGCGTTTGAAATTGCCGACGAAGCGGCCTTCGGTGGCATACGGCGGCGTTTCGGGCAACGTCACGCCGGTGAGGTTGTAGAGATGCGCCAGGCTTTGCCCCTGCAGCCACAGGCGCAGATCGACGGCGGCCAGATGCATGGGGTCGGTGACCGTGCCGACCAGCGCGATGTGCATGTCGCCCACGCGCACGTCGGCCTGGATCGGGAACGGGCGCTTCGCGTCCTGCAGGGCGAGCACGCCGCCGAGCTTGCCGTCGCCCGAGAGCGCCGTCTTGCCATAGGTGCCCTTGATCGTCCAGCCGATCGCGTAGAACGGCTGTTTCACGGGCGGCTGCGCGGGCGCCGTGCCCGAGCCGACGACGGCGCCGCTGGCGCCGCTCGCGGCGAGTTTCTGCGAGCCGGCTGCGGGCGCGCTTGTTGCGCTCGACGTGCCCGTGGTTGTGCCGGCAACACTCGCGGCAGCCGGCACGCCCGAAGCCGCCGCACCGCTAGCCGCACCGCTAGCCGCACCGCTAGCCTCGCTGGCGGCCGCCGCCTCCGAAGCCTGCTCCTTGTTGACCTGCTGGGTCAGCCGGTTCGCGCCCGCACGCCCGATGACCTGCGCGGAGCCCTGGCGCGACGCCGCTTCCTGCTCCTCCATCACCTTGCCGATCGGGATGCCGTGCCCGAGCAGGCTCACCGTGATCTTCACGTCGGTTTTCGTCTGCTGGTCGCTCACGGCAATATTGCCGCTCGAAAACGTGATGTCGTGCAGATCGAGCCGCCACGTCGACGGTCCGCTCGAGGCGGGCAGCTTGAAGGTCCAGTTGTTGCGCCCGTCGACGAGGCGCTCGACGTCGATCGACGGATTCACGAGATTGATCGCCGGAATCACGATGTCGTGCGCAAGCAGCGGCAGCACGGCCACCTCGAAGTCGATCTCGTCGAGCGTGGCGAAGTGCGGGGACTTCGTCCAGTCGGGATTGGCGATCTCGATCTGCGTGGCGGAAAAACGCGGCCAGGGCACCCACGCGCGCCAGCCCGTTTCGCCGGGCGGCCGCTGCCAGCCCACCTTGAGATCGCCTTCGATCGCGAACGCCCGCCCGATGGCCTCGGTGACCTTCTCGTTCACGTAGGGTTTGGCGTGGTTCCAGTCGAACGTCAGGATGAAGACGACGAGCACGGCAATCAACACGACGACAACCGCGACGAGCCATGCGATGATCCTGGCGAGTGTGCGGCCGAGTCGGAAAGGCTTGGGCTGCGGTGACGTCATGCGTACTCCACGTTATGCGTTGTTGTATGGCCTGCCATGTTGCAATACCGCAAGAGCAGTCAGCGTGCCCGGTTATATCTGCATGACTGCCTCGCACGACCTGTATGCCTGCCCTGTTTGCAATCTTTCGATGCTCAAGCACACCCCACTTCCCCCACCCCACGCCAGTGGCGTGCCGCTCGTCGAGGCGCATCAGATCGCCCGGCGCGACGCGCAACGCGGCCAGTGGCTGCTGCATCCCACCGATTTCACCCTGCAGGCTGGCGAGCGCGCCGTGCTGACGGGACCGTCCGGCTCCGGCAAGAGTGTGTTCCTGCGCGCGCTCGCGCTGCTCGACCCGCTCGATGGCGGCGACGTGCGCTGGCACGGCGAAGCGGTCACGCGCGGGCGCATTGTCCACTATCGGCGGCATATTGCGTACCTGCGGCAGCGGCCTGCGCTGCTCGACGGCAGCGTCGAGGACAATCTGCGCTACCCCTACACGCTAGCGGTATATCGCGATGTGCGATTCGACCCGGCGCGCGCCAGCGCGCTTTTCGCCGCCACTGGCCGTTCCAGCGACTTCCTCGCGCGCGACACCGCCGAGCTTTCGGGCGGCGAAGCGCAGATCGTGGCGCTCGTGCGCGTGCTCCAGCTCGATCCCGAAGCGCTCCTGCTCGACGAGCCGACCGCGTCTCTCGACCCCGAATCGGCGCGCGCCGTCGAAGCGCTCGTCGCCGGCTGGTTCGATGAGGCGCGCACGGGGCGCGCCACGGTCTGGGTCTCGCACGATCCCGCCCAGGCACAGCGCGTGGGCGCGCGGCATCTGACGATGCGCGCGGGTGTGCTCGAAGAACCCGCCACGCGCGCGGCGTTCACCCAGGGAGCCGCGCAATGAGCCCCGGCGTGCTGCAGAACCTCGGCATCGGCGACGTCGCCATTGCGGCGCTCCTCGTGTTCGTCAACGGCGCGGTCTCCCTGTTGCTCAAGCTCGACCTCGAACGCAAGCTGGCGTGGGCCGCCGTGCGCACCGTCGTGCAGCTGCTCGCGATCGGTTACGTGCTCGGCTGGGTGTTCGCGTTCAACCGCTGGTACGTCGTGCTGCCGCTCATGGTACTCATGACGCTGATCGCCGGCTTCGCAGGGGCGCAGCGCGGCGCGCGCACCTATGGCGGGCAGCGCGCGGACAGCATCGTGTCGATCTGGGTGAGCGCGTGGCTCGTGGCGGCAGTCGGGCTCTTCGTGGTGATCCGCATCCGGCCGTGGTACGAGCCGCAATATGCGATTCCGATCCTCGGCATGATTCTCGGCAACACGCTGACGGGCGTGTCGCTCGGCGTGGAGCGCATGATGCAGGAGCTGACCGCGCGGCGCGACCGTGTGGAGAGCGCGCTCGCGCTGGGCGCCACACGCTGGGAAGCCGCGCAGGCGAGCGCCCGCGAGGCCGTGCGCGCCGGCATGATTCCGACGCTCAACCAGATGGCCATCGTTGGCGTGGTAAGCCTGCCCGGCATGATGACGGGCCAGGTGCTCGCGGGGCAATCGCCGCTACAGGCCGTCCGCTATCAGATCGTGATCATGTTCCTGATCGCGGCTTCGTCGGCGCTCGGCACGGTGGGCGCGGTGCTGCTCGCGTACCGGCGCCTGTTCTCGCCGCAGCATCGCTTTCTCGTTGCGCGGCTCATCGAGCGCAAGACACGCGCTTAAAGCCTGGGCGGCGTGCGCGGCCGGCACGCCTGGTGCGTCTCGCCGGCCCTCCCGCTCGAGCCGCGCCCTAGCGCTGCGCCGAGATCGAGATTTGCGTGCCGTCGCTGAGCTTGAGCGTCTTCGCGGTGCCATTGGTGGGCATCGTGAGGTGGGTGACCTCGCTATGCGCGACCACGGCGGGGCACGTGAGCGAAGCGCCGTTGCTCGACACCGTCTGCGTGCCGTGCGGCGCCTGGGCGCGGAAGCTCACCTGCACGGTGGCCGTGCCGTTGCTCGCGACGATTGGCGCCAGACGCACCTGGGTCTGCCGGACCATCGCGCCATTCGCGTCGAGCGGCAACGAGGCGTAGTCCGGGCAGCCTTGCGGCGTCGCGACCGCACCGCCCGGCGGCGTGGTGCGCCAGGTGAAGTCGTCGGTATCGCCCGAGCGCAGGGTGCGGGTCTCCTGGGCGTCGCCGAACGCCTTCGACGCGACCCGCACGGTGTAGCGGATCGGCCCGTCGGTCGCGGCCTTCGAGGTGACCGTGATCGGCGTGGCCGCGAATGCCGGCGGCGCGATCGCGCAGGAAGCGGCGAGGACAAACTGGACGAGCACCGCGGGGCGGCGGCGAGTATGGCGGGAGCTGCGGCAAGGCATGCGTCACCTCCTGGCGGGAACGGCCGCGCCCGCGAGCGAAAAGCGGCGTACGCAACGAACGCGGCGAGCCGCGAAACGCCAGGTACGACGCTCCGCTCCCGTGCGGCGGATGGTCTGTTAGCAGTCTAGCGCGCTGCGCGCTGCCTTGCGCCGAGCACATGCATCGAACGGACCAGGTTTTATCCTGCTTGTCATCGCCAGCAATTTGCTTGCCGTCCGACAGCGCACCGTTGGCGCCGGGCGGCGTCTGCGTGGCCGACTCGTCGTGCATACACGGCACGCGCAAACCCTCACCTCGCGCCGCTACTTGCCGGCGGTTTCGAGACCCAGCGTCAGCTCCGCCGTCAACGTCTGGCGCACGCGCCCATAGGCTGCCCAGGGATCGGCTTGCTCGACCTGCGCGAGGCGCGCGTCGATCGTCGCAAGCGTCCATTGCGCGCCGCCCGTCGTCGCCTCCAGTTCGTCCCAGCCGATCGGCACGGACACGCCCATGCCCGGCCGCGCCCGCACGCCATACGCGAGCGCCGTGCTCGCACCGCGCGCATTGCGCAGGTAGTCGACGAAGATCTTCTTCTTGCGGTGTTCGGGGCCCATGGTGGCCGTGATCTGCGTGGGCCAAACCGAGGCCAGATGCTGCGCAACCGCACGAGCGAACGCCTTCGCGTCATCCCAGCCCGCGTCCGGCGTGAGCGGCACGACGATATGCAAGCCCTTGCCGCCGCTCGTCTTGCAGAACGATTCGAGCCTCAGTTCCGCAAGCAAGGCCCGCGTGGACTGCGCCGCCTCGATCATACGGTCCCAGCCCAACGCCGGATCGGGGTCGAGGTCGAACACGACCCGATCGGGCCGCTCGATGTCGTGGACACTAGCGTTCCAGGTGTGCAGCTCGATGACGTCCATCTGCGCGGCGCTCACCAGCGCTCTCGCCGTATCGATCGTGAGCAGCGGCGGATGGCCCGGGTCGAGCCCTTCGTGTTCGGTGAGTTCGGGCAGCGGCGCGCGAGCGCGGTGGCGCTGGAAGAACATCTCGCCGCTCAGGCCGCGCGGTGCGCGCACGAGCGACACGGGGCGATCGCGCAGATGCGGCAGGATCCAGCGCGCGGCGCGCTCGTAGTAGCGCACGACCTCGAGCTTGTGCGTCCCGCTGTCCGCATCGATGACGCGCCTTGCGCTCGTGATGCGTATGCCGTCGATTTCGCTGTCGGCGGAGTCATCACGCCGGCGCCGTGCGCTACGAGGCAAGCGGTGCACGGACGCGGCAGGCGTGGCCGGTGCGGCGGCGTCCGATGTCGGGGCCCGCTCGCCGCGCGGCGTTCGGGCAGATGTCGTGGCTGGGGCCTTGCGGGCGTCCTGCATACCGGTTCCCCTGGCGCCGTGGCGCACATGACGCATCGCGCGACGCGAGTCGCGACACGTTCGGTTGACGGCGCGCGGCGGCCGCCCCCGTTGGATCGCCGCACGAGCTTTCATTGTGCCTCGAATGGGCGCTTTCGTCGCTGCAAGGTGTTCGCAAACGCACGCCAAAAACGGGGAAGTATCCGCGAGGCGCGCAAACGCGACGGGCGGCGTGTGCGACCGCAGCGGTCGGCGGGACGTTACAATGACGGGCTTTACCGCGCACTGCAGGAGCACTGCGGGGTCTTGCACGCACACGCGCGACCGCGCCCTTTTTCATCCGATCAATCCGACGACGCCGTGCGTCGGCTTCGCCTGTCCTGCCATGAACCTCGTCATCCAGAGTCCCGCCCCGCTCGACACCGTCCATCACAAGCCGCTCCTCGGCCTCGCCCGCGGCAGCCGCCTCGCGCCGATCGACGCCCACGCGCTGCGCATCGAGAACGCCGAGCCGGCCCAGCGCGCCGACCTCGAGGTCTACTGCGGCACGCATCAGCTCGACTATGCATTCGTCGACGCCGGCCGCGCGCTGGCCGATTTCGGCCTCCTGGCGATGGACATGGACTCGACGCTCATCACGATCGAATGCATCGACGAAATCGCCGACTTCTGCGGTCTGAAGGCCGAGGTCGCAGCAATTACCGAAGCCTCGATGCGCGGCGAGATCAAGGACTTCAACGAGAGCCTCACGCGCCGCGTGGCGCTGCTCGAGGGGCTCGACGCGAGCGCGCTGGAGCGTGTGTATGAGGAACGCCTGCAGCTCTCGCCGGGCGCCGAACAGATGCTCGCCGGCGCGAAGGCCGCGGGGCTGAAGACGCTGCTGGTCTCCGGTGGCTTCACGTTCTTCACCGAGCGCCTGAAAGCGCGCCTCGGGCTCGACTACACGCGCGCGAACACGCTCGAAATCGTCGACGGCAAGCTCACGGGCCGCGTGACGGGCGAGATCGTCAACGCCGACGTGAAGGCGCGTACGCTCGCCGAAACCTGTGCCGAAATCGGCATCGACCCGCGCCGCGCAATCGCAATGGGCGACGGCTCGAACGACCTCAAGATGATGGGCGTGGCCGGTTTGTCGGTGGCGTTCCGCGCGAAGCCGGTGGTGCGCGAGGCCGCGAGCGTCGCGTTCAACTTCGTCGGGCTCGACGGGTTGCTGCGTCTTTTCTGATCCGGTTTTCGCGGCGGGCAGACACGTCGACGGCCGCTCGTGTCCTTGTGGACGCGAGCGGCCGTTGTGGCTTTGTGCGGATTATTCAGGCGTGCTTGTTTTTTCCGCGAGCCTCGCGAGCGAGCGCTCGATATCGGCGCGCAGATCGGCTTCTTCTTCGAGACCGATGTAGAAGCGCACCAGCGTGCCGCGATGCGGCCAGCTCGCAGCCGTGCGCATCGAACCGACGTCGTACGGCATCGCGAGACTATGCGCCCCGCCCCAGCTCCAGCCCAATGCGAAGAGTTCGAGCGACTCGCAGAACGTGTCGATCTGCGCCGCGCTATAGCGCTCGTCGAACACTACGGAAAAGAGACCGCCCGCGCCCGTGAAGTCGCGCTTGTAGAACTCGTGGCCCGGGCAATCTTCGAACGCCGGGTGCAGCGTCGCCGCGATTTCGGGGCGCGTCTTGAGCCAGCCAGCGAGTGCGAGCGCGGTGCGATCGTGCGCCTCGAAGCGCGCCTTCATGCTCGGCAGTGCGCGCAGCACGAGCGAGCAGTCGTCGACCGAGACGCCAATGCCAAGCCGCATGCGCGCGGCCTTGAGCTTGAGATAGAGATCGCGGTCTGCCGTGATGGTCGCGCCCATCAGCACGTCGCTGCCGCCCGACTGATACTTGGTGAGCGCCTGCACCGAGATGTCGATGCCGTGCTCGAACGGCTTGAAGGCGAGGCCCGCCGACCACGTATTGTCGATGGCCGTCACGACATTGCGCGCGCGCGCCGCCGTCGTGATCGCGCGCACGTCGGGCACTTCCATCGTCACCGAGCCGGGCGCTTCCAGCCAGATCAGTTTCGTGTTCGGCTGGATCAGTTCGGCGATGCCCGCACCGATCATCGGTTCGTAATAACGCACCGTGAGGCCGAAATCTCGCGCGAGCCAGTCGCCATGGTCGCGGTTCGGCGAATAGACGTTATCGGGGATCAGTACATCGTCGCCCGACTTCAGCAGTCCGAAGTAGACGTTCGAGATGGCCGAGAGGCCCGAGGGTTGCAGCAGCGCATGCTCGCCGCCTTCGATCTCGGCGATGCGCTTTTGCAGCATGGCCGAGGTGGGCGTGGCGTGCAGGCCGTAGCGCCATTGCGCGTCGTTGCGCCAGTCGAGCGCGCGAACCGAAGCGAGGTCGGGAAACACCACGGTCGACGCCCGCGTGACAGGCGCGGCAAACGACTCGAAGCCGGGCGTGAGGTCGTCTTGCGGGTGAACGATGCGCGTCTGCAATGCGCGGCTGGAGTCGGATTTGGTCATGTCGGAAGGCGAATTCGGTTGAGGCGCGATGACGTTGCGACGCGCGGCTCGCGCAATGGCGCGTGCAACGCCGCATACCGAAGAGTAACACCCGCAGCGGCGCTTATTGCCCGATGACGAGATTGCTCACGCCGTTCACGGCATGCGCGCCGTTCGGCGTCGACGCGGGCGCGCTCGTCACGCCGGTCGACACAGCCGGAGCCGCGGACCCCGCCGCGAGCGGCTTAAGATCGAATGGCACCGGATGGGAATCGTCCGGGTCCATGCGGTCGCCCGAAAGCGAGCCGTCCTCGGCGAACGTGCCCACCCAGTTGCCGGTGATATGCGTGCCGTCGTTCGAGTCCTCGGCTTCGAGCGTGGCATCCGCGTGGTCGCCGGCAATCAGGATCACCTCGCCGGTGTCCGTGAACTGGTATTCGCCATGCACGCCGGTCGGGTCGTCGTCGCCGGCCTTGGCGCCAAGGCGCATGACGATCTGGCGCTGGCCGAGCGTGCCGACGTATTGCGGCAGCTTCGCGAACTCGGGGTTCGGCTTGAGCGTGGATTGGACCGGCGGCGCAGCGCCTGCGTCCTGCGCGCGCGCCGCGAGCGGCAGCGTGAGGACCATGGCTGCAGCGGCCGCGGCCACGATCCAGCCGCGCGCCCGGGTAGCGCTGCCCCGTCGGGCGGCCGCGCGCGGCGGCCGCTGTGCTTGCGTCAATCCTTCCATCTGCATCCTTCCTTCACTTGCACAGTGGCCTTGCGCAAAACCGCGCGTCACGAGTCGGCGTCAAATCCGTTCGAAGATGGCCGCAATGCCCTGGCCGCCGCCGATGCACATCGTCACGAGCGCGTAGCGGCCGCCGATACGCTGCAGTTCATAAAGCGCCTTCACGGTGATGAGCGCGCCGGTCGCGCCGATCGGGTGGCCGAGCGAGATGCCCGAGCCGTTCGGATTGACCCTGGCCGGGTCGAAGCCGAGCTCCTGCGACACCGCGCAGGCCTGCGCCGCGAAGGCTTCGTTGGCTTCGATCACGTCGAGGTCACTGACCTTGAGACCCGCGCGCTCGAGCGCCTTCTGCGTGGCCGGCACGGGGCCGATGCCCATGTACGCCGGATCGACGCCCGCATGCGCGTACGA
Source organism: Paraburkholderia sp. CNPSo 3076 (assembly GCF_026343935.1). Taxonomy (NCBI): domain Bacteria; kingdom Pseudomonadati; phylum Pseudomonadota; class Betaproteobacteria; order Burkholderiales; family Burkholderiaceae; genus Paraburkholderia; species Paraburkholderia sp. CNPSo 3076. The sequence continues at coordinate 6,521 of NZ_JAPMAL010000044.1, read as the reverse complement.
GACGAGGCGCGCGAGTGGCTTCACGCCACGCGCGCGGGCAGCGTCCGCGCTCATCAGCAGTACGGCGGCAGCGGCGTCGTTGATGCCCGACGCGTTGCCGGCCGTGACCGTGCCGTTTTCCTTCGCGAACACCGGCTTGAGCTTCGAGAAGTCCTCCAGCGTGGCGCCGCGGCGCACGTGCTCGTCGGCATCGAACAGCACTTCGCCCTTCTTCGACTTGATTGAGATGGGCAGGATCTGATCCTTGAAGCGGCCTTCGGCGATCGCACGCTCGGCGCGGCGATGGGATTCGAGCGCGAGCGCGTCCTGCGCCTCGCGCGTGATGCCGAACTTCTTCGCGACGTTTTCCGCCGTCACGCCCATGTGGATCGTCTGGAACGGGTCGTGCAGCGCACCGATCATCATGTCGACGAGTTGCGAGTCGCCCATGCGCTGGCCGAAACGCGCGGCCGGCATCGAATACGGCGCGCGGCTCATGTTTTCCGCGCCGCCGCCGATCGCGATGTCGGCGTCGCCGAGCAGAATGGTTTGCGCCGCCGAAACGATCGCCTGCAGGCCCGAGCCGCACAGGCGGTTCACGGTCAATGCCGGCGCGTGCTGGGCAACGCCGCCGTTGATGGCGGCCACGCGCGCAAGATACATGTCCTTGGGCTCCGTGTGCACGACGTTGCCGAACACCACGTGACCCACCGCGTCGCCTTCCACGTTCGCGCGCGAGAGCACTTCGCGCACCACGCGTGCGCCAAGATCCGTCGGCGAGAAGTCCTTCAGGCCGCCGCCGAAGTCGCCGATTGCCGTGCGTACACCGCTTGCCACCACTACTTCGCGTTCCATGGTCTTGCTCCTCGTCTTCCTGAATGGATGAATCTTGTTATTGATGCGCTTCGCTTGCGGGCTGGCCGGCAAGCAAGCGCTCGACGTCCTCGCGATACGGGATCGGCGCAACGGCGCCAAAACCCAGCGTCGAGAGCGCGGCAGCCGCGTTCGCATAGCGCGCAGCCGCGAACGGATCGTCGCCGGCTGCGAGCCGCGCGACGAATGCGCCGCCGAAGCAGTCGCCCGCGCCCGTGGCGTCCACGGCCGCGACCACGTGGCCCGGCACGACGCGCCGCTCGTCGGGCGTCGCCACATAGGCGCCGTCCTTGCCCAGCTTCAACGCGACCGCGCAGGCACCGCGCGCGAGCAGGTAATCGAGGATCGCGTCACGGTCGTCGAGGCCTGTGAGCACCGCCACGTCGTCCCAGCTGGGCAGGCAGATATCGGTCAGGCGCAGCACTTCGTTCATCACGGCACGGGCTCGCGCGAGCGGCCACAGCTTCAGGCGCAGGTTGGTGTCGAAGCTCACGCGCACGCCGTTGGCGCGCGCATGCTCGACCGCGGCCAGTGCCGCGTCGCAGGCGCTGTCGCTGATCGCCACGCTGATGCCGGAAAGATGCAGCACGCGCGCAGCCGCGATGATGTCGAGCGGCAGATCGCGCGGCGTGTAACGGCTCGCGGCTGAGCCCTTGCGCAGATAGTCGAAGGCATGGCCGCCCGGGCCATGCGAGACGAAGTAGACGCCCGTGGGCGCCGTGGCGTCCACCCGCACCGTCGCGGTATCGACCCCTTCGCGCGTCCACAGGTCGGTCAGGAGGCGTCCGAAATGATCGTCGCCGACGGCCGAAACGAAGCCCGTGCGTGTACCCTGGCGAGCCGCCGCGATGGCGAAGTTCGACGTGTCGCCGCCAAAGCCCTGCAAGTACTCGGGACGGTCTTTCGACGCCTGGTTGAACTCGACCATGGCCTCGCCATAAGCGAGGACTTGCGGGGCGACGCTCGTCATGCCGGTCAGACCTCGCCCCAGAGATCGTGGCCATCCGCGCCGGTGATCTTCACCGAAACGAAATCGCCGACCTTGTAACGCTTCGACGCCCTGGTCGCCGGCGCGACATACACCACGCCGTCGATCTCGGGTGCATCCGCCGCGGTGCGGCCAATGCCGCCATCGACGTTGATCTCGTCGATCAGCACCTTGAGGGTCTTGCCCACCTTGCGCTGGATACGTTTGGCCGAGACCTGCTCCGCCACTTCCATGAAGCGCGCGCGGCGTTCCTCGCGCACTTCGTCGGGCAGCGCGCCGTCGAGTTCGTTCGCCGTTGCGCCTTCGACCGGCGAATAGGCGAAGCAGCCCACGCGGTCGAGTTCGGCCTCGCGGATGAAGTCGAGCAGCGTTTCGAACTGCTCTTCGGTCTCGCCGGGGAAGCCGGCAATGAACGTGCTGCGGATCGTGAGATCGGGACACATTTCGCGCCAGGCCTTCACGCGCTCCATGACCTTCTCCGCGTTCGCGGGACGCTTCATGCGCTTGAGCACTTCAGGATGCGCGTGCTGGAACGGCACATCGAGATACGGCAGCACGTGGCCCTTGAACGGACCTTCGGCCATCATCGGAATGACTTCGTCCACGCTCGGGTACGGGTAGACGTAGTGCAGGCGCACCCAGGCGCCATATTGCGCGGCCAGCTCGCCCAGCGCGCCGACGAGATCGGTCATGCGCGTCTTGATCGGCTTGCCGTTCCAGAAGCCGGTGCGGTACTTCACGTCCACGCCGTAAGCGCTCGTGTCCTGCGAAATGACGAGCAGTTCCTTCACGCCGGACTTGAAGAGGTTCTCCGCTTCGAGCATGACCTCGGCGACCGGGCGCGACACGAGGTCGCCGCGCATCGACGGGATGATGCAGAACGTGCAGCGGTGATTGCAGCCTTCGGAGATCTTCAGGTACGCGTAGTGGCGCGGCGTGAGCTTGATGCCCGCAGCCGGCACGAGGTCGACGAACGGATCGTGCGGCTTGGGCAGGTGGCTGTGCACGGCTTGCATGACCTCGCCCACGGCGTGCGGGCCCGTCACGGCGAGCACCTTCGGATGCACTTCCTCGATCAGGTTCGAGCCGCTCGCGCTCGCCTTCTTGCCGAGACAGCCGGTGACGATTACCTTGCCGTTCTCGGAAAGCGCTTCGCCGATGGCGTCGAGACTCTCCTGCACCGCTTCGTCGATGAAGCCGCACGTGTTGACGACCACGAGATCCGCACCGTCGTAAGACCCCGAGATTTCGTAACCCTCGGCGCGCAACTGGGTAATGATCTGCTCGGAGTCGACAAGCGCTTTCGGGCAGCCGAGGGAAACCATCCCGACGCGCGGAGCAGGATTGCGGGGGGTCGTTGATTCAACAGGGTTTTTCACGTGTACGTCCGGATATGGGGCGCAGGGCGAGGTAGCGCCGCGCGAGGGTCAAGCCAATCCGCCATTTTACCCGCTTGGCGTATCGTGCGGCGCAGCATGGTGGGTGCGTGCCTCGTAGCGTCAGGGTCGGGTGGAATATGGACAGAATCAAACTTTGTTCAGCTATCGCTCGCCTGCGAACTGCGCATCCGGATAATTTTCGCCGCGTGCGCCCGGCGCGCGGTCAAACGCAACCTGAACCGGATGTGCGGAGAGAGCGAAAACATGAACGAGAAAATGGACCCGTTTCAGGCTGAACTGCTGGACTCGGTGCGCGGGTTGAAAGCGCGCCGGGGCGCCTCGAGTGGCGCGTTGCGCGTCACCGGCCGCAAGCCCACCGCCGCCGCGCTCGCGCGTGCGAGCGCCGGTCTCTCGCAGAGCGCGTTCGCGGCACTGCCTGGCGTTTCCACGCGTACGCTGCAGGACTGGGAGCCAAGGCCGGCGCCAGCCGACCGGCGCCGCACAATCCCTTTTGCGGTTGGCCGTGGCGCACCCTGAAGCCTTGCGCGACCTGCAAAGCGCCTGAGAGTAAATAAAGGCGGCGGCATCACCCACTGCCTCACAAAGCGTGGCGCTCGCGCGGCAACGGGCCGCCACGGCGCGCCGGATATGCGAAAGCGCGCCGCGACTTGCCAGCGCGCGCCACCCGCCGTGTGCGCCGCGCCGCTTACTTCTTCTCTTCCTCGCCGCCCTCGGGCGCGCCCTGCGCCGGCGCCGCTGCGCCGCCCGGCGGCACGGGCTTGAACGGGAAGCTGCTGAACATGTTCTTCGCCTGGTTCTGCATCTGCTCCTGCATCTGCACGAACATGTTCTTCGACTGCTCGATGTAGCTCGTCATCATGCCCTGCATCATCGGCGCCTGCATGTTCATGAACTGCGACCAGACCTCGGGATTCATCGCGTTGCCTTCGTAGAGGCTCTTCGACTGGTCCGCGAGCTTGTTCTGGATGTCGATGAACGCCTGGATGTTCTTTTCCAGGTAAGTGCCCATCATGCCCTGCATCGCATGACCATAGAAACGGATGATCTGCGACAGCATCGACGACGAGAACATCGGCAGACCGCCGCTTTCCTCCTCGAGGATGATCTGCAGCAGGATGCTGCGCGTCAGATCCTCGTTGGTCTTCGCGTCGATGACCTTGAACTCCTCCTGCTCCAGCACGAGTTGCTTCACGTCGGCCAACGTGATGTACGTGCTCGTCTCCGTGTCGTACAGCCGACGATTCGGATATTTCTTGATGAGACGTTCGGCGGTTTTCTTTGTAGTCGTCATGTGTCGCCCTTGTTAGCGCCAACGCGCGGCAGCCGCTGCCGTCGCGCGTTCGCCTAGCCCGTCAAGCGTGCCTGCCCCGGTGAGCAAACAGGCCCGCTGCCGTCCTCGATCCCAGCTTCGCGCGTCCCCTGCAGGCGCGCGGCGCTCAGGATCAGCCCATGTGCAACCCGCCATTCAGCGAGAAGTCAGCACCGGTTGCAAAGCCTGACTCGTCGGACGCGAGCCACGCCACGATCGACGCGATTTCCTCGGGCGCGCCGAGACGGCGCACGGGAATCGTCGCGACGATCTTTTCCAGCACGTCGGGACGGATGGACTTCACCATATCCGTGCCGATATAGCCCGGCGAAACGGTATTGACCGTCACGCCCTTGGTCGCCACTTCCTGGGCCAGCGCCATCGTAAAGCCGTGAATGCCGGCCTTGGCCGTGGAATAGTTGGTCTGCCCGAACTGGCCCTTCTGGCCGTTCACCGACGAGATATTGATGATGCGGCCCCAGCCACGCTCGACCATGCCGTCGATCACCTGCTTCGTGACGTTGAAGAGGCTCGTGAGATTGGTGTCGATCACCGCCGTCCAGTCTTCGCGCGTCATCTTGCGGAAGACGACGTCGCGCGTAATGCCGGCGTTGTTCACGAGCACGTCGATTTCACCGACCTCGGCCTTGACCTTGTCGAACGCCTGGCGCGTCGAATCCCAGTCGCCCACGTTGCCTTCCGAGGCCACGAAGTCGAAACCGAGCGCCTTCTGATCTTCCAGCCACTTCACGCGGCGCGGCGAATGCGGGCCACAGCCGGCGACCACCGTAAAACCCTGCTTGGCGAGGCGCTGGCAAATGCCCGTTCCGATATCAAGCGCGCTCGAGCGCGAGTGCCACGCCCATGCCGCCGCCGATGCACAGCGAGGCCAGACCGCGCTTGGCATCGCGGCGCTGCATTTCGTGCAGCAGCGTCACGAGAATCCGGCAGCCCGACGCGCCGATCGGGTGTCCGATCGCAATCGCCCCGCCATTCACGTTGATCTTCGACGTGTCCCAGCCCATCTGCTTGTTCACGGCCAGCGCCTGCGCGGCAAATGCCTCGTTGATCTCCATGAGATCGAGGTCGTTCACCGACCAGCCCGCGCGCTCCAGCGCACGCTTCGACGCCGGCACCGGACCCATGCCCATCACCTTCGGATCGACGCCGCCGCTGGCGTACGCCTTGATGCGTGCGAGCGGCGTGAGGCCCAGCGCCTCGGCCTTCTTCGCCGACATCACCACGACCGCAGCCGCGCCGTCGTTGAGGCCCGACGCGTTCGCCGCCGTCACCGTGCCTTCCTTGTTGAACGCGGGCTTCAGACCCGCGAGCGACTCCGCCGTCACGCCGTGGCGCACGAATTCGTCGGTCGCGAACTGCAGCGGCTCGCCCTTGCGCTGCGGAATCGCCACCGGCACGATTTCCGCGTCGAAGCGGCCGGCCTTCTGCGCGGCTTCCGCCTTGTTCTGCGACAGCGCCGCAAACGCGTCCTGCTCCTCGCGCGTGATGCCGTATTCCTTCGCGACGTTTTCCGCCGTCACGCCCATGTGATACTGGTTGTACACGTCCCACAGGCCGTCGACGATCATGCTGTCGATGAGCTTCGCATCGCCCATGCGGAAACCGTCGCGCGAGCCCGGCAGCACGTGCGGCGCGGCGCTCATGTTCTCCTGACCGCCGGCCACGACGATGTCCGAATCGCCCGCGATGATCGCGTTGGCCGCGAGCATCACCGCCTTCAGGCCCGAGCCGCACACCTTGTTGATCGTCATGGCGGGAACGGCCGTGGGCAGGCCCGCCTTGATCGATGCCTGGCGCGCCACGTTCTGGCCCGAACCGGCCGTGAGCACCTGACCCATGATCACGTCGCTCACCTGCTCGGGCGTAACGCCCGCGCGCTCGAGCGCGGCCTTGATGACGATCGCGCCCAGGTCGGGCGCCGCCACCTTCGCGAGCGAACCGCCGAATTTGC